>JANLPY010000302.1:0-34382 GCA_031367505.1 Hyphomicrobiaceae bacterium | reverse complement strand
GCAAACCGCTTCTCGAATGCCACGGCGGTCTTCGGGAAATCCCGCCACAGATCGTCTTTGTGCTCGTCCGACATGCTCTATCTCCTTGATGGACAAAGCTGACGACATCATTGCGCCGTAACTAAGGAGACAGGTATGCAGGTAATTCCTCCGTTTGTTTTTTCTTATGGTTTTGAGTCTTATTGCAGCCGGGAGTTGATCCCTTCCAGCGCTTTCGAACCGGGGCAAAGTTCGCTCACCGGAATTGCGTTGAGGGGGCGCTCTTCAGTGCCGAGCACATCGTGCAGATCGTACTGATCTTTGTTGATGTATAACAGGCCGGTCGCAACCTCGCCCTTCTTCGCGCTACGGCGGATCGTCATGAGTGCCGCGTCGGCATCCTGTGGATCGTGCCCACCGTCAAGCTTGTGCAGCAACAGCTTCGAGCCGTCATGCATGTCGATCGTGGCCGATGTCCCCTCGGCGTAATCGACCGTAATTTCTTCCTTACTCTCGACGAAATCGAGATGATTCTCCGACGCCATGTTGTGCGCACGCACGTAATCGTAGCTCTTGGTCGAAGCCGCCTGATTGTTGAAGGTCACGCACGGCGAGATCACGTCGAGGAAGGCGAAGCCCTTGTAGCTGATTGCTGCTTTGATCAGCGGGATCAGTTGGTTCTTGTCGCCGGAGAACGAGCGGGCGACGAAGCCAGCACCGAGTTGGATCGCCAGTTGACACAAATCGATTGCTTCGAACGGATTGGCATCGCCTTTTTTGGAAGGTGAGGCTTTGTCGTTGGTCGCCGAGAATTGGCCTTTGGTTAGGCCATAGCAGCCATTGTTCATGACGAGATAGGTCATGTTCAGTTTGCGGCGCACGGCATGACAAAATTGGCCGAGACCAATCGAGGCGGTATCGCCATCGCCCGATACGCCGATGTAGACGAGATCGCGATTGGCCATCGCAGCGCCGGTTGTCACCGAAGGCATGCGGCCATGCACCGAGTTGAACCCGTGACTGCGACCGAGGAAATACGTCGGCGTTTTTGACGAACAACCGATGCCCGATACCTTGGCGATGCGATGCGCCGGCAAGTCCAATTCGAATGCCGCCTCGATCAACGCTGCGGTGATGCTGTCGTGACCGCAGCCGGCACACAACGTCGACATGGTGCCTTCATAGTCGCGGTGCGTCAGATCGAGTGTGTTCTTCTTGAGCGCCGGATGATAGGCCGATGGCTTTGCGATGTAGGACATGTTTTGGATCCTTATTCCGCTGCCTGGACTTTGGCCCGCTGCAGATGTTTGAGGACGGCGCCGGTAACGAAGGCGGCGGTGGTCGGCATGCCATCGTAGCTTAGCGTCGCGATCAGCTTGTCACCCGGTATATTCGCTTCGACCATCAGCAGTTGACGCATCTGGGCATCGCGGTTCTGTTCGACGACGAAAATCTTGTCATGAGCGGCGCAGAATGCCAGCACTTCCTCGGTGAATGGGAATGCCCGCAGCCGAAGCGCGTTGACCTTCACGCCGACCGCCTGCAATTCGTCGAGTGACTCGTGCACGGCAGGCGTGGTCGCGCCAAAATAGATCAGGCCGATTTTCGACTTTGCATCGCGCGTGTTGATGACAGGTTTCGGTACGATCGTCGCGGCGGTGTCGAATTTGCGGCGGATGCGATCGATCATGCGGGCGTGGATGTGGCCGTCCTCAGTATAGCGTGCGTTCTCGTCGTGGCTGGTGCCGCGCGTGAAGAATGCGCCCATGGTCGGGTGCGTGCCCGGTAGAGTGCGATAGGGGATTGCATCGCCGTCGATGTCACGATAGCGGCCCCACGGCTGGCCATGCGCATCCTTGAAGCCCTCGAGTTGTTCGGCCGACAACACCTTGCCGCGATCGGCCTTGGCGGTGTCGTCCCAGGTGAAGGGCTCGCATACCCAGTCATTCATGCCGATGTCGAGATCGGACAGGACCATCACCGGGGCTTGCAATCTTTCGGCGAGGTTAAACGCCTCGGCACCGAGCGAGAAGCATTCAGTCGGGTCGGCCGGGAACAGAAGCACGTGCTTGGTGTCGCCGTGTGAGGCATAGGCGCAAGAAATGACATCGGGTTGGCCGGTTCGCGTCGGCATGCCGGTTGAAGGGCCGCCTCGCTGGATGTTGAACAGCACGACCGGCACTTCGGCGAAATAGGCGAGGCCGAGGAATTCGCTCATCAGCGAGATGCCGGGGCCAGAGGTTGCCGTGAATGCACGGGCACCGTTCCAGCCCGCACCAATGGCAACGCCGATAGCTGCCAGCTCGTCTTCGGCCTGCACGATACCGTACAGTCGCTTGCCTTCCTTGGTGGTACGCAGGCGCTTGGCGTGTTTCTCGAAACCTTCAGGCAGGGAGGTCGAGGGCGTGATCGGATACCAGGCGCAAACCGTTGCACCTGCGTATACGGCACCCAAGCCGCCAGCTTCGTTGCCGGTCACCAGGATCTTGCCCTTGGCGCCGGTCGCATGACGAACCGAAATCGGCAACGGACACGCAAAGTTCGCCATCGCGTATTCCCGTCCAAGCGCGATCGCTTCCATGTTGGCCGAGACCAGCTTTTCCTTGCCCTTCAGTTGGTCGGCGACCACGTGTTTGATCACTTCCATGTCCATGTCGAGCAGACCGGCTAGGGCGCCGACGTAGACCATGTTTTTGAACAACTGACGTTGGCGCGGATCGGTCCACTTCTTGGCGCACATCGCGGCAATCGGAACGGGAAGAATGGTAATGTCGTCGCGCCCCCAAATCCGAGGCATCGAACTATCGTAAAGGAGCCAGCCGCCTTTGACGACTTCGGCCGCATCTTCTTTGAACGTCTGTGGATTCATCGCAACCATCAGGTCGATACCATCGCGCCGTGCGAGATAGCCCTTCTCCGACACGCGCACTTCGTACCAGGTCGGCAGCCCCTGGATGTTAGACGGGAATATGTTTTTCGGACTGACCGGGATGCCCATGCGGAACAGCGTCTTGGCGAACATCGTGTTCGCACTTGCGGACCCGGAGCCGTTGACGGTCGCGAACTTGACGACGAAATCGTTGATACCACTCATTTAGCGTCGACCCTATGAAGTGCTGGTCTCGTTCAGGAGTTCAGCGAATGTATGCGTTGTGATGACTGAGGCACGCCTTCGATGCTTGTGCCTCGACGTAAACGTACTTCTGCATATCCCAAGCGCCGGTTGGGCAGCGTTCGGCGCATAGGCCGCAATGCAGGCACATGTCTTCGTCCTTGGCCATGATCCGCCCCGTCTTCAAGTCGTCGGAGATATAGAGATCTTGGGTCATGTTAAGTGCCGGCACGCGAAGCTGCATACGTAGTGCGGGTTCGTCGTCATTCTGGATGAAGTTGATGCAATCGACCGGGCAGATGTCCATGCAGGCATCGCACTCGATGCACAGCTTCTCGGTGAAAACTGTTTGTACGTCGCAGTTGAGGCAACGCTCGACTTCACGCGCGGCGAGCTTGTCATCGAAGCCCAACTCGACTTCGATCTTCAGGTTCTTCAAAGCGGTTTTTAGCTCGGCGTGCGGCACATCCGTGCGGTCGGCCGGGTCGTAATTGTTGTGATAGGACCACTCGTGTATGCCCATCTTTTGGGCGACGAGCGTGTGGCCCGGGGCGGGCCGCTCGGTGATGGTGCGGCCGTGACAGTGCGCGTCCATCGAGATCGCCGCATGATGGCCATGCGCCACGGCCCAGATGATGTTCTCTGGTCCCCACGCCGCGTCGCCGCCGAAGAATACGCCCGGCCGTGTCGACATGAACGTGACCCGGTCGACTTTCGGCATGCCCCATTCGCCAAACTCGATGCCGAGGTCGCGCTCGATCCAGTTGAATGCGTTCTCCTGGCCGATTGCCAGCAGCACGTCATCGCAGGGGATCGTGACCAACTCGCCCGAAGCCACCAGTTTAGGCCGCCCCTTGGTGTCCACGCCTTGCTCGATCATTTTTTCAAACACCGCACCAACGAGTACGCCGTTCTCGATCAAAAACTCCTTAGGCGCGTGATTGTCGAGGATCGGAATGCCCTCGTGCAGCGTGTCCTTGATCTCCCATTCCGAGGCTTTCATCACCTTGCGCGGCGAACGCACGGTGACGGTGACCGCTTCGGCGCCCATACGCAGTGCGGTGCGGCAACAGTCCATCGCGGTGTTGCCGCCTCCGATCACGATTACCCGGCGGCCGATCTTTTCGACGTGGCCGAAAGCGACAGAGGTCAGGAAGTCGATGCCGAGTTGAATGTTTTTGGCGGCATCCTTACGGCCGGGGATTTCGAGGTCTTTGCCCTTCGGCGCGCCGGTGCCGACGAACACCGCGTCGAAGCCTTCGTCGACCACGGCCTTGAGGCTTTTCACTTCCTGGCCAAAGCGGGTCTTGATGCCGAAGCCTAAGATGCGGCTTACTTCCTCGTCCAGTACCGATACGGGCAAGCGGAATGATGGAATATTGGTTCGCATCAGGCCACCACCCTGTGGGTCCTTCTCGAACAGCGTGATTTCGTAGCCGAGTGGCGCCAAGTCGCGCGCGACAGTCAGTGATGCCGGTCCACCGCCAAGAAGTGCAATCCGCTTGCCGTTTGGGGCCGAAACCTCGGGCATGAAGGCGTCGATGTCGCCCTTGTTGTCGGCGGCGACGCGCTTTAGACGGCAAATCGCGACAGGCTCGGCATTTTTGAGCGACGGGTCCTTGGCATTTGCCTCATCGCCGACCTGCACGCGGCCGCGCCGGCATGCAGGTTCACACGGGCGATCGCAAACGCGGCCGAGAATGCCTGGGAAAACATTGCTTTCCCAATTGAGCATGTAGGCCGCAGCGTAGCGCCCTTGCGCGATCAGCCGGATGTATTCGGGCACCGGTGTATGCGTCGGGCATGCCCACTGGCAATCGACAACCTTGTGAAAGTACTTCGGATTGCTGATGTCGGTCGGCGCCATCCGGCCCCGGCTTCGCTTCGCGAGTTCGCGCGCTTGCATTCAACCTCACCCTTGATCGCTAATATTTATGCGATCGTATTCGATCTGCGTTTCCCCTGGCATCAACATCGCTTTACCAGCGATGGCGTGCCAAACCGCCGCACGTTTAAGGCTTATGGATCGACACGACAAGTGTGCGGTGCAGCAGAAGTTCTTTATTCCCACGCAGAGTTGACCTGCAATAATGTGAGTTTTGGCGTTAACTCCGGTAATCCGAGTTGATCTCGACGTAATCGTGAGTGAGATCGCAGGTCCACACGGTCGCCGCTCCGCCGCCGATGCCCACGTCGATGCGGATCGTGAGTTCGGCGTTTTTCATGTATTCGGCGACCTGGCTCTCGACATACCCTTCGGCCCGCTCGCCGTTTTGCGCCACGCAATGCGGACCAAACCAGATCGACAGCTTGTCGCGATCGGCCATCTCGCCTGATTTGCCAACGGCCATCACGACGCGGCCCCAGTTGGGGTCTTCGCCGGCAATCGCGGTCTTGAGGATCGGCGAGTTGGCGCACGAGAACGCGATGCGGCGAGCGGCATGGTCGTTTTCGGCGCCCCACACTTGGAACGTGACAAATTTGGTCAGGCCCTCGCCATCCTTGACGATCATCAGGGCGAGGTCATGCATTACGGCACGTAATGCGCCAGCAAACACGCCACAGGCGGCGTCGGCCATGTCGGAGATCATAGGCGCGCCGCGCTTTGCCGCGGCACCGGTGGCGAACACCAATACTGTATCGCTTGTCGAGGTGTCGCTATCGACCGTGATGCAGTTGAATGTCTGGTCGGCGAGCGCCGAAACCAATCGTTGCAGCAACGGCTGGGTGATCGCGGCATCGGTGAAGATGTACGCGAGCATGGTCGCCATGTCGGGCGCAATCATGCCAGCGCCCTTGCAAAAGCCATTGATATTGATGTCGACGCCGCCAATCTTGACCGTGCGGGTGACGAGCTTCGGGTAGGTATCGGTCGTCATGATCGCGCGCGAGGCGGCATCCCAATTGTCACCCCTGACGGTCTTGGCTAGGCCCTCCAGCAGGTGGGCGAATTTGCCCGCATCCATTGGCTCGCCGATCACCCCAGTGCTCGAAACATAAACGTCGAGCGGGTTTGCACCGACGGCTTTTGCTGCGGCCTCGGCGGTAATGCGCACGGCGTCGGCCCCGCGTTTTCCGGTGAATGTATTGGCGTTGCCAGAATTCACCACTAAGGCCCGAGCCTTGCCGGATTTCAACGCCTCGCGGCACCAGAGCACCGCTGCCGAGCAGGTCTTGGACTTGGTGGTGACGCCGGCGGCGACCGTCCCTTCGTCGAGCACGGCCAGCAGCAGATCGGTTCTCCCCTTGTAGCGAATGCCGGCCTCGGCAGTGGCAAAGCGCACGCCTTCGATCGCCGGCACGGTCGGGCTGGATTTCGGGGCAAAGGGCGAAACCTTTGGGGCTTTGGCCATGGCTGTCTCTCCGGATCTTCAACTATGCACAAACGAATACACGACAGACGCGCATCTGAGTATATGCTGAGCCATATCAATTCGGAAGGAACACGACCATGGCGGCCGAACGTGGAGCCACTGAACGCCGTGCCCGCCGCAAGGCCGAGGCCAACGCGGCTGTGCCGCAGACGCCGTGGCGGCTGGTGCAAAATCCGCTGCCGCCGCTCGAACTACTCGATGAAGAGGGCATGAGCCGAATCGAAAACACGGCGTTCCGGGTGCTCGAGGAGCTCGGGCTCGAATTCATGAGTGAGGAGGCGTGCCGTATTCTGGAAGTGAATGGTTGCAAGGTCGATCATTCGACGGGGCTCGTCAAAATGGATCGAGCGTTGGTGCTGTCGATGATCGCCAAGGCGCCGCAGCAGTTCAAGATGTATGCGCGCAACCCCGAGCGAAACCTGATCGTCGGCGGCAACTACATCAATTTTGGTCCCGTTGGCGGCACACCGAATGCGTCAGATCTGGAGCGCGGCCGGCGCCCTGGCTCGTTTCGCGATCAGGTCGAGCTGATCAAACTGCACCAGTCGCTGAATACACTGCACACTTCAGGTGGCACGATGGTCGCCGCTCAAGACCTCCCCGTGCCGACGCGCCATCTCGATCAGCATCAGGCGCAAGTTTTGTATTCCGACCGGGTGTGGGGCGGCAGTGCGATCGGTCGCGGCCGAATTAAGGATGCGATCGAGATTGCCCGTATCGGTCGCGGTGTGTCGATCGAGCAGATGCGGGCTGAGCCGTCGATCTCGACGGTCATCAATACCAATTCGCCACGCCGGGTCGACAAGGAGTTGCTGTCGGGCCTGATGGAAATGGCGGAGAACGGCCAGGTCGTCTGCGTCACACCGTTCACGCTCGCTGGCGCGATGAGCCCGATCACGATCGCCGGCGCGTTGGCATTACAATCGGCTGAAGCACTCGCGGTGTTAGCCTTCGTGCAGATGGTGAAGCCCGGCTGTCCGATGATTTTCGGCGGTTTCACCTCGAACGTCGATATGAAGACCGGTGCGCCAGCCTTCGGCACGCCCGAGTATGTGCGGGCGACCATCATCGGCGGGCAGATCGCCCGTCGCTATAAGCTGCCTTATCGCGCCAGCAACGTAAACGCATCCAACGCCGTCGATGCACAGGCGACGTATGAAAGCGCGATGTCGCTGTGGGCTTGCGTGATGAGTCACACCAACTGGGTGCATCACGCCACCGGCTGGCTCGAAGGCGGGCTCGTGGCGTCCTACGAGAAAGTCGTGCTCGACGCCGAGATGATCGAGACCATGAAGGGTTGGATGACGCCGCTCGATGTCAGCGACGAGGCGCTGGCGTTCGATGCGATCGCCGAAGTTGCGCCGGGCGGACACTATTTCGGTGCGACGCACACCATGTCGCGCTTCGAGCACGCTTTCCATCGGCCGATGATTTCGGACATCCGGCCGTTCGAGAGTTGGGTTGAGAGCGGCAGCCCGGATGCGACGCAACGCGCGCATATCATGTGGAAACGGCTATTGGAAAACTATCAGCAACCGGCCATCGACCCGTCCAAGGTCGAGGAGATGGAAGCTTATATCGTCAAACGACGTATCGAGATTGGCGAGAAAGGGCTGCTTTGAGAGCCGGAGCGACCGAAATGAGCAATCCAAAATCAGTTGACGAACTTGTTGCAAATGCCAGCACGCCGTTCGCGCAGGCTCATGCAATGCCACCATCGGTCTACACCAATCTGGAGTTTCTGGAGCGCGAGTTACAGGACGTGTTCGCGCGCGATTGGTTCTCAGTTGGCCGCGCCAGCTCGCTGGCCAAACCCGGCGACTACCTCACGTTCGAGCTGGCTGGGCAGCCGATTTTTGTCATGCGCGACGACAACGGCCATTTGCGCGCGATGTCCAACGTGTGCCTGCATCGCATGTCGACGTTGCTGGAAGGCAGCGGCAACAAACGCGCCATCGTCTGTCCCTATCACGGCTGGACCTACAACGTTGACGGCTCGCTACGCGCGGCCCCGGCGATGACGCTCAACGAGAGTTTTTGCAAGGCCGATTACAAGCTGCCCCAGGTGCGCTGTGAGGAATGGCTCGGCTGGGTGATGGTGACGCTCAATCCCGCAGCGCCGCCGGTCGCGGCCCAGCTGAACGAGGTCGAAAGCCTGATCGGCGATTATCAGATGGAGCACTATGTCGAGGCGTTTCGCGAAAACCACGTGTGGGACACCAACTGGAAGATCCTCGCCGAGAACTTTATGGAGAGCTATCACCTGCCCGTTTGCCATTCGGGCACCATCGGTGGGTTGTCGAAGCTCGATGAAATGGTTTGCCCGCCCGGACGACCGGCATTCAACTTTCACACGATCCTCAAAGACGACACGCTGAAGATTGCGCTTGCTCACCCTTCGAATACGCGGATGGTGGGCGATCGGCGCCGCACGACGTTCCTGCTGGCGATCTATCCAAGTTTGCTGATCACGCTGACGCCGGGTTATTTTTGGTATTTGTCGCTGCATCCCAATGGAGTGGGGAAGGTCAACATCATCTTTGGCGGTGGCCTGTCGCCGGATTTCGCTCATTCGCAAGAGGCGCAGGCGCACTTCGCGCAACTGAAAGCCTTGCTCGACAAGGTCAACATAGAGGATCGCGGCTGCACGGAGCGCGTGTTCAAGGGATTGAATGCCAGCGCCGCCAAGCCTGGTCACCTCAGTCATTTGGAGCGCCCGAATTTCGATTTTGCGCAGTATCTGGCGGAGCGGACGGGCGGCTTTCAGCGAATTTTCAGCGCGACTTAGAACTGATCTTCCGCACCTCGACTTATAACGATCTTATGCTAGTTTAGCCTGTAACGCGCTAAACTCTCCTAAGGTCGATATACATGGATCCGGTCCGCAATCCATTTGCTCCAGGCGCTGGTACGCCGCCGCCGGAGCTTGCCGGACGATCGGAGTTGCTCGATCAGGCGCGAACCGCACTGGCGCGCGTGGCGCAGGGCAAGTCGACCAAGAGCCTGATGCTGATCGGCTTGCGTGGCGTAGGCAAGACGGTGCTGCTCAACCGCATTCAGCAGATCGCCGAGGAGATGGGCTATAAGGCGCGCATGCTTGAAGCGCACGAGGACAAGAAGTTGCCGGAACTTCTGTTACCGGTTTTGCGTAGTATTCTGCTCGGTCTGAACGCGTCGAAAAATGTGAATGAGAAGGTCAAGCGCGGGCTGCGCGTGCTCAAGAGTTTTGCCAGCTCGATTAAAGTAAAGCACGGCGAATTTGAAATCGGATTGGGTCTCGATCCGGAGAAGGGCACCGCCGATAGCGGCGATTTGGAAACCGATCTGCCGGAGCTGCTGCTGGCGGTCGCGGAAGCCGCTGCAGCGCGCAAAACTTCGGTCGCCTTACTGATCGACGAATTGCAGTATCTGAGCGAGACCGAACTCAGCGCTCTGATCATGGGAATTCATAAGGTCGGGCAGCGCCAGTTGCCGCTCATTCTCATGGGTGCCGGCCTGCCGCAACTCGTCGGTAATACGGGGCGGTCGAAATCCTACGCCGAACGGTTGTTTGATTTTCCGGTGTTGGGTCCATTGTCAGTCGAGGATGCACGCTCGGCCATCAACGAGCCGATCACGCGAGAAGGCGAGCGGATTGCCAAAGGTGCGGTCAACGGCATCATCGCGGCGACCAAGGGCTACCCATATTTTCTGCAGGAGTGGGCTTATAGCTGCTGGAATGAAGCAGAGAAATCACCGATCAGCTTGGCTGACCTCGATGCGGCGACACCGAAAATCCTGCACAAACTGGATGAGAGCTTTTTTCGCGTACGTTTCGATCGCCTAACGCCCAATGAGAAGCGTTATCTGCGAGCAATGGCGGAGCTTGGGCCTGGGCCGCATCGTTCCGGTGCTATTGCCGACCTCCTGCATCTCAAAGTGCAAGGCGTCGCACCGGTGCGTAGCAGTCTCATCCGCAAGGGGATGATCTACAGTCAACAGCACGGCGAAACCGACTTCACTGTGCCGCTATTCGACGCCTTCCTAAAACGCCGGTTGCCCAAGTTCGACGCCGAGATTTCGTGACTAACCACTTATATCGAAGTTATCGTCGATCAGACTAAACTCGATATACTCGTCGACTCAGGTGTTTTCGTGGACCTTGAATTTCAAGCCGCCGCGCGGGGTTAGTGTCACGGTGGCATTGAGCCCTGGAGGCTCAGTACCGACGTACTCCGGCCTGAACTTGCGCAGCAAGATTGACAACGCCAACGTATTTTCGACTTGGCTCATCGCGCCGCCGATGCAGCTGCGCTTGCCGCCGCCGAACGGAATGTAGGTGTAGGGCACGCGCTTTTTTACGGCATCGCCCATGAAGCGTTCCGGTTTGAATGTTTCCGGGTCCTCCCAATACAATGGATTGTGGTGCACGCCGTAGGCGAACATCATGACCCGGTCGCCGACCTTGATTTCCTTGCCGTCAATCTCGTCAGGCTTGGAAGCCGTGCGCATCAACCCCCAGATTGGCGGATAAAGTCGCATCGTCTCTTGGATCACTGCACGGGTGTAGGCGAGTGAGGAATAATCGGCAGCGGTCGGCTCGCGATCGCCGTAAACCGCTTCGCCCTCGGCACGAATGCGGGCCGCGGCCTCTGGATTTTTTGATGTCTCGTACATTGCCCAAGCGAGTGTCAGCGCCGTCGTCTCGGTACCAGCCCACAGGTATTGCTTGAGTTCGTCGATCGCCTGCGCCTGATCGAATTCCGGGATGTCAGGATTGGCGACCGCATCCTCGATCATCTTGAGCAGTGTTCGCTCCCGCATCTCGCGTGGGTCGGCGGCCATCACTTGCGGCGGTACTCCAGCCCAGACGTCCATCGCCTTGGCGGCGTCTTCCTGAGTAATCTCGAATTCCTCGCCCGCGATTTTTTTGACGCGGATCGACTTATGGTTCATCACATCGGTGTAGGTTTTGACACAACCGAACACGAAGTGCGGATTGAACGGCATGTCGCGGTCGAAGAGCGCCTTGCAGATCATGTCGGCGGCGAGCGTCCAAGTTTGCTCGACCATTTCGAATTCTTCACCGGATTGGGCCAGGCCTTCCCACAACTTCATCTTGGCTCTGATCGCCTCGAGGAAATAGGGAATGTATTCAGCAAACATGTCCGGATGGAACGCTGGTTGCTGCGGCATGCGGATCTTCTGCCACAGCACGCCGTCGTGCGTGATCATGCTCTTGCCGAAGATCGGTTTCAGGCCGTCGAAATACTTGATGTAATCGTCCACTTTCGTCACGAGCACGCGCTTGAAGTGCTCCGGCTTGGTCAGCATGACGACGCGCTGGCCACCCATGTTGACGACGATGACGCCGCCATAACGCTCGCCCATCTTCATGAGCGCGGCCATTGGGTTGGTGCCACCTTTCATTAGCGGCATCAGTTGATACCAGATCGAATTGTTCTCACCCAACTGCTGGGCGTGGGACGAGTCTGGTAAAGTCGCAACGCTATTCATGTTCAAATGTGCCTTCCAAAGGCTCAGCGTGCCCAACTAGGCCTAGTTGATCGATCAATCGAGGGGCGGTGTGCTGCGCCGCACCATTTTTGGTCTAATACCACTGTTTACACCCGCCGCCACAGTGATCGTGCCTCGAACGGCTCGGACTGGTTAAAAAGCCGCTAAATATACTGAATTCGGCTGTCAATTCCGCTACTTTGTGAGACGATTGACGAGCTGATGTGTTCGAGTGGACACTGCGGCAATAGTGCAATGGCCTTCGGGTGTTGCAAGTGGAATTCGTCCCAAAGGGAGCTGGCATTGTTAAATCGTACCGCACGGGTGGTCTCGAACGATCGCCAAGCAGTGGATGTGCTCGAGTTCGCGCCATGGCGAGAGCATCGCCGTTGAGCGGGCAATCAACCATCAGGCTTACGTCCGCCCAAGCGCTGGTTAAATTCCTGTGCGCGCAAAACGTTGATATCGATGGCAAACCGGCGGCATTGTTCGCCGGCGTATGGGCGATCTTCGGGCATGGTAATGTCGCAGGGCTGGGTGAGGCGCTTTACAGTGTCCGCGATCGTCTTCCCACCTATCGCGCGCACAACGAGCAAGCGATGGCGCACGCGGCGATCGCCTTTACAAAGGCGTCGAACCGGCGCCGCATGATGGCATGCACCTCTTCGATCGGTCCGGGTGCCACCAACATGGTGACGGCGGCGGCCGTCGCGCACGTGAACCGTTTGCCGGTTCTATTTCTCCCCGGTGACTTGTTTGCAAATCGCAGCCCAGACCCTGTGCTCCAGCAGATCGAAAACTTCGGTGACGCAACTGTTTCGGCAAACGATTGTTTCCGCCCGGTGTCGCGCTACTTCGATCGCATTACTCGGCCCGAACAACTGCTTACGGCACTACCGCGCAGCCTGCAGGTGCTAACTGACACTGCCGAATGTGGGCCGGTAACGCTCAGCCTTTGCCAGGATGTGCAAGCCGAGGCATACGAATATCCGGTCCGTTTTTTCGAACCGCATGTTTGGTGTCGCCGGCGGCCGCGCGCGGATACTCGCGAGCTGGAACACGTGCTGGCTGTGCTACGGGCGGCTAAGAAGCCGCTCATTATTGCCGGCGGTGGCGTGCACTATGCCGAGGCAACGGCCGAGCTTGCGGCATTTGCATTGCGCCATGCAATTCCGGTGGCCGAGACGCAAGCCGGAAAATCAGCGCTCGCAGCGGATCATCCGATGAACCTTGGCGGCATTGGCGTCACCGGCACGGCAGCTGCCAACAAGCTCGCTGCCGAGGCTGACGTGGTGCTCGCCGTCGGCACGCGATTGGCGGATTTTACCACCGGCTCACGCGCACTATTCCAGAACCCGGGGTGTCAAATTATCGGCCTCAACGTGCAGCCGTTCGATGCGGCGAAGCACGCGGCGTTGCCTCTCGTTGCTGATGCGCGTGCCGGGTTGGCGGACATCGGCGCAGGACTAGGCGATTGGAAATCGCCAGCGGCTTGGGCAAGCGTAGCCGCCGAAGCAAAAACAGCATGGCAGGCCGTTGCCGCGCGCGCGCTGGCCCCGTCAAATTCGGCATTACCGTCGGATGCTCAAGTGATTGGCGCAGTGCATCGAGTTGGTGCACCCAGCGACATAATTGTATGTGCGGCCGGCGGCTTACCCGGCGAACTGCATAAGTTATGGGAGACCAAGCAGTCCGGCACGTACCATGTCGAATATGGCTATAGCTGTATGGGATACGAGATTGCGGGTGGCCTTGGCGTTAAGATGGCGCGTCCCGAGGCAAATGTCACCGTGATGGTGGGCGACGGCAGCTATCTCATGATGAACTCCGAAATGGCCACCTCAGTCGCGATGGGTCTGAAGCTGACGATCGTGTTGCTAGACAATCGCGGGTTCGGCTGCATCAATCGGTTGCAGCAAGGTACGGGCGGGGCACCCTTCAACAACCTGTTGGCCGAAAGCGCACCGGCGATCGATTTCGTCAAGCACGCAGAGAGCCTGGGGGCGATCGCCTCGAAGGCATCTTCAATCGTCGATCTGGAAACGCGACTACGGCAGGCCCAGTCGAACGCTCGAACGACGGTCATCGTCATCGACACCGATCCCGCGGTTTCCAGTGGAGACGGCGGCCATTGGTGGGATGTTGCAGTGCCCGAGACCAGCACGCGAGCTTCCGTGCTTGCCGCGCACGGAGCTTATCGCATCGCAAAAATGAAACAGGTATTGGGATAAGTCTATGGCCATCAGGATCGGCGCCAATCCTATCGGCTGGTCGAACGATGACCTCCGCTCGCTGGGCGGCGATACGCCGTTAGAGACGTGTCTCGCGGAGGCGAAGCTCGCGGGCTTCTCAGGCATGGAACTTGGCCACAAGTTTCCACGCGAGCCGAAGGCGTTGAAAGCCTTGCTCGATCGTCACGGCCTCGATCTCGTCTCCGGTTGGTACTCGATGTCGCTGCTGGAGCGCGATGCGGATGCGGAATGGGTAGCGATCCAGGATCACAAGAACCTATTGAAGGCGCTCGGTGCGCGCATTCTCATAGTTGCCGAAACGTCGAACGCGATCCACGGCGATATTTCAATACCGCTGTCGCGCAGCCCACGCATGAGTGAAGCGCAGTGGCCGGTGTTTTGCGATCGCCTCAGCAGGCTTGCCGCGCGGCTTGCTGACGACGGCATGCAGCTCGTCTATCATCATCACATGGGCACCGTAATCGAGACGGCCACCGACGTTAATCGCATGATGCAAAATACGCGTGCGGCGGTACACTTGCTGCTCGACACCGGCCACCTGACATTTGCCGGCGCTGATCCCGTGGCTATCGCCGCCAGACATCACCAGCGCATCAGTCATGTGCACTCGAAGGATGTGCGTGCGAGCGTGCTGGCCGATGTGCGCCGTCGCGACCTGAGTTTTCTCGATGCGGTGGTGGCTGGCGTCTACACGGTTCCAGGCGATGGCATGGTCGATTATCCGGCGGTATTCGCACAGCTCGGCGGCTACGACGGCTGGGTCGTTGTCGAGGCGGAGCAAGATCCTGCGAAGGCAAATCCATTCGACTATGCCAAGCTCGGCTATGACAATCTCGTGCGCTATCTGCGTGACGTCAAACTCGCGTGACCAACGGAAAGCCCCGGCCATGACCGACGCTGAAATCGAACTGCGCTACTTGGTGGCGTTGGGCTTGGCTCAGGAGGCGGGTGCGCTCGCGATGTCGTACGCCAACAATCGGGAGCGCATGGCCACGCGAATGAAGGGCACACAGGATTTTCTCACCGAGGCCGATGGCGCGGTCGAGACGATGCTCCGCAGCAGTATCGCACGCATTTTCCCGAATGACGGCTTCGTCGGCGAAGAAGGCGGTGGTGAGGGAGCTGACAATCTGTGGATCGTCGATCCCATTGACGGCACCGCCAACTTTGCGCGCGGTGACATCCAGTGGTGCATCTCGATCGGTTTTTTGCATAAGTTGAAGCCAGTTGCAGGGGTCATTAACGCACCGGTACTGGGTGAGACGTTTGCCGCGCGTGCTGGCGCCGGGGCGACGCTCAACGGCCGGCCTATTAAAGTCAGCGGTGGTCTGGATCTTAAATCCGCGACTGTCGAAATCGGCTGGTCGGCGCGGCGGCCATTCGAGGAGTACGTCGGCCTGGTGTCCAAGGTTGGCGCCATGGGCGCATCTGCGAAGCGAAGCGCGTCCGGGGCCCTTGGGCTTTGCTGGGTCGCGGCCGGGCGGACCGACGCCTACCTGGAGCTGCATATCAATAGTTGGGATGTCGCCGCGGGCATGATCATTGTCGCGGAAGCCGGCGGCACTGTGAATGACTTTTTTGCAGGCGATGGCCTTCAACAAGGCAACCCGATCATTGCCGCTACACCGGCGTTCTCAAACCCCTTAAGCAAAGCTATGGGGTTATTCTGAGATCACATTGACGGCGACGCATCATCGCTGTCACACTGGCGCAAAAATGCCGAAGAAATTTCAGGGAGTTGTCCGCATGTTTGCCAGATCGGTGGTCGTTTTGCGCGTCCTTCTTGCTGCTGGCGCAATCACAGCAATCACAGGTTATCCGCCCGCTCAGGCACAAGGCGCCCTCACGCTCTACTGCGCGGTGCAGGAAGAATGGTGCCGCGCGATGACAACCGCCTTTGAAAAGGAAACCGGCATCAAGGTGTCCATGACGCGCAAAAGTTCGGGCGAAATCTACGCGCAGGTCAAGGCCGAGGCATCCAATCCGCGCGGCGATGTTTGGTGGGGTGGCACGGGTGATCCGCACTTGCAGGCGGCCGAAGAGGGGCTGACGCAAGAGTACGAGTCGGCGATGAATGCGCAGCTGCACCCCTGGGCGCTCAGCGTCTGGAAAAGCAGTAACAAGAAGACGGTCGGGATCTACTCGGGTGCATTGGGCTTTGGCTACAATTCGAAAACGCTGGCTTCCCGTAAGTTGCCCGAGCCGAAGTGCTGGGCCGATCTCTTGAAACCCGAATTCAAGGACGAGGTGCAGGTCGCCGATCCGAATTCGTCGGGCACGTCCTACACATTGCTCGCGACCGTCGTGCAGTTGATGGGCGAAGACAAGGGCTTTGCCTACATGAAGGCGCTGCATAAAAACATCAACCAGTATACCAAATCAGGCGCAGCCCCGGCCAAGGCCGTCAGTCTCGGCGAAACCACGACCGGCATAACTTTCATGCACGACATGGTGGCAGCCGCTGCCGATAATCCGGACGTGAAAGTCGTCGCTCCGTGCGAGGGCACCGGCTATGAGATCGGCTCGATGTCGATCATCAAGGGTGCGAAGAACGTGGAGAATGCGAAGAAATTTTATGATTGGGCGCAGACACCGGGACCACAAGCGCTGGGTGCGCAGAATAAGCAACTGCAAATTCCATCGAACAAAGCATCACCATTGCCGGCGAACTCGCCGAAGTTCGCGGATATCAAACTGATCGAGTACGACTTCACAAAGTACGGCTCGTCTGCCGAGCGTAAGCGTCTGCTGTCGAAATGGGATGCCGAGGTGAAGAACCTACCGAAGTAATCCGTGGCAGACCGGGAGCCGCCGGCAATGCCACGTGCCATACTTTGTTGGACCTTGATTGGTGTCTTCGGGGCGGCTGTGTTGCCCTGGTATACGCTGGGCGACGGTCTGTTTTCAATCGGATGGCTTGGGGCCTATCCAAATGCCGAAACGGGTTCGGCGTTGTATCAGATAGCGGTGGCAGGTCGCGCGTGGCTGTTATGGCCGATGCTGCCGCTGTTGGCGATCTTGGGCCTTGGGGTGATGCGACTCCCGGCCGGTAAAAGCTCGCAAATTTTGGTGCTGCTTGCCATCGCAGGCATGACGCTGATGCTGATGCAAGGCTTTGCGATCATCCACAACGGCCCGTCGACGGGAAACATCGGTGCTTTGGCACCCGCTGGCGCAAAGCAATCCGGCATGGGCTATGGCGCCTTGGTGCTTGGCACGGCCTATCTGATGTTGCTGTCATGTGGACTTGCAGCACTCGGTTATTGCCGCGGCGATCTGTTCGTCGTTGCATCCATCGCGCTTGTGGTCGCTTTGATCGCGCTCTTCGTGTTTTTCCCCGTCGTGACGATCCTATCGAGCGCACTGCAAGACAACCAAGGGCAATGGGCACCGGCGTTGTTTGCCGAGAAGTTTTTCGACGGTTCGATCTGGGGCTTGGGCTGCGTAACCGGCCGGGTCAGCTGCGGTGTCGCGTGGAACACGGTATTCCTGGGGCTCGCCGTGGCGACCGGCACGACCGTGCTCGGCATGGCATTTGCGCTTGTTGCGGTTCGAACGAACTTTCGCGCCAAGGGACTGCTACGGGTGTTGACAGTGCTGCCGATCATCACGCCGCCGTTTGTTATCGGCCTCGCGCTGATCTTGTTGTTCGGCCGGTCCGGCGTGATTACGGCATTGTTGTCGGACCTGATCGGCATCCCTCGCACGCGATGGATCTACGGGTTTAGCGGCGTGTTCATTGCCCAGATGCTGGCGTTCACACCAATTGCGTTTCTGGTGCTGATCGGCGTTGTGCAAGGCATCGCGCCTTCGCTGGAGGAAGCATCGCAAACGCTGCGCGCCTCGCGCTGGAGTACGTTCCGCACGGTGACGCTGCCATTGATGCGGCCGGGAATCGCCAATGCGTTCTTGCTCGGTTTCGTCGAGAGTCTGGCCGACTTCGGTAATCCGCTTGTGCTGGGCGGCAACTACGAGGTGCTGTCGACCAAGATCTTCTTCGCCGTGGTCGGTGCGGCGAACGACCAAGGCAAAGCCGCCGTGCTCGCAATTGTGTTGCTTGGATTCACGCTTGCTGCTTTCTGGGCGCAGCATCGTTGGCTCGGAAACAGGTCCTATACGACGATGACCGGAAAGGGCGACGCCGGGCTATCGGTTCCATTGCCGCGACGCGTCGAGGGCATCTGCTACTTGATGACGATTCCCTGGGCGCTGATTACGGTTGGCATCTACATCACCATCGTGTTCGCGAGCTTCGTAAAGGCGGTCGGTCGCGACCACACGCCGACGCTGGAACACTATCGCACTGGCTTTGCCTTCGAGTGGGGCGACCGCGGCTTGCATTTTACCGGGTCGGCATGGAACAGCTTCTGGACCACACTCGAGATTGCGGCGATCGCTGCGCCCCTCACGGCCGCGATCGGCTTGCTCACCGGCTACTTGCTCACTCGCCAGAGTTTCTCCGGTAAGCGCGCGTTCGAGTTCGGCACGATGTTGAGTTTCGCCATTCCAGGCACCGTGATCGGCGTGAGTTACATACTCGCATTCAACACGCCGCCGATCGAACTTGCCGGTACGGGCATCATTCTCGTCATCTGTTTCATCTTCCGTAATATGGCGGTCGGCGTGCGGTCCGGCATCGCGACGCTCGCTCAAATCGACAAGAGCTTGGACGAAGCTTCGCTGACGCTGGGCGCGCGTTCCGGCACCACAGTGCGCCTGGTGATATTGCCGCTGCTTAAACCGGCGCTGATCGCCGCGATGGTCTACAGCTTCGTGCGGGCGATGACGGCGGTCAGCGCGATTATTTTCCTCGTCACCGCGCAGTACAACATGGCGACGGCTTACATCGTCGGCCGCGTCGAGGCAGGTGAGTTTGGCCTGGCGATTGCCTATTCCACGGTGCTGATCCTCGTCATGCTGGTTGCGATCACACTTATCCAATTCGTGGTTGGCGAACGTAAACTCGGGCGTCGAGCGAGTGCGCCAATTGTTGCGGCTGGAGCTGTATGATGGCCGGAAAACCTGCTGCTTCCGTTGAATTCCACAACGTCACCAAGCGTTACGGCCGTATCACCGCCGTGGACGCCGTATCGTTTGAAATCAAATCCGGTTCGTTGGTGACATTGCTCGGGCCATCGGGTTGCGGCAAGACCACAACGTTGCGCATGATCGCAGGTCTCGAATTGGCTTCCGAGGGTGCGATCTCGATTGGCAATAAGGATGTGACCCTGCTGTCGGCTGCCGAACGTGATGTCAGCATGGTGTTCCAGTCCTACGCCTTGTTCCCGCACATGACGGTGATCGAGAATGCCGCTTATGGCCCGATGGTGAGCGGCATCAAGAAAGCTCGTGCCTATGAAATGGCGCGCGAGAAATTGCAGGCGGTCGGGCTCAAAGGCTACGACGATCGATTGCCTTCGGAGCTCTCCGGTGGTCAACAGCAGCGTGTGGCGGTAGCCCGTGCTCTGGTGCTCGAACCGCAAGTTTTACTTTTCGACGAGCCGCTATCGAACCTCGATGCCAAGTTGCGCCGCCAGGTGCGCGACGACATTCGCGAACTTCAACAAAAGCTCAACCTTACGGTCGCCTACGTCACGCATGATCAGGGCGAGGCGCTTGCCGTATCCGATCGGATCATCGTCATGTCGAACGCGCGAATTGCCCAATCGGGAACTCCGCGCGATTTGTACGAGGCGCCGGCCAGCGCATTCGTTGCCGATTTCATCGGTGATGCCAACTTGATCGACGTGCAAGTGACCCCATTGGACGACGCTCGCGCCGAGGTGCGCGTGGGCAATGTAATGTTGACCTTACCCCGTCGAGGCGTTTCGGCTGGGCCTGCCAAGATTGCGGTGCGGCCGACGTCGCTTAGACTGTCGAGGACGGCATCGGGTCCGGCGATTCCCGGCAAGATTTCGAAAGCCGCCTACCTCGGCGGGCATATGGAATATACGGTTACGACGGACGCTGGCGAGCGCTTCGTCATCGACGAGAACGTGCGCACGCCATTCACCGCCGGCTCCGACGTTGCGATCTCATTCGCCGATCACGGCGTGACGCTGGTTCCCATCGGGTAAAATATCGGAAGGTGAATATCATGCTTGAGTTTGCGGTTTTCGGCGCCGGACGCATCGGCTCGATTCACAGTGGCAACATCGCCCGGCGCGGCGACGCACGGCTGAAATACGTGGTCGATCTCAATGCGTCAGCGGCATCGGCGTTGGCAGCAAAGCATGGAGCACAGGCAACGGATGCTGCAACGGCGCTTGCCGACAAGAGTGTGGGCGCCGTTCTCATTGCATCATCGACGGATACCCACGCCGATCTTTGCATAGCCTCGGCAAAGGCTGGTAAAGCGATCTTCTGCGAGAAGCCGATCGACCTCTCGCTCGCTCGCGTCGATGAATGCCTGAACGCGGTGCGCGTCTCCAAGGTGCCGATGTTGGTAGGCTTCAACCGCCGGTTCGATCCGAGCTTTGCCAGCTTGAAATCTCGCATCGGTCATGGCGAGATCGGTGCCGTCGAGCAGGTCATTATCACCAGTCGCGATCCCGGTTTGCCGCCGCTCGAATATCTCAAAGTCTCCGGTGGTCAGTTCCGCGATATGACGATCCATGATTTTGACATGGCGCGTTGGCTCCTCGGCGAAGAACCCCATACACTTTTTGCAACCGCGAGCTGCCTCGTCGATCCGGCGGTGGCAGGCGCTGGCGATGTCGATAGCTGCATGGTGGTGATGCGCACCAAGTCAGGCCGCCTCTGTCATATCAACAATAGTCGCCGCGCGGCTTACGGTTATGATCAGCGGATCGAGGTGCACGGTGCGCTCGGCCGCCTGATCGCTGGCAACGTTCAACCGACGACGGTGGAGCTTGCCAACGCCACATCCGTATCGGCCGATAAGCCGCTGCACTTTTTCCTGGAGCGCTATGCCCAAGCTTACGTGAATGAGATGGATGCGTTTATATCGGCGGTGATGAAGAAGACGCCAATGCCGGTTGGTGCCGAAGATGGTCGCCGGGCGCTCGTCCTCGCCGAAACAGCGTTGGCTTCGCTGGCGTCAGGCCGCGCTGAAAAGGTGCCGTCATGAAACAGGTCTCGCTTGAAGGTCGCTTCATCGTCGTCACCGGCGGCACCCAGGGCATAGGTGCTGAGATCGCTCGTGATGCGGCACGTACCGGCGCGGCTGGCATCTGTATTGCTGGGCGCAACGCCGCAAATGGCGCGGCCATGGTCGTCGAATTAAAAAAGCTTGGGGCCAATGCCAGTTTTGTTGCAGCCGATCTCGGCGACGCGGTTGCAACCGCCGCAATCATGCCGGCAGCGTTAGCGGCGTTCGGGCGTGTCGATGCCTTGGTCAATGCCGCTGGCATCACCGATCGCGGCCACATCGAAGACACGCCGGTTGAGCTGTGGGACCGCATGATGGCGGTCAATGTGCGGGCGCCGTTTATCCTGACGCAGGCGTTGGTGCGGCATTTAAAAGGTGCAAAGCGTCCAGGAGTGATCGTCAATATCATCACCCGCTCTTCGCACGGCGGGCAGCCGTTTCTTACCGCCTACTCGACGTCAAAGGGCGCGCTCGCCACGCTAACGAAGAATAACGCGCACGCACTTAGGGTCGATCGTATTCGAGTCAATGGCATCAATATTGGCTGGGCCGATACGCCGGGCGAGCATGCGATCCAGGCGCGTGATGGCAAACCCGCCGATTGGCTCTCCACAGCCGAGCCCAATCAACCGTTTGGCCGGCTGATCAAACCGGAAGACGTATCGACGCTCGCCGTCTATCTGTTGAGCGACGCGTCGCAGATGATGACCGGCGCGCTGATCGATTTCGATCAGAACGTAATGGGGGCTTACGATTGAGCGGATTGCCGAGCGGGGATCGGCGCATTACGGTCCGGGCCTGCAATTGAAGCGAGGCTGCACCTAGTGTCCACTGATCCAATCGAACTTGCCCGTGCGCTCATACGCTGCCGATCTGTCACGCCCGACGAAGGCGGCGCGTTGGCCTACATTGAAAACGTCCTGAAGTCAGCGGGCTATGCCGTGCATCGCATGACGTTCTCGGAAGCCGGCACGCCCGACGTCGAAAACCTCTACGCGCGTATCGGGACCAGCGGCCCTAACCTTTGTTTTGCTGGCCATACCGACGTCGTGCCACCCGGCGACCTCAAGGCGTGGACACACGATCCATTCGCTGCTGATCTAAAGGACGGCGTTATATACGGTCGCGGCGCGGTCGACATGAAAGGCGCGATCGCGTGCTTCATGGCAGCGGCCTTGCGCGTGCAAGCAACGGGTAAACTCAACGGTTCGATTTCGTTTCTGATTACCGGTGACGAGGAAGGTCCGTCGATCAACGGCACGGCCAAGGTGCTCGATTGGCTTGTCGAACGTGGCGAAAAACTCGATGCCTGCATCGTCGGAGAGCCGTCAAATCCGAAGGCGCTCGGCGATGAGATCAAGATCGGCAGACGTGGTTCGCTGAGTGCCGAACTTGTCGTTTCAGGCAAGCAGGGACACGCGGCCTACCCGCAACTTGCCGAGAACCCGGTGCCGAAGCTGGCACGCATCATCGATCGTTTGTCATCGCAAGTTCTCGATGCTGGAACTCCAGATTTCGAGGCCTCGAGTCTGCAGGTCACGGTGATCTCGGCGCCCAATACGGCAACAAACGTGATCCCAGCCGAGGCGCGAGCGAAGTTCAACATTCGCTACAATGATCTTTGGCGGCGCCCGCAACTCGAAGATTGGGTGCGATTGCAATGTGAAGCGGCGGCCGAGCGCGTGAAGGCGCGCTGGTCGGTTACGTTCTCGGGAACTGGCGATGTATTTCTCACCAAGCCGGGTCCGCTCGTCGATACCATGCGTGATGCCGTGCATGGCATTACTGGTCGCACGCCCGCGCTGACTACGGGCGGCGGTACATCGGACGCTCGATTCATTCAGGCGCATTGCCCGGTGATCGAATTCGGTTTGGTCAACCAAACGATACATCAGGTCGATGAGCGCGTTGAAGCCTCAGATCTCTTGCAGCTTACGCGGATCTACGAACGGTTCATCGCGGAGTATTTTACCCAAGTTTCTTGAGGATGCGCACTGCGGCTTCGTGCACGCGCGGATCACCAGCCGCCACGACGCGTCCGCCATTTGCCGCCGATCCGCCGGTCCAGGATGTGCACCTCCCGCCGGCCTTTTCGATAATCGGGATCAGAGCCGCGATGTCGTAGGGTTTGAGGCCTGCCTCCACGACGATGTCGACATGGCCGGCAGCCAGCATGCAATAGGCGTAGCAATCGCCACCGTAACGAGTGTACCGCGTGGCAGTGCGGATTGCGTCTAAGCCGCGTGTTTCGATGCCCTCTTGAAACATGTCAGGATGCGTGGTGACGAACATCGCGTCGCCCAAAGTCGCACAGGCGCGGGTTTTGATACGCCGCTCCCGGCCATCTGGCCCCCGCATCGTCGCCGATGCCGGCCCCGACCAGAAGCGCTCACCCGTGAATGGCTGATTCATCATGCCCAATACGGCTTGCTCGCCATCCATCAATCCGATGAGGGTGCCCCAAAGTGGCAATCCGAGGATGAAGGCCTTGGTGCCATCGATCGGGTCGATTACCCAGCGATAGGATGATGTCCCGAGTTTAGTGCCGTACTCCTCGCCGACAATGCCGTGATCCGGCCAATCGGCTTTGATCGTCTTGGCGATGGCGCGCTCGGCGGCACGATCGGCGGCGGTGACGGGGTCAAATCGTCCGGCCGTTGCCTTGTTGTCGATCTTCATTGCGCGGCGGAAATATGGGGAAATCGCGGTCGCAGATTGATCGGCAAGGGTGTGGGCCGTCGCCAGGAAAGCTGCGAAATGTGTTTTCGAAATTGGCATGCGCTCTCATCAATGTTGGTTCGGGTGTTAATAGCTGCCGGATCTCTTCGCATGTGCAGCATGAAAACGTCGAAAGCGAACCGCGTCGCGTGCACCCTACATGCGTTGCGCTATGGTGACATCGGGATAAAACAGTGACAGCGAGCGACTTGCTCAACTTGTTAGATCCGGCGAATAACATCAGACTGATCAACAGTGAACCTGAACTAGGTTCCCTGCCCTCCTTGGGCGTTTCCTCCCTAGACCTTGGCCGTTCGTTCGACGAGCGGCCTTTTTTGTGTCTTATCGAATTGCCTAAAGTTAACGCAGCAGTGGTGTGCAGACGATTGTTTTTCAACCCGGCCGCTGCGCTCGCACGGTTTCGCTGCTCTGCAAAAAACGCAGTTGTTTTTTGTGCGGTGCACTATTAGTTTGTTAACGCGGCCTGGGGGAGTTTACTCGCCTACCGCAGCCCTCCTTGGGCGTTTCCTCCCTAGACTTGGGCCGTTCTTAGTTGAGCGGCCCCTTTTCTTTTTGGAGGAGGCTTAATCAGCCAGCCCAATGTGGCTTGAAACAACGTGCTTGTCACTCGGCGGCGATGCGCGTGGTCAATTGCCTCGGCAAATCCCTGATCATTAGCTCGACGACCTTCCCGAGCGCTTCCTTCAGAACGCGAAACCCGGGCGATGGCTCGAGCGATGACTCGTCGAGGTAAAGCGCGCGGTTGATTTCAATCTGGAGAGCATGCACCCCTTCGTAGGGGCGACCATAGTGCTCGGTGATGAAGCCGCCGGCATAGGGTCGATTGAGCTGTGTGTGTAGCCCTTGCTCCGCCATCGCATCGCGGGCCATGCGCGTGACCCTGGCATCGCAACTTGCGCCAAACCTGTCACCCAAAACGATGTCTGGGCGGTTGGCGCTACCCGGCTTGGCCATCGACGACGACGGCATCGAATGGCAATCGATCAAAATCGCGGTGCCAAAACGATCTCGAGTTTTGGCGATGAGGGATGTCAGAGCGGCATGGAACGGCTTGTACAGTAAGTCGATCCGCTGCAATGCCGCCGCCAAGCT
Source organism: Hyphomicrobiaceae bacterium (assembly GCA_031367505.1). Classification (GTDB taxonomy): domain Bacteria; phylum Pseudomonadota; class Alphaproteobacteria; order Rhizobiales; family Hyphomicrobiaceae; genus JAKFWF01. The sequence goes on along the minus strand of JANLPY010000302.1, from coordinate 9,227 downwards.
AGGCCGGCCGTTGGCTGGATAGATTTCTTCGGCGTCAGCGACAATCCGTGCGATTGTTCCAAGACCGCCTGCGACACGCATCGATTGGCTGTTGGCAAATGGTGGAAGTGGTGCCGCGAATAATATTGGATCAAGTTCGTACGGCTCTCGATTAAGGTCCAGGTACGCTCTAGGAAAATTGGCCGAGATCAGCGGCGCTCCGAGCGCAGTTACGGTTGAAAATAATTTATCGACCAGCACGTCTTCCGATTTTCGCAGCGTATGAGCATCGAGTCGCGACGCCTTGACGAAGCTCGGCGGATAAACCGCGCCGGAGTGGGGGGAGCAAAAAATAAATGGCGTCGATGGGCACGCTGGTTCGAGCACTTGGAAGGGTGGCACGAACTCTTCCAGGATCAATTTTCGCTCGACTAATGGCATTTCAAACTAGGCCTGTGTTCGCTGTTGGACACTGTGCCAATGCTTAGGCTGCATGTCTATGGTGGATAACTCTTCGTGGCTATGCGGTCACTCGTTCATAACTCGTTTATTAAAATGAAGGCAAAATTGATTGTCGGTTGCACTCATGCCGCCGTAAGGAAGAACGAACAACACGGTCGATCTCCATGAAATCATCACCACCGCCATCCTCACCGCCGCAAACAGCTGCCGCGCGCATCCTACTCGCGGAGGACGACGACTCGATGCGTGGCTTCCTCGAGCGCGCCTTGCAGCGCGCCGGGCACGAAGTCACGTCGTTTGCAAACGGACAGGAAGCATTCGAGCGCTTGCAGATCGAGCCGTTCAGTCTGCTGCTGACCGATATCGTTATGCCCCGCATGGATGGGATCGAGCTTGCGCGGCGGGCGAGCGAGCTCCATCCCGAGCTTAAAATCATGTTCATTACTGGGTTTGCGGCCGTCACCCTCAACAACGACCAAGCGGCTCCGAAGGATGCACGTGTTCTGTCTAAGCCGTTCCACTTGAAAGACCTCGTACGTGAGGTTGATCTGCTTTTGGCCGCCTGATCTGACTTTCTTTCGCTAAAAGCCAAAGCGGCGCTTGCCAGCGCTCGGCGACGACAGTATAGGGAGCCTTCTCTTTCTGCCCTTTCGGGGCGCAGCAAGGGCGCGTAGCTCAGCGGTAGAGCACTACATTGACATTGTAGGGGTCACAGGTTCGATCCCTGTCGCGCCCACCACTTTTTTCTTTTGAGAGCGTGTGATGAAAGTTAAGAACTCGATCAAGTCGCTGCGTGTCCGTCACCGGGACTGCCAAGTTGTGCGGCGTCGCGGCCGTCTGTACGTGATCAACAAGACCCAACGGCGCTTTAAGGCCCGTCAAGGTTGATTCCACGTTGAGTGTGCGGGGTTGTTTTGACGCGCAGCGTCAAGGTTGCTTTGACCGTCAGCGATAGGTTTCGTAAGATGCTGCGTATGAGTAAAAAATCGCAGTTGAAATTTTCCACCGCCATGTGCGTCGCTGCATCGGCGGTTTTTGGCTTTTGGGTAGGCGCAACGACGGTTGCCGCGCAAATGGCTCCCGCGCCGAACAGTCCGCCGCCTGGTGCGCCTTGGGATAACACACCCAGCGTGCCGCATCCGAAGTTACCCGACGTTGGACCCAAGTCGCCGAAGCGGCCGCAACTCGGCAAGACAATTCCGGACGGATCCGCCGATCGCGCTAAACTTCTCGACGACCTTTATGCGCATTTGGCAACTGCGCCCGATGAGGAGGCGTCTAAACCCTATGTCGATTCGATCGAGCGGCTTTGGCTTAGTCCCGGAAGCGATACGATCACGGCGCTAATGGAACGAGCCATGCAGGCCGTCGGTCAAAAGCGCAATGATCTCGCCCTCCAGTTATTGAGTGCGGTCGTCGACTTGGCGCCTGATTATGCGGAGGGTTGGAATCGCCGGGCCTACGTTTTCTACACTGAGGGCGACTACGAGCGCGCACTCGGCGATCTGCGCCGGGTTCTGGCGCTCGACGGCAGCCACTACAAAGCACTTGATGGTCTCGGTCAGATCATGCGCCAGTTGGACCACAAGGCGCAGGCGCTCAAAGCATACGAAAAGCTGCAATCGGTCCACCCATTTTGGCCGAATGTGCAAAATGTAATCGAAGAGTTGCGCCGCGATGTCGATGGTCGCGCCCTCTGATCAGTTCAACGACATCGGCGGCCAAATAAAGCCCGCTGCTGGACGTATCGCTGGCGACGAGATGATCGCGCGATCGCCTTGCAGGCGCACGTGACCACCAGCTACCAGCCGCAGCGCGTGCGGATAAAGCAGGTGCTCCTGCTCCAATACGCGGGCTCCAAGAGTGACGGCCGTGTCGTTCGGCATAACCGATATAGCTGCTTGAGCGATAATCGGCCCTGTATCCATCTCCAATCGAACGAAATGCACGGTGCAACCATGGATCATCAGTCCCTGATCGAGGGCGCGCGTGTGCGTATCTAGGCCGGGTAAAGCCGGCAGGAGTGACGGATGAATGTTTAATTGCCGGTCACGCCAGCGATCGACAAATCCGCCGGTAAACATTCGCATGAACCCGGCATTGCAGATGAGTTCTACCCCGTGATCAAGTAGCGTTTGGTGGAGTTTCATCTCGAACGGAACCCGGGAGGCGAACAACTTGTGGTCGATCGATACCGTCTTGATGCCTGCTTCGGCTGCCCGGACAAGCCCCGGTGCGTCAGGTCGATTCGATATGACGACCGCAATTTCGGCTGGAAAATCAGCAAGGTTGCAGGCCGCAATCAGCGACACCATGTTTGAGCCGCGGCCCGAGATCAAAATTCCGACGCGTTTCTTGGTCATGGCGGTGCGCATAGCATGAGGACCGATCACCACCCAAGCCTTCAACGACGTTATCCCGAAAGATCAGGCTAGGAAACGTGCAATGCATCTTGCGCGGGGGTCGGTTTGCCTACAGATAGCTGCCTTGAGTAACAGAGAGTTGGACTAATACCATGAAATGCAAGCTTAAGATCGCCCGCCTGGCTCTATCGCTCTCAGCACTCGCGCTAACGACAGCTATCGTGGCTCCCGCCAACGCTCAGACGTGCGGCAATGAGGCCGGTGGGTTCGATGGATGGGTGCCCCAGTTTCGGGCAAAAGCAACGGCACAAGGGATTTCGGCTGGCACGGCCAACTCGGTTTTGTCGGGCATTTCGTATGATTCCAACGTGATCCGGCTCGATCGTTCGCAGCGATCGTTCAAGCTGACGTTCGAGCAATTCTACGCAAAACGCGTGTCGAACTCTTTGATCTCGCGTGGCCAGCGCCAAATGCAGACGCATGCACAATTGCTATCGCAAATCGAAAAGCGTTTTGGTGTTCCCGGTTCAATTTTGGTTGCGATTTGGGGGCTAGAGACCAATTACGGTGCCGATGGCAACGGCGGAAAGTCGATCGTGAACTCGCTAGCCACGCTGGCCTACGACTGCCGCCGCACCGACTTTTTCCAAAATGAGCTTGTCAACGCACTCAAGATTGTCGATCGCGGTGACATGCAGGCATCGGCACTACGCGGAGGTTGGGCCGGCGAGATCGGGCCGATGCAATTCTTGCCATCCAGCTACGTGAAATATGCAGTCGATTTCGACGGTGACGGACGCAAGGATTTGATCCGATCGATCCCGGACATGCTGGCGTCGACGGCCCATTACATGAAGTCGTTCGGCTGGGTCGCCGGCAAGAGCTGGGAGCCGGGCTCGGCGAATTACGCTGTGATCCAGCAGTGGAACAAGGCCGAGGTATACGCGAAGACGATATCGATCATGGCCGGCAAGTTGGAAGGCCGCTCACTATAGTCTGCCGCGATCTTAGATGCGGTCAGACATCGAAAATCGGCACGTGTGATCCGGCAGTTCGCGGTAGCTCGCCGTTTGTGCGCGGGTCTATCGCGATCTCGACTTGCTGACGGAAGGGCCGGAATCCTGCGCGCCGATAAAATTGCAAGGCCGATGGATGATCGAACGTGCACGTATGCACCCACAATCGTTTGATCGGCTTTGCCCACGCCCGCGCAATGGCCTCAAGCATCAGGTAGTGGCCCAAGCCTTTGCCAACGTGAGCTCCAGTTAGTCCGAAATAGACGATCTCGCACTGGCTTGCGTCGCGGAAATCGAGTTCGAGAATGCCGGCATCCGCCCCGTTCACGCGTAGGACATACACCTCTACGTCTCGATGGTGGATGATCGCAACAAGTTCACTTTCGGTAAGGCGCAGCCGCGAGAACCATAGCCAGTCGTCGCCGACCAGACGGAATAGGCGAAGGTACCGTTCGATACTTGGATGCTCGACGCGGTGAAATTCCACGCCAGGTGGCTTGACGGAATTGGCTTCTCGCTGAGGCGCCACAGTCATTTCGAGCGATGTAACGATCGCAGCTACCCGGCCGGCCGGGACGTCCAAAAATCCGTCGGGAGCAGCCCTATTCATGCCGGTTTGTCCATCGGTGTTGATTGATCGCCGAGTCGCTGTTCGTAACATTGAAGATCATGGCTAGGCGACGGGCTTCTCTTCACAGGTTACCGGTTTTGCCTTGTTCCATCCGCGAGCGGTCCAACTTGGACGACGCGGTTCGGGTTTTGCGGCTTCAATTTCGGTGCTCGCAAGGAAGTAAAATTCGAAGCAATTGGCGCTCCTCTGCAATACCTTGAAACACCCGCCAGTGATGATGCCGTCGTAGAGCGTGCAAAAGGAGTTGTTCACAATCGACCATTTTCCGGTCATTGCCTTGCGCTTGTCGCGGTAGTCGATGCAGCCATCATCCGCGTATACTTCGGTAAACGATAGGCCATCAATGTACGTGCCGTCGATTGAAATGCCCGCGAAGGCCCGCCGGATTTCGTCGTCGTTCATCCACAACTTTGGTGACTGGGCCATTGCGCCCGTCGCCGCGACAACTGACAGGCAGGCTAGTTTCAAATATCGCATGGCTCCCCCCTCGAACGATCGACCGTCATTCCCTCGCTGGCAGTTAACGGCCGCAGATGTTCTAATCTCACCATTGAATGTGGCGGGTCTCGGTTGTACGGGAAGCAATACTGCGGGACCGTTGACGTAAAGGTGTATTGCTTGCGACAACTCGCCTACGTGTGGGCTGGGTGAGGTTAGGCCTAGACAGCGCGTGGGCGTGTCGCTTTGATCGCGCATGTTTGATGATGATTGTACTGCGATCTTGCCGAAATTCGTTGACTCTGACACTTGTTCCGGCGGCTTCTCGTGAGCCACTCTGGAAACACACTGGGACTGTGAGCGCATGACCTTCGTCGTCACCGATAGTTGCATCAAGTGCAAGTTCACCGACTGCGTCGAGGTATGTCCCGTCGACTGCTTTTACGAGGGTGAGAATATGCTGGTCATTCACCCCGACGAGTGCATCGATTGCGGCGTGTGCGAGCCCGAGTGTCCGGTCGAGGCGATCAAACCTGACACTGAGAAGGGTTTGGAGCAGTGGGTAGAGCTCAATCGCGTCTACGCCGATCAGTGGCCAAACATCACATCCAAGAAAGACGCTCCGGCCGACGCCGACAAATTTCGCGACGAGAAGGGCAAGCTTGAATCCCATTTCTCAGCCAAGCCGGGCTCCGGCGATTAATTGGTCGCTCGCGCCAGCGACGTATGTATTAATCGTTAACGACAACTTCAAATTGCGATTAACTATGAATTTTTAGCTGGGCAGATGTCTTTCACATCGCGGCCCTTCTTTTTCCATGAAGTTTGTGTTACTTATGTCTCAGTCGAGAAACGTGGAGACGAAACAAGAACGCAGGGATCAGTCTATGCAGGTCTTTGCGGCCCTGCGGCGGTGTGAGTTCGGTTTACAGCCGGACGCTGCGAGCGAGCTAGGTCCACAACCGACGAATGTTATCGCCAAGATGTGGGACTGGGATCGTGATCATGGACTGATCACGGAAATCTCAGTGCTGCTACAAGAATGATCGATGTCTCAATCGAGACCGTTTGTTCATCCTTGTATTTGGCGGGCGACGATGAGCCGGACGTCCAACTCCGGCTTGGTTCTGCCGCGCCCGAGCGGCAGGGTCAATATTCGCGTGCCCTACAAAGAGTGAGATAGTAATCTATGCCCCAGAAGAAAAAAGCCACCGCCAAGACAACTGCTTTGAAATCGGTCCCGGCACGCAAGGCTCAGAAGCCAGCCCAAAAGACTGCAAAGACTGTGTCCAAAACTGCAAAGGCTGCCGTCAGGAGTGGGGCAAGCAACACTAAGCCGAAAGCGGCCGCGAAGCCTGCTAAAGCCAAATCCGTTAAACTTGCCGCAAAAAAAGTAACGTCGACCAAGCCAGCAGCCTCGAAAGCTGCTCCAGCTGTAGCCAAGAAACCGATGGCTGCGAAAGCGCCGGTGGTAGCCGTCAAGGCGCCTGTCGCGGTAAAGCATGTCGCGTCGAAGCCGGCAGTGCCGCATCCAGCGCAATTGCGCGCTCAGTCGTCAGCGCCGGCAGCCGTGACACGGAACGTACCCGCCGCCGTGGCAAAGCCAGCCGCGCAGCGCATTAGTGCGCCGATGGTTGCGCCAAAGGAGTCCGCCGCAAAAGATGCTGCGGCGAAAGCACTTGAAGTTCAGCGTCACCAGCAAATGGCCGCTGCAACCGCGGCAAAGAAGCCGGTGAGCGCGCGTCACGGCTTCAAAACCAACGAATTCATCGTCTATCCGGCGCACGGTGTGGGCCGTATCGTTGGGATCGAAGAGCAAGAGATCGCCGGGATGGCGCTTGAGCTGTTCGTGATCACCTTCGAGAAGGACAAGATGACGCTGCGCGTGCCGACCGGCAAGCTGCAGAGCGTCGGCATGCGCAAGTTGGCCGATGAGAATATCGTCAAGCGCGCCATGGAAACACTGAAGGGCCGTGCTCGCATCAAGCGTACGATGTGGAGCCGTCGCGCGCAGGAATACGAAGCGAAGATCAACTCCGGCGATTTGATCTCGATCGCCGAGGTCGTTCGCGATCTTTATCGTTCGGAAACGCAGCCTGAGCAGTCGTACTCGGAGCGCCAGCTGTATGAAGCAGCTCTAGACCGTATGGCTCGCGAAATCGCGGCTGTCGATAAGCTCGATGAGCGCGGCGCGGTACAGAAAATCACCGAGGTGCTCTCGAGAAGTGCCAAGGGGCGGCGCGCTGCCGAGCAAGCCGAGGTTGAAGCCGAAGCCGATGGCGGCGAAGGCGACGAGGAAGTACAGGCTGCTTGACCTCGATACGATTATAGTCAGAGATTTTGGCCGCCCGGTGCAATCTGCAGCCGGGCGGTTTTTCGTTTCCCCATATTTGGCAGTTGCTCCTGGAACTACGGCGCTGACGCGGGTACCAGTGCAGCCTCAGTTTTGCGCTTGCGTGATCGCCGCCTTGGAGTATCGGGCTCGGGTTCTGTCGCCACTGCGGCAGGTCGAAGACCCAAGGCATCAACTTCATCAGCCGGGACGAGTTCGATCTGGTTCCCCTCGATGATCTCGATCGCAGGTCCGCCTCGACGCTCGATCCAGCCACGGATCTGCACCCGTTTCCCCTCAAGTTGCGAAAGGGTCATTCCGCCAGCCTGCCAACTCCGCGCTATGGCTGGTTTGATTGATACGGAGAACCCTTTTGGCACCGCCCGCACATCGTCGGAAGCCTGATCGGTGGGTCGTTCGGGCGTTTCCTCGCGGTTAAATCGCAGAATCAAACTCGTCTTGCTGACGATCACGCGACTGACTTCACCTTCGATCACCTGAAAGGTGCTGCGCAGGCGCGAAATATCCATAGTTCGCGACGCATCGCGTAATTGATAGGCCGCATGTGACCAAAGGCCTAGCTTAGCTTTTCGGGCGATCGCTTCGTGTGCAACGAGCTCGCGCAGGCAGCCGTGGCTATCTTTGAGCGCATAAGCTCGTGAGTGCCCATGGCTCAGCATGTGCGCCTGGACCCAAACGCGGTTCTCTGGATCGGCGGGGGTCTCGGCACTGCTCTGCGGATCGACGAAAACATGTGCGAGCATGCGGCCGTATCGGTCAGATTTGCGCCCCGCGTAAGCGAGCGTGACCGAGCGGCCCAGAACGAGGCGCTCCAGCGCTGCTTTGGCCTCTCGCTCTGGCGGCCAATATGACAGGTCGAGCGCTGCGTCCGGCGGACGAGGCGCCAGCGCGCCTACTAGGCGTAATTCCGTACCGTCATCGAGGCTGATTGTTTCACCGTCGATTACCCCGGTTACGGCGCGTGTCGGCCCAGGCTCCAATGCGCAAGTCGTCACGGCTGTTGTCTGAGCAAATGCTGCGTATGCAAACAGGGTCGAACCCGCCACCAGCAGCGCAGCAGTCATCGCGGTGAGAATGTGCGTTCGAACCATGCTTTCAATATTGCACTCGATTATGCGGCGCGTAGCTAGGTAGAGCACCGATGGCAATTGAGTTTGACCTGTGTTACGCGTTCGAACGCAACTCCGCACCGCGAAGCTGCGGCAACTTCAAGTACGGTTGCTTGTCCCAAAGTTCTCATCCGATCGCGAATTATGATCGTATCGAGATTGTGGCCAGTGAGTGATGAACCGATGCTTGGCTGCCGTTGCTGCATCATGCTATGCAGCGTTGGTCAGGCTGACCGGTCCCGTAGCTCAGCTGGATAGAGCGAGAGTTTCCTAAACTCTAGGTCGGGGGTTCGAGACCCTCCGGGATCACCAATTAAATCAACGGGTTGTATACTCTAGCGACCAACCCCTAAAACACGCTAGCGACCAATTAGCGACCACGAGGCTGATGGCTGGTGGGGGTGTGTGATGGCTGCAACAGCGTTCATTCGGTGTCCACGATCATGCGTTTGATGGCGGCATGGAAGGCAGGAATGTGGTCGGTGATGACCAACCAAAGGGCGGTGGCATCAATCCGGAAATACTCATGCCGCAGACGGTGGCTGAGGGCGACGATCTTGCGCCACGGCACGTCGGGGTAGCGCTGGTGGAGATCAGGGGGGAGGTGGTTGGCGGCTTCCCCAATCGTTTGCAAGGCATGATGGCAGATCTGGCTGAAGGCCCAATCGTTGTCGAGGTCGTTTGGGCCGCGCCCCTTGGTGATCGACAGCAGGTTGGTGATCGTGGTGTCAATGTTGCGGAAAACGACGCAAAGCGGACACCGAATACGACGCAAGCCGGACAGCAGTACGATGAATCCGGACAGCTGGTGACGGTCGCCAGATAGCGTCGCCCATCGACAATCGAATCACCTGATCGCTGCCACTCACCAAGAGG
>JANLPY010000238.1:0-2835 GCA_031367505.1 Hyphomicrobiaceae bacterium | reverse complement strand
CACCAAGAGCGGGTTCCCAGACAAGCGCCGCAGACGGGCAACCGGACGCGTCGTGCCGTTGGGATTGCGTGTGCATCCCCGGTTCAAGGCAATATGGGACAAGTTGCTCGAACGTGATGGTATCCCAAGCGGCGTGACCTTCGCTGAAATCCTGCTGGAAACCTATCAGCAAGTTCACGGTGCCATCGATCAATCGGAACTGCCGACCGACGAAGAGCTGGTCGGCAATCTCGAACAAGCGCGGGACGACGATGATGCAAAATAAAGCAAGCACGCCCCCCAAGGCCGACGCGACCGAAGTGGAGCTGGCGCTTTGGATGCTGGAGCGGATGCGCGACAGCGAGGGTTTTCTTGGCACAATTCGTGCCGCGCGAAGCGCCGGTGATACGGACATTCTCGATACGCCAGAGTATGTCGCGTTGCATACGAAGCGCATCGCGCCGTTGTACCGGGGCGAAACCGACGCGGTGATCGAGGCACCGGAGTCGGTTGTTGCCATGCTCGAAAAGCTCGGCAAGCGCGACCTGCTGTCGGGCAACGAGGAGCTGTTCGAGAAGGCAATCGCCGCCTACATCGCCAAGCATCCAAAGGGCGGCGAAGGTCTGCCGGTCGACTGGTCATCGCCGTTTGACGCGGCGCGCGCCGAAATCGAAGGCGTGACCAACGGCGCGTTCAAGCCGGGCTTCACGGCCGAACTGGCAACTGCTGCGCGAGCTGAAATTGCCCGCCGTAATGGACTTGAACAAGGTGCCACGCGTGACCAGGGTGACGACCGGGGCAGCTGACCGCCTCCCCTCTCCATCCCAAAACGGCGCGCAAGCCGAGGCGTTATCATCGAGTTCCAGCGGCGTTTCGTGTGCGTCGCTGTGCGGGTCGACCCGGCAGTTGAAGCGCGGCCTCGTCTGCAGATGCTTGCAGCCGTCCACAGCGAACCACACATCTTTTGCTTCGCCCCCTGCGGAGCATCTTCTCGCCCCGCCCACAGATGGCCAATGCCGTCGCGCGCAGCGGCGGTCAAGACCGGCCGTCGCTCCAACCTCGCCACACACACGATGCTGACAGGCCGCGTCTTGAGGGCCGCGAGCACGATGGCAGACTGAGAATGGCGGGTGAAGCCGAAAGCGTGTTGCTGATAGTAATAGTGGTTGCGTCGGAAATTCCTAATCTAAGCCACGCACCACACGCGGCGATCCTTGACCCATTTGCCGTTGACCACGTCCACTGTTTATTGGGTTCGGAATCGGCGATGGCCGTTGAATTCGCTGAAGTCGTGCAGATCGGCAGCAATGCCTTGTGCTCGGCGAAAGCTTTCGTCATGGGGGCACGCGAAGCTGTCGCCAACCTCCATGCTGTGCATCAAAACTCGCTCGTCTGATTTGCGTTTGCGCTGAGGTGGCGGGGCAACCGCTTTTGTCAGCTTGAGTGTCGGCAGGGTGGTTGGAAAGTTGACGATATTTTCAGTCATGTCGCTACTAAATATCCGTTAACGGTGCACTTCAAGGCTGTCGAGAACGGTCTCGCTACTTTCAGCGTCATACAAACCTAATCTTCTCGATCTCGTCCAGGGTGACATCATCTGGGCGACGATCGTAGAGCTGGGTCGTGCGGGTCGAAACGTGGCCGGCGATGATGGCGGCCCGTTCGATGGTGCCGCCGTTGCTGAGGTAGGCGGTAATGCCGGTTGCGCGAAAGGTGTGGTTGCAGACGGCGGTGTCGATCCCGGCGTCCTTGGCGCGACGCTGGATCATCTCCCAGGTCATCGATTGCGACATCGGCTGGCCGGACAGGGCGCGCACGCCCTCAACGCGTGGACCCGTGTTGGCAAAGGTCTGAAACAATGGCGCTATCGGCGTGTCGACGTGTCGGGCGGCGTCGAGCCATTCGGCGATGTAGGCCTCCAACTGATGATGGCACGGAACGTCCTTGGATTTGCCGCCCTTCTCGGCGAGCCGCAGCCACAGGCGTTGCTTCTGCCGGAAGACATCGCCGACTTTGAGCGCCGTGACGGCCGACACGCGTGCAAAGCTGTAGGCCATGGCGCCAATCATGGCGCGGTCGCGCAAGCCGATCGGCGTCGATGTGTCGATGGATTTGAGCAGGCGCTGCGTTTCTGCGCCATCGGGCACGGGCGTCTTGCCCCTGATAACGCTGTGCTTGGGACCGCGCACGACCGAAGCGGGATTGATCGCCAGGATCTGTTCGCGGACAAGGGCTTGAAACAGCATCCTGATGGCGGCCAGCCGCAGCTTGATGGTCGGCCGCGAAAGCCCCCTCGCCCTCATCAGTTCTAGCCACGTGGCGACATGCAGCGAGCACACGGTTTCGAGCCGGTCGCCGCCGGAGGTGGTCGCCACGAAACCGAAGAATTCCTCCGCCGCGCGCAGGTACGACCGGCGAGTGTTCGCGTTGCAAATCTCGGCCGCGAAGAACTGCAGGATCGTGTATTTGACGCGCGACGACGCGGTCGCGACAGCAACAGGCCATGTTTCGAATGATGAGATCGGAATAAGAGCGGACATTACCTGCCGATGATAACAACTTTTATCATAGGCAATCCAAACATATTTTTCAATGACTTTAAATTGCGCGTCAAATAGGGCTATAATCAGACAGTCTTATACTCACTTCAATTGTCTTAGATACGGAAATGTCAGCAAATAGCGCGACTTATGAAATTCCTGAAAAACCTCTCGACGAACAGATGTTTGACGCATTTTTGCGTGTCGATGAGGCCCTTTCGAAATTGGAAGAGCGGGCACGATTGGCGCCGCTTCAGGCGGCTTGGTCGCAACGCCTGCTCTATCGCAATGCCTGTGCGGCGATGCATACGCAGAA
>JANLPY010000222.1:0-2095 GCA_031367505.1 Hyphomicrobiaceae bacterium | reverse complement strand
GAACGCGCCCACAACATTCCGGCGCTCGACGGTTCCAAACGCCAACCAATCTCCGTTACACTCTGTCGGCATCAGGGCGTACCTTCCTCAGTGTGAAGTCGTTGCTGCACAACAACTTTCGCTGAGTCGGAACCCCGATGCTGCAATCCCGGCAAGCGCTCATCGGTCAACTCAAGGGTGGTCCGCCGGCAGCTCCATCCGGGGCGCCGAGACCGAAGAGCAGACCATCTGGTCGACCCGGACAGCCGCATCATGCGCAACAACATGTTGGCTTTATATCGGCGAGCGTACACCGCGCAGACGGCGGTGGATGCCGATGGCAGGATGCTTATTCTGGCCGCCCCCGTCAGCTAATGCGCGAGTGATGCGAACCAGCTGGTTCCGACCATCGACGCTTCAGATGGACTAGGAAAACCATCGACAGTTCTCGTCGATACCAGTTATGCGAACGGCGAGGCGATTGCCGATATCGAGCAGCGTGGCATCGAAGCTCTGGTGGCGCTGGCCGGCCGAAACGACGAACGCACGATTTTCGCCCGACACCGCCGGAGAAACCATAGCCGGAAATCAAGGCCGAGTGGCGCAACACAACGAAAGCAGCGTTGCTAAATTAAACTGGCCGCGCCAAATTCGGCAGCGCTAACCGACAGTCGAGCCAGTTTTCCGCCTTATCAAGCACGCGATGAAATGCCGCCAGTTCCCTGCTGCAAGTCGACAACATCTGCGGCGAGTGCAAGCTGATGGTCGCTGGCCTACCACGACCGTCGGCTGCACACGCCAGGATCGCAATACCAGCTTGAAGTACGGGAAAGTTGCTATCGGACGGCCGAAAGCCCCGCACAATCGCGCCTTAGAGGAGCGGATCGAGGGCACAACTAATCCCGCGCTGGTGCGCTTCGAACTGCGACGCGCAGTTAAAGCTTCTTGAAGTTCGATGGATTCAGGATCGACCGGGTCGGTTACGGCAAGCCCTTTAAGACCCTGCCGTATCGTGTCGGCAAACACAAGTATATCCTCTAGGTGCCAGGCAGCTTTACCGCCGGGGTAAATGCCAGGTCGCTTCAGCTTTTTCTTGCGGACCCACTCTTGCAGAGTTCGCTTCTTCCAACCGAACTCGGCTTCGGGCTCGGCGTAACCGAGAAGCGTGAGCGGTCTTGATCGTTCACCTGTTGACATTGAATGGTACGTACCGTGTTTTGCCGCCCGCGTCAAGTTAGCGCTTCTGATAAGCGCGCTGGATTGGGCCTTGGCGGCGCAGAGACCTCGTGCTGGAGGATCGGGGCATAGCGGTCGTCTTTACTGGTCAGTGCAACCAGCATTAATCGAGACGCACGGCAAATGAAAAGCTCCTCGAAGCTGGCTGCGATGCCGCGACAAGCGGCCAGAGCGCCTGAGGAACTTCATAATCCTGTGAGCAACGCTGCGCTGGGCATGGCTGGCAACTCCGGGTTCGCGATGGTTAAGAATTGGGGACGGGGGAACTGGGGTTTGCTCAAGCCGAGTGCTGTGTCGGCGCGCGCGGGTTGACCTTTGGTCGCGGCCCACCGAGGCCGTCGTCGGCATCGATCAGACCCCGGTCGTCAACCTTGGCAGGGTCATAGTTGACGCCGAGACGTTCGACGCTTTCGGCATGCCGCGCGTGGCGGAGGTCATCGAGTTCCTGACCAAGCATGCGTTGCTTAAAACGGAGAAGGGCCACCAGGGTTGCTCTATGGCCCACTTTCCGAGTTCGAGGTGACGACCGCGATTGCGCACGCGCGACTGGCCCAAAGGAACCGGCTCGATGCCGGGGCGTTGCCGTCGAGGACACCGCATCCGGTACACGCCTACAATCCCGCAGCCCAATGCGCGCCGCTCGAAGAGCCTGGGGGTACTGATCCCTATCCTTTAGCTGAAGAACATCTCGACCGGTGACTTCGAGGAAGCGCTGACGGTCTTGCTCGGCAATCCGGGCTAGTGGCTCGCACCAGTTAAATCCAGCTGTTGCATTTCGCGACGAACACTGATTCTTGCCTTGTCGGGTCGAACCGACAAGGGGAAAGCGCCGTGGCCAACAAGAAATTCGTCGTCAGGCTCGACGCTGTTGAGCGCGGGC
>JANLPY010000218.1:0-2686 GCA_031367505.1 Hyphomicrobiaceae bacterium | reverse complement strand
CGTTGAAAAACTCGCAAAAAATTCGAATTGGCATGCAACGCCAGCCAACAATGATCGCGACTGACGGCCGGGCACGAGGGCAGATCATAGCAAGTCGATCGCGGCAAATAGCGAGGCGGGACACTGTTGCCGAATTGCGGTGCTGCCGCCGTCGCCACGTTCGATCGCCGCAAGGGACATCGCAAAAATGCACCATCGGCAGGAACCAGCGGATCAGCAAAACGTTTCACCAACGCGGCCGGAGGCGGCCGGCCAGTGTCGAAGCGACGAACATGGCAACACAAGCCCTCCACGCCGCCACCAGTGAAGCGCTCAGCAAAGTGCAGTCGGCCAACGCCACCACGTTGCCATCATCACAAATGTAGCTATTGCGGCGCCAACCAAACATCCTCGAGTGTCTGGTAGATCTGGTGACTGGGCGACATGGTCCAGCCCCTGACCCGTGTGTTGTGCACGACGATCCGCTCCCACCAATTGATCGGCAGGGTGTAGGCCTCCTCGAGCGTCAGCTTCTCAAACGCGCGCACGAGCCGGCGGCGCTCGGCCTTGTCGATCGTGCGTCCTTGCGCCAGATAATGCTCATTGAGCTTGCTGTCGTCAAACTTGTTCGAGGCCGTCGACCAACGATCGCCGGACAGGAACTTGACGAGGCCCGTGGTCGGATCGTCACTGTAGTCGGTGTAGGAGTCGACCAGGATGTCGAAACTTTGCTGCGCCATCGAGGTCACCCAGGCGGTGGTCTCGAGCGGCTGATGGTCAGCCTTTATGCCGACCCGGCGCCATTGATCGATCAGGAAAATACCGAGCGTCGGGTACGGCGGAATATTGCGATTGGCGAGCGTCAGAGTCAGATTTTCGGCACCCGCCTCCTTGAGCAAGCGGCGGGCTTCGGCACGGTTGGCCTCCACATCCCGGCCATAGCCGGGGTAACTCGTCAACTCGGCATCTGTCGCCGCCCACTCGCCGCCCGGCAGCACGACGCCGCCCACGAACTTCATATTCGAAATCTTGCCAAGCGCCTCCATGCCACCCCAGCGATCGATGGCGAGCGAGAGGGCGCGTCTGACACGCACATCGTCGAACGGCTTCTTGGCCGGGTTAATACTGATGTCGATATGCGACAGCCAAGGGCCGGCATAGACCTTCGCGTTGTCCTTCAGTAGACCTACGATGCGGTCGCGCTCTCCTGGCGAGAAGCCCCGAAACTCCGCGAGCGCTTGTTGGCCGCCGATCGCGTTCGGCGCGGCAATGCCCGAAACCGTAATTGCGCGAAAGCCGTCGAGATATGGTTTTCCCTTGCGGAAATAGTCAGCGAACCGCTCGCCGGTCCAGTGCGCGCCGGCAACGTGCTCGACAAAGCGGAAAGGCCCGGTGCCCATCACATTCTTGACTGGAAAATTGGGATCCTGCTTGAGGCGAGCGGCACTGTAGATGCAGTTCCAGGGTGAGGCGAAGATCTCGATGATCGCCGACGCATTGACCTCACGCATGCGGAAGACAACCGTCAAGGCATCGGGCGTCTCGATCGCTGCGACCTTGGCAAGCGAGTCTTTCCGATTGGAGATGACGCCCTTCGGCGGATTACCAATGTGCTCGTATGTGGCCTTCACGTCCTCCGAGGTCAGCGTGGTACCATCGTGGAACTTCACGTCCGGGCGCAACTTGAAGGTATAGGTGAGCTGATCGGGCGAAGCGGTCAAGCTCTCGGCAACGTCCGGAACGACATTTGGGTAGTTGCCCGGCTCGAAGCGCATCAACGTCGAGTAATGCGGGGCGAGCCGCTGTATCACGGCAAACGTTTGCGAGCCGTGGCAGTCGTACGTGGGGGGCTCGGCGACGATCGCGAATGGCAGGATGCCGCCGCGTTGCGGCTCTTCGGCGGCTACGTCCGCCGGTGCGCCCTTGGCCACATCCCCGAGCTGGAGGACGGCATGGGGCACCTGCGCGCCTACGCCCGCGCCGTGATCATTTTCCAGGATCTGGGCCAGCTAGGCGCCACCTACCGCAAATGGGAATCCCTGATCGCCAATGCGAGCTGCCAGATGATGTTCGGGGTCAACGACGAGACCACGGCCGAACTGGTCTCGCGCATGCTCGGCGACCGCACGGTGGCGGTGCGCTCCATGGGTATCAATACCGGCGCCGGCGAAGCCAGCCGCCGCCAGCTCCAACCAAGCGAAATCCTGCGCTTGGGGTCCGACAACGCCCTGGTGTTCTTGCGCGGCGCGCCGCACCCGATCCTGGCGACGCGCGTACGATATTACACGGAAGTGATGTTTTATGGACTCACCGACGCCTGGCGCGCCGGGACGCGAACGGGCGTGCCGCTCATGTTGGAACACAAACCACTGCGGCTGAAACAGTCGCTGCTGCGCATCGAGGCCAAGCCGCTCCGCGTCGAGCATCGCCCCGTGCGGATCACGCACACGACCGAGGGGTAGGTTTGGTGCGTCGCAGCATCCGCGTTCACGTCGCGTTCCCAGACTTTCTGCTTGCTGAGGTGCTGCTGTCGCGGCAAGATCAATGGTGTGACGGTGAGTTTTGCCCCATGCACTAAGTCGCTGCGCTCCAGCCCGCTGATGCGGGCGCTTTTATTTTGACGGCCGGTAACCAGTTGAGACGACAGCTGTAACGGGTGGGGAGTCCTGTCCTGAGGATCGAGGTGTTTGCAACCCTCACCCAGGAC
>JANLPY010000201.1:0-1743 GCA_031367505.1 Hyphomicrobiaceae bacterium | reverse complement strand
ACCAGCCTGAACGAGTTACTGCGCGGCGACTGAGTTCGAAGCATCTGGATTGTCCGGGGAAAATACATGTCGGCAATGAAACGATTGTTCCAGCTGATGGCCGAGAAAAAGGCATCGGACATCTTTCTGTCGGTCGGCGCACCGATCAACATCAAAATCAACGGCAATGCGGTGCCTGTCAACCAGACGGTGATGACTGCCGACGCTGTCAAAACATTGCTTTACGAAGTCCTCAACGAAAAGCAGATAAGGGAATACGAAGAAGAACTGGAGCTCAATACCGCCTTCGCTCTTGACGGCGTCGGTGCGTTCCGCATCAGCGCGTTCCGCCAGAAAAACTCGCCCGCCGTGGTCGTACGCTTCATTCCGGGCAGCATTCCTCCTCTCGACAGCCTGGGTGTTCCGGAAATCCTCAAGGAAGTAATCATGGCCAAGCGCGGCCTGATCCTGATGGTGGGCGCCACCGGCTCAGGCAAGTCGACATCCCTGTCCTCCATGATCGACTATCGCAATGAACGCAAGGCCGGGCACATCCTTACCCTCGAGGACCCGGTCGAGTTCATTTTCCAGAACAAGAAGTCGATCGTGAACCAGCGCGAAGTCGGCACCGACACGAAAAGCTTTTCGGTAGCCCTCAAGAATGCCCTGCGCCAGGCGCCGGACATCATCCTGATCGGCGAGATACGCGACAAGGACACCATGGGCATGGCGCTTGCCTATGCCCAGTCCGGGCACCTCGCGCTGGCCACGCTGCACGCAAACAACAGCTACCATGCGATGAACCGAATCATCAACTTCTATCCGCTCGAGAACCGCCCAAGCCTGCTGCTCGACCTGGCGGCGGCGCTCCAGTCGATCATTTCCCAACGGCTGATCAGGACCAAGAGTGGCGGCCGCATGGCCGCGGTGGAAGTACTCCTGAACACGCGGCACATCGCCGAGTTGATCGAAAAAGGCGAGATCAACGAGATCAAGGACGCGCTCGAAAAAAGCATGTCGCCCGGCTCGCAGACATTCGAGCAAGCCTTGTTCAAGCTATTCATGGCCGGTAAAATCTCGCAGGAAGAGACGATGGCCAATGCCGATTCGGCCACTAACATGCTGTGGCTGATCAATCAGGCCACGGCGGGCGACATCACCGGCCAGGTTCCTGCTGCGCCCTCCGCTACGGGCGCACCCAAGGAAGAGGAGAGGAAGCCGTCGATCCTCTCCCCCGCAGGCAGCGCAAATACCTCGTTCGACTCGATAAAGATCGACGCAACCGCCGGGTGAGCTGAACGAGCAGACCGAGCTCCCGCTGCGCTGAGAAAAACGCCTTGGGAACCCGCCCTCCGCCAGAAACGGTCGCCGCGGTGATCCGGCGGACCGCAACTCGGTTCGGCGCGGCACGCTTGGCCTATGGGCACGGGACGCAGAACGCGCACGAAGAGGCTGCCTGGATCGTCATGCATGCCTGCGGGATTCCACTCGACAACCTCGACGAGCACGCGGCCCGTGAGTTGTCGCCGGCAGAAGCGCGGCGCATCGAAAAGCTCGCCGAACGCCGGATTGGTGAACGGATTCCCGCCGCCTACCTGACGCACGAAGCCTGGCTCGGGGACTTTCGTTTCTATGTCGACCGGCGCGTCAACGTGCCACGCTCGTTAGTGGCTGTACTCCTCCCGGACGCAATCGCGCCATTCCTGCAGTGGCCGGTGCGCAGCGCCCTCGACATGTGCACCGGCTCGGGATGCCTCGCGGTAA
>JANLPY010000153.1:0-2597 GCA_031367505.1 Hyphomicrobiaceae bacterium | reverse complement strand
GTGCCGCTGAAATCGGCATAGACATCGATGCAATGGCCGACGTCGGTGACGAGCAGGAACGGCGGCCAGCCATGATCGATCGGTAGCGCCTTTGCGTATCGTTCGGCCTGCCCGCGCGCCTCGACCATCGCCTTCGACCAGGCGGGGGTGCCGCGCCGAGCCGTGCCGCGTTTGAAACGGGCGGCGGCGGTTTGGCCGAAAATGTCGAGGTCGGCTTCGCCCTGTTCGGCAGCCTTGCGGTCGGCATCACTGCCCTGCTTGGCCTCCAGCACGAAGCAGTGGCGCTTGTAGGCGTCGATCCGGCCAAAGCTTTCGGTGCCGTCGGCTTCCTTCTGGAAGACGCGGCGCTCGAACACATAATCGTTATGGGCGTCGTCAGGGCGGCTGCCCTTGGCTGGATCGACGCCGATCAAAGCACAAAGACCGTTTACGAAACTCTGCGTGTTGGCCAGCTCAGACCCGCCAGTCGCGGCCCAATCGGAAATGAATGAGTTTATTTGATCGTTATCTGACACGGGTCATCTCTAGACGTCGAGGGTCATTACTCGCAATTAACATACGGCGTGTTCCTTTCATTTGAGCTCGGCACCTTTTCCAACCGCAAGTCGATAGCGCGCATAGCGACGCTCACCGGTGCGGATCAGCGCACCTTTTTCAACAAGATCGGCCAGATCGCGCGTCGTAGTGGCAAGACTGGCATCTGTGATCGTCCGATAATTCTCGGCGCTCAACCCGCCGGCAAAACCATCCGCCCCTTCGCGGAACATACGAAGCAAGGCCTTTTCCTGACGTTCGTTGATCTCGCCGCGCAGGCGATCGAGCAAACGCGTCTTGTCGATCAGGAAGCGGATGCGGGCAATCGTCCGTGCCTGTGCCTCGATGACAATATCGGCAAACCACATCAACCAGGCATTGATGTCGTTGCTCTGGCTGCCAAGCTGAAGCGCGGCGTAATAGGCCTTGCGATGCCGATGGATCGTTTCCGCGAGTGCCGTTAAAGTCGGGGCCGCGAGGCTTTGAGCCAACGCCTTTTCAGCAATGGCGCGCGCGATCCGGCCATTGCCGTCTTCAAAGGGATGGATGCTCTCGAACCACAGGTGCGAGATTGCGGCACGGGTGATCGCGGGAAGCGGGTTTGGTGACGACGGCGCACTGTCATTGAACCACGCGATGAAGCGGGACATTTCCATCGCCACGGTTTGTGATGGCGGTGCCTCGAAATGCACGCGCGGCTCGTGAAGCGCACCCGATACGATCTGCATTGCATCTTCGTGCGTCCGGTAGCGCCCGACATCGACAATGTCGCGACGCCCGTTCATCAGCATGGCGTGCCACGCAAACAGGGTCGGATCGTCGAGCGGCGCGGCGTGGTTGCGATAGAGATAGGCCATGAGTTCTGCGGCCCCGGCCTCTGCCGCGCTAGCGCGGCGCTGGTCGGCGGCAAAGCCCAGATGTCGCGCGACCGACGACTGGACGCTGGCGTGGTCGAGAATTTCTCCCTCGATGGCGGAGCTGTCGACGACCTCTTGCGATATAAGTTCGATGGTCAGGCAGTCGCGCTCGTCGGCGTCGAGATGATGCAGCGAGCCGATGACGACGCCGGAGCCTTTCAGAAATTGCTCTTCGGCCGCGCGGATGCGATCCGCGTCGAAGCAGAAATCAGGCCAGTGGGGGAGTTGCCAATTCCAGCGCATGATCGATAGGATGCCTTTCTATCGATCACCATGTTGGTCGATTATGATTGATAAAGCGATAGCCAATCAATCACCAAGAACACATTGTCGCTTCGCGCCGTCAATTCGTGGCGATGGCCACATCCCGGATGGGATGCAAACTGCCAGCATGACAATACCGTTCGATTGTCATTTCGCGCAGCGGAGCGCGGGACGTGCGACCCCAGGCGATCCGCTGGTGCAGGCTCCTGTCCCCCGTGCGATGGACTTTTCGGAGCCCGCTATCTTGGATGGTGCGGGCGGTGGGAATCGAACCCACACTCCTTGCGGAACGGGATTTTGAATCCCGCGCGTCTACCAATTCCACCACGCCCGCGTTGCGACACGCCTATAACGCAGCGGCCTTCTGACGCAACGGCAAAGACTGATCGGCGTGCCTATGCCTCGGGCTTCATGGCCTTCTTTGAAGCGACGGGTTTGGGGCGCGCCTTCCTCACATTGACGGCCGAAGCGTCAATATTGTTCTTCAAGTGCCGACCATAGAATTTTTCGATCATCTCGACACTGGTGCGGCAGTTCTTGGCGACCTGATAAATGTCCGCGCCTTCGAGCAATCGCAGGCAGATATAGGTATGCCGCAGGCTGTAGCAGGTGCGGATGTGGCCATCGCGGTCGAACTTTAGGTTGAGTTCGTCGAGGAGGGTGTTCATCAGTTCACGCGGCGACTTCCCAAATATCCGGTCGGTCGGTTTGAGCTGCTTGCGCTTGCAGACGCGCTCGAAAGGCAGGATCGCACCGGGCATCGACTTGCAGAATCCAACACCCCGCTTGCCGCGTACCTCGATCTCCAGGATGCGCTCGCCGGTCGATTCGTCGTTCACGATCTTGACGTCCCGCAGCTCCAGCCGAGCGGACTCATCGGGC
>JANLPY010000145.1:0-8568 GCA_031367505.1 Hyphomicrobiaceae bacterium | reverse complement strand
CGCTCGTCGCCAAAATCCGCACGGCTTCCCGCCTGAAGGCCTCGTCAAATACCGGCTGATTGCCATTCTTCTTGGTCATGTCGCTCCCCTGATCTCATCAATCTATCAGAAAAGCCCTCCACTTTTGCCGGGGAAGTCCATCATGCCAGGTGCTGGGCGGATGCAATCCGCTATGTACTCGTACATATCCCCCACCGGGCGTAACATGGTGACGTTAGAATTTGTCGAAGGTCTCGATATCACGGAGGCGCGCCTACGCTCCGCTCGTGCAAATTCCGTAAGCACGGTCGGAGCGAAACCACTCATCAACTCAACCATCGTTACGAGAATGAGAACAAGCCCAAGGCCCACATCCTCTCGAGCTATGATGCCCCGTGATAATCTCACCAGGAGTTGGCCCTGTGGGTCGGGGTTCGATGTTCCACCGAGGCTCGATAACCGTTCCTCTGCAGCAATAAGCTCCCTTATCCTGCGATTCACCCGATCTGTGTCAACAGCTGCAGCGAGACTTACGCGAAGACCAGCAACCTCCGAACATGCGGCGCGGGTCTGACTCACGTCGCCTGCACACTGTTTGGATACCGTTGCAACCGTGCCGCCGCCGGAAATTGCTCGGGCCAACACAGCCGCAATGGCCGCTTCGATTTCGCCAGCGGAGCGGAGTTCCGATTGTCGCAGATTTTTTGCGCGAAGTTCAGCGAGCTCGCTCGACACCGCGGAATAGCCGATGCTGATCGCTTCTCGAGCACCGGTGGTCGCCGATCTGTTCTGCGCCGCAAGACCGATTGCGGCAGTTACGGCAAATACAAAACACGCGAACCACGTCAGAATCGCAACGCCGGCATGGATGAACATCTTGCCGCGAAAAAGCGACATGATGTAAATCGGGCCAAGCGCTTTCCAGCCATCTGCCGCGACACCGAGCGCTCCAAAAATGTATCCTTCGATTTCGCTGCGCCCTAGTGCATAGCCAGCGACAGCATTTATGGTTCCAGACGCCGCGATCGTGAGCATCCAAAGAAGCCCGCCCACAATAACAGTCACCCGCCACATGGCATCAAAACTCCGGCACGGGACCGTGTTTTTCTTCGTACAGCTCAAGCGCCCGCGCCACGACTTCCGCTGCCGTAATACTATCGCGTGCCGCGAGGACCTTCACGCGCCGCTTCACACTTACCGGAACACGCAAATTCAATTGCGTTGACGGCTCGGTCTTGGCGCGACCATTTAGTCTCGCGTGGGCGATTTCGAGATTGCCCCGGACCATGTCTGCAGACGGCGGCTCACCCATCCGCTCAAACATTAATTTTACTTTCTTGCGCGCGTCGCTCATGTCTTAATCCTCCCCCGTACCAGCTTGGTCGTTGCCTGTGTCTTCATCTGTGCAATCTCGCCGCTCAATCGGTCGAGCAGTGCAGTGAGCAATTCTTCGGCGCGCGCATTCAAAGCTGCGTCATCGGTTTCAATGATTGCA
Organism: Hyphomicrobiaceae bacterium; assembly: GCA_031367505.1. GTDB lineage: Bacteria > Pseudomonadota > Alphaproteobacteria > Rhizobiales > Hyphomicrobiaceae > JAKFWF01. The sequence goes on along the minus strand of JANLPY010000145.1, from coordinate 7,094 downwards.
TGGCCGCCATTCTGCGCCGCACGATATGTGGCGCGTTCTGGAATTGATCCGGGCAACACTGCATAATTCGCTTTATGCAGGTACGTGCGCGCAGCAAACTCTTCCTCTTTTGTTGCTGTGCGACACAGCGCGAATATCAGCCGACTACTTGGAATGCCTTGGCCGACGAGCTCATGGAACAACAGCACGCCAGGATGCAGATCATCGAGACCTGGGCCGGTGGGCTGCACGACCAGATGCGAATGCCGCGTTATATCAAGTGTTGCGCTATTGGCACGACCAGATGCGTCGATGATAACGAGTTGATAGTCATCGGCATCGTGCAACCCTTCGTCGATGTTGTCGAACGCACGCACAACGATTGCCGGTTTCATTTTGTGGGATGTGCGCACCTCGTGCCACCGCAGGACTGTATTCTGTTGCGCATCGAGATCCGCGATCAACACGCTCACGCGGCTTTCGGCAGCGAGGATCGCAAGTGCACGCGCCAGCGTACTTTTTCCAACCCCACCTTTTTGGCTCACAAAGGCAACGATGACGGGCATCTGATAATGTTCCCTCTAGGTGGTCTCAGGCATGCGGGCAGTACCGCCGAACTGTGCCCGCTGCGCGAGCCAAGCCTCGACATCCGAAAGTCGCCAGCCTACTCGGCCTGGCCCGATGACAATGCGTTTTGGAAACACTCCCCTTTTCTCGAGGCGCAAGATGTGCTGCGGGGAGTACGGCACCATCCCGCGAAGTTCGCGCTTGGTGATTATGCGCGGAAGGCTCGAAAGCATGAGGTTCTCCTATCGCCCAACGGATGGGAGCTTCAAAATCTATCGCAGATGGAATGCTGTCAATATAAATTGCTATAATACTTGTTGCTATCAAGCTAGCAAGCGGGAGCGAGCCGTACTCTCCCAAAACAACACGGAACATCACAGTTGTGTGAGCTATCGCGCCTGTCGCCACTTCGCGGGGCCTACCGCGCCTCGGCACGACTTGTCGCGACAGGCCGAGACTTGGCCTGTCCGATTTGCACTCATGTTTGATGCCGTTGGTTGGTGGATGCGCACATCGAGTTGGAATGCCAGCGAACTGCCTTTATTCTTCTCGTACTTTCAACGTTCGGAAAACGTCCGGTTGCTAAGTCGATCTTCCGTTGTAAGCGCGTTGGCGCCACACGATTCCGGTCGAATGCTCGGGGAAGTAGCGGACTGACAGCGATTGGTCTGCAACGGTGTGCCATGTTGTTCGCGCCGACCACTTCGACAACACCACCAACAGGAATCACGCAATCGGATGCAACATCCGCAACCCGTCTGCGACAAGCGCCAACAAGCGCGCGGGGTGACCCTAGCAAATTCAAGAAACGTTTTTTCCGTGGCGTTCACAATTTCCGTGGAAGTCGGATATCGTCGCACACCGCTGCTACACATGCGCGGCTGGTCTCACAATCTGCCGTCGAATAACCGAACATCCAAGCGCCCGTTTTTTGCTACCCATGTGCTACACATCGCAGATTTGGTAAAAATATCTTTGCTACGCTACCCAGGAATTCAAGTTATTGTTTTATTTTTGAAGTTGGTTGCGGGGGCAGGATTTGAACCTACGACCTTCAGGTTATGAGTCAGAAATTCCCTGAACAATTGGCGAAACATGACCGAACCTTGAAAATCGCATTTTCTTATAATTATTAGCAAGTTATGTGATTTTAGATCGCGTGGCGGAACCTGCCAACACTGGCCATTCTGCTACCCATGTGCTACCCAAGCCGACCTTTAGTCTTCTTGTGTAGCAACGGTTCGACCTTCAGGCAAAAAATAAGCAGAGTCTTATAGCTCCCCAATGGGTCTCACGATGTCCAACACATTCACCGATCTGATGCTCCGCAAGCTAACGTCCCGAGGTCGTGATCGCCTCGAAATCTGGGATGAGCGAGTCCCGGGTTTTGGTATTCGCGTCTCGAGATCTGGGACAAAGACGTTCATGCTCACCTATCGGCATCGACGCCGGTCGCGACGGCTGACGCTCGGTCGCTACCCGACGGTCACACTCGGTGATGCGCGCGATATGGCCATCGACGCCTTGCGTCAGGTCGCGTGTGGTCGTGATCCAAGCCTTGAGGCCGATATGGCCGACGACAGAGCATATCAGTTCGACGCGGTGGTCACGACCTACGTCGAGAAGCACTGCAAGCTGCACAATAAGCCAGGCACGGCCAAAGAAAGCGAACGCTCCTTAAAAAAACACTTCGTTACGTCCTGGGGCAAGCGCGACATTCGCGATATCACACCTGCACATATCAACGAAGTCCTCGACAAGCTGATTGCAAGAGGCACACCGAGCGAGGCCAACCATGCTCTCGGTGTGGTCAAGACGTTGTTCGGGTGGTGTGTCGATCGGGATTTGCTTACGCTTAGCCCCTGTCACAAAGTACGCAAGCCTGCTAAGCACAATTCCCGCTCGCGCGTACTCACGGATACCGAACTGATGAAGGTCTGGCGCGCCTTCGATGCCGAAGGCTATCCGTTCGGCTACATGGGCAAGCTCCTCGTCCTGACAGCACAACGCCGGGGTGAGATCACCGAAATGAGATGGAGCCAGATCGATATCGAGCGTAAGACATGGACGATCCCAGCTGAACTGGCAAAGAACGGACGAAGTCACGTGCTGCCGCTTTCCACCGGTGCACTGGCCATCCTCAAAACCATGCCGCGCCTGAGCGATCAGCGAGTTTTTCCGGCCCGCAACAACGATACCAACGCCATCAGCGGGTTCACCCGCGCCAAGCTAAGGTTCGACAAGCTATCGGGCGTTGGCGAGTGGACGATCCACGACGTCCGCCGCACCGTCGCCACCGGCCTCGCGCAGCTGAGCGTTGCGCCGCACGTCATCGAGCGCGTGCTCAATCACGTCTCAGGCACCTTTGCCGGCGTCGCCGGCGTGTACAACCGTTTCCAGTACGTCGACGAGATGCGTACGGCTCTGGATTTGTGGGCCGAGCACGTCGAAAAATTGCTGACGTCTGCGTGACGAACAGACCGCCAAGTTCAGTCTCTGACTTCTGCCTGTCTAGTTCGAATCCTAGTCCCCAGCCAACAAAATTAATAACTTAGGATGCATCTCCATGCCGCTTCGATCGGCAGATGTCTCGTGGGTGTCTTCTCGCCGAATAGGCCCGCATATGATCAATCATGTTCCTCAATATCTCGATTGCAGGATGAACGCCAAACTTCCATGTGCCGATTTATTCGCCAGACCAATCACGATGCTCTTGTGTAAATTGCAGTCGATCATTCTGGTCGGCACAACACAATTTAACCGGCGGGCCTCAACCGGCCTAAATCGTATCGGAAAAGATCAGGCGTCCCGCCAAGCTCTATGCGACCAGTGACTTCTGCAACTCCGGCTTCCACGCATCGCTCTGGTCCTCGGGTTGGAGAATGATGCGGAAATTCATCTCCTTGGGCTTCTTGGCCAGAAGTTCAATTTCGCCGACGTCCTTGCCGGTCTCGTAGGCGCGTTCGAGCACCGAGAAGAGGCGCTCCTTCCATTTCGTGTCCGAAGAGCCAGCAAGGTGATCGCCCTTGGTTTCGACGCTCAACAGGCGAGCGATGCCACGCTTCGTTTCCATCCAGACAAGGAAGTCCGGATAAACCTTGCGGCGAAGCCAGCCTTGGAGGCCCCACTCACGACGCGCTGCAACGCGGTGCCACCAGTGCACGGCTTCAGCTTCGTCCAGATAGATCGCGACGTCCTGTTCGAAGCCGTTGAAGTCCTTCTCGAACACTGGATCGAATAGCGAAAGCTGCACGTCTTCGCCCGTGAAGTAGCGCTTCAGCTTCTTCTCGTTCTTTGAAACCCGCGCCTTGATCTCATGAGGTACTGGCCAGTTGAGGTCATCGAGCGGCGGGCCAACAAGCTTGAAGTGGATGGTGCCGTCGTCGACTTTTTGCTTGAACAGCGCCTCAGCCTGCGTCTCGACCTGGGTACGCAAGTCGGTGCGGATGTGATCGACAAGTCCGACGCGGCATCGCGCGATTTGCTTTTCGTCGAAGCGTTTGCCGAGCGCTTTCAGAGCATCATCAATGATGCGGGCTCCCTGCCAAGGGTTCGGCACTAGGTCGAGCAATTGGCGGATCATGTGCGGCCGGTCGATACGATTGGTATCGATGTCAGCCGTTTCGGTCTCGCCTGCCGAAACACCAAAAGCCTGCCCCTTCGAAAGATCCACGAGAGAAGTATAGCGTTTGGACGGGTCGAACTCTGCGAGCGCCACGGTCTTCGCGGCGGTGTAAGCCAGCGCTTCCCATTCGAGTTCGCCGAGAATGTCGCGATCGTAATCCAATTCGCGATACTGTCGCCGCTTACCTTTATGCAGCACTTTGGGCACAAGGATTTTAGCGCCGCGATGCTTTGTGCGCCGCTGGACAACAATTTCTTTCAGTTCTTCGCCGTCGCCATGTGCCTGCACTTGGTCGAGCAAATCGCTCAGACCTTCTTCTTCGAGGCCCTTCTTGATATTGTCCAACGACTCCTTGACGCCCAAACCTCGGCAATAGACGTAGGCCTGATCGAGGCTATCGACGCCGGTTCGCTCAGCATAGGGTTGGCGCAGAACGCGGCCCACCATCTGCGTCAATGCCGTCGTCGCTGTCATGTTGGATAGAATCGCGAGTGAATATGCAAATGGGCAATCCCAGCCTTCACGAAGTGCGTCCTTGGTGATGACGACGCGCACCGGACACAACTCGGACATGAGGTCCTCGCCTTTCAGCTCCTTCACATGCGCGGTCTGGCGGCGAACGGACTCAGGCGCGAAGCTGAGTTGCTGTGTCAGATACTCGAACACGTCCTCCGAGTGGACCTCGCCCTTGTCCCGCTGATCGTTGCCCGTGCGATCCACGCGGACGACAAGAATAGGACGGATGTAGCGGCCGGCCTTGGATTGATGCTTTGCTGCATCCTTCTGGAGCTTGTTCAGCCCGTCGACGGCATCGGTCAGGACACGCTGCCAGGACTCTTTCGGGAAACTGACGAGCTGGAGCGGCAGCTTGATCATCTCCTCGTCTTTGAGTTCGCGGCCGGAGACATTGACGAGTACGTTCGAGCGGCCGGCGTTCGGTGTGGCCGACAATTCCAATAGAAATCGCGAGTTCATGCCAGCGAGCGTGCCGCGCGCGATATCGGAGTAAGCCTTGTGGCCCTCGTCCATGACGATCATAGGGCGGACAAGTCGAAGTACGTTGCCCAAGCTTTGCTTGATCGAGACCGGTTTCACGCCAGCGACCGCGCTCTCGGCGATGTCGTTTATATCAAGGTTCGGCACATCCGCTTTGAGCTTGTTCAGCGCCGGGAAGTCATCGCTCTGCGGAAAGAACGAGCCGTAGTTGCCGTTGTCGCTGAATACCTTCAGCGTTTCTTTCGAGGCACGGCCAGCCGATTGCAGCATCATAAGGAGCACGCACAGACGATCTCGCACATCCTCAGCCGTGAAAGCATCGAGCTTCTCGATTGGTTTGACGCGGCCACCGGACGCGCGTTCCAGCACTTGCCGATAGGGATGGCCACGGTCCCAGAGCTGCTTCTTTGTCTGATCGTAGATGGCGCCGGACGGAACGATCCAGAGCACAAGACCGGTACGCTGGCGGAAGTGATCGGTCAGCACACGCTCGATGGCGTGGGTGGCGAGAAGTGTTTTGCCGCCACCTGTCGGCACCTTGAAACAGACGTGTGGTACGGATTGTCCCATGCCATCGGTGAGTGGATGCCATGCGCCGATCTTGGCCGGGACCAGCGACGCCTCGCGCGCTTCCTTCCATGCTGCAGCAACGGGATCGGGAAGCTCGACGCTGGCACCTGCGGCGTTCAACGCATCGACAGCCTTGCGGTTCTTATCGACCGCGCCGGACAGCAGCTTGAGATATGCCGTCAACGTGCCGAGCACGTCCTCCTGGTAGCCCTTAAGCTTCATTGGGACCGTCCCCGAGGATGCGGTGGATCGCGTAGGGAAGCTGGCAGAACGTGAGACCGAGCGACGACAGGTCCTTCTGGCTCATGAATTTGGCCGCCGCGTAGACGAGCACGGGCTTGCCTTCGGCGCACTTCGAGATGCGTTCGGCGAGACCCATATCGACCGCGGCCTTATTGGAGCGCATGAACTCCACGTCGGGCTCATAGATGAGGTGGATGCGATAGCCGCCCGCCTCGCCGACGAACCAGTCCTTCCCCGGCTTCTTGGGAGCTTTGGCTAGCGTTTGCCCTGTCGCGGTGTAGGCGACATATCGCGCGACCTGCTCCCACCCAGGTGCGCCCTTGCCGTCAAAGAACCGTTCCAGGTCAATGGGATCGCCGAGAGTGCAGTAGGTAAAAGTGCCGCCGAGACCCTTTCTTAAATTTGAATCTTCGGTTTTCGGTGCGCCTTTGATGACGGCGCGCACGCGCTCCGCAGTCAAAGTGTTCGCATACTTCTCCGTTTCGACGAGGATGAATTTACGACGACCGTCATCGCCGGCATTCTTCTTCAGGACGGAGTGTGCTGTGGTTCCCGACCCAGAAAATGAGTCAAGAACAATCGCATCTTCGTCGGCGCTAAGTTCCAATACTCTGTCAATTAATCGGCTAGGCTTTGGCGTAATAAAAACGTCTTCGGACCCACTGAACGAAACTAGCGAAAGAAGCTCTCTCTTCGCTTCCTGCGTATTACCCACATCCGAATGCATCCAAATAGTCTGCGGAACGCGACCTTCCTTCACGTCTGAGAGAAAGCGTTTGAGACGAGGAACATTGTCGCCCTCTTCCCCCCACCAGATCCGCTTGTCCTTATCTAGTTCGCGCAGCTTTGCTTCGCTAACTCGCCAATACATGCCTTGCGGAGGGCCAGGAATTACGCGACCTGACGGCGTTCGAATGGGGTAGGTGCCTTCACTATAGTAATTGCGAGCAGATAAATCACCGGACGTCCAAGATGCGGATTCCGTTGATTGCGGACACTGATTCCGTTTGAAGGCGGACACCGTTACGGTCCAAGGCGGACAGCATTACGGTGATTGCGGACACCCGCTCCCGTCGACGGTTGCAGTGGTCTCAGGCTGTGGTCTTTTCGTCAA
>JANLPY010000136.1:0-11484 GCA_031367505.1 Hyphomicrobiaceae bacterium | reverse complement strand
AGCTCGACCACCGGCAGCTTTTTGCCTTGCGCATCTTCGAGGGGACCAAGATGGACCGGCCACTTGAACCGCTCCTCCTCCAGTCGCTTCAGCCACAGGCAGAAGCCCGTGCGCTGCCAGTAGAGAACCTTGATCTGGTTCCGCCGCTTGTTGACGAAGCAAAAGAGGTTCCGGCTGAACGGATCGAATTTCAGCGTTGCCTCGACCATCACGCTGAGGCCGTTGATGCCCATCCGGAAGTCGACCGGATCGCGGCAGATGTAGATCGCGATGCCGCCAACCGTCGGCGGCGAAACCGCCGATGCCGAACCCAACGCCGATTTCCGTCCCACCCGCCGCTCCCAGCCAAACCAAATATAGCGACGATGGCAGAACCGGTAGGATCAGCGGTAGATGTGGTTCGTTGAGCGCTTACGGACAATCACGCTGCTTGCCGTGACAGCCATCCTGCTGCTCGAATTCAGCGGCGCGATGCCAAAGTCGAGCGTCGGCGGACGCTGACCATCATGCTCATCCTGCTCCTCGCCGTGCTGGCCGTGGGACTTCATGAAGCCTGGTCGCAAAAGCGCGGCGTACCCGGCTGGATCGTGAGTATTGTTGCCTCGGTCGTCGGCGGCATCTTGGCCGTCAGCTGTGGCGGGATGATTATTGAGATGATGCTCCCGCACTTGCACCTGGAACGGTCGCTCGCGTCCTCGCGCCATCCTATGCTCTATATCGCGTCCGCCGGCATGACGATGCTGACGCTGCTGGGATCGTGGATCGCTCTGCAGATCGTGAACCGGTTCCGACAAGTGTTCCGATGATCACCTTGAGTGCCGGCCCGATTCCAAATCACAGCACGTCCTTCACTGCGGCGTGATAGTCGCGCATCGCGGTCATGTGGTTGGCAACCGTGCGCCCGGGGATGCGCTTGTGTGGGCCGCGGCCATACGTGCAGTTCAGCGTAATGTGGGTGACGCCAAGCGCTTTCCACCCCAGCGCCTCGCGGCGCCAATCGTCGGGTGTGCCTTCGGCCGTCGAGACCCAAACCTCGAGCCCGACCGAGGCTGGGTCTCGCCCCTCGGCGCGAACATATCCGCGCAGCTTCTCGAACTCGATTTTGGCGACGTCGCCGAGCGGGTGGGCCAGCATGATCCAACCGTCTCCCGACTTGGCGATGCGGCGCAGAACGACATCCTCGTGACCGCCGAGCCAAAGGGGAATCGCGCGCTTCACCGGCAGGGGATTGATGCCCGCATCCTCGATCGTGTGCCATTCGCCTTTGAACGACACGTGCGGTTCGGCCCAGAGCGCCTTCAAGACTTGCAACTGCTCGGCCGAGCGCTTGCCGCGATTGGCAAAGTTCTCGTTGAGCCCTGTGAATTCGACCCGGTTCCAGCCGATGCCGACCCCGAGCCGGAAGCGCCCGTTCGACAGCACGTCCAGGGAGGCCGCCTGCTTGGCGACGAGCGCTGTCTGACGTTGCGCCAGGATCAGGACCTGCGTCGAGAACTCGATCTTAGCTGTGCAAGCAGCGAGAAAGCCGAACATCACGAAGGGATCGTGAAAGAAGTCCTTGGAGGTGTTGCGCTGGCCCCAGTCAGGACGGCTGGCGACGTTGACACCCAGCACGTGATCGGGTGCGCCCAGGTGATGATAGCCCATGGCCTCAGCGGCCTGGGCAAAGTCACGCACGACCGAGGGTGCGCCTTGAATATCTGTCAGCGGCAGCGTGATACCGAGCTTCATGGGCTGTGTTCCTTGTCTGGGCCGGCAATCATCTTAACCAAGAGTTTCACTCGACCTCGCCTCTGGCGGATGGCCTACGGTGAAGCATTTGAGCACGATCATCAAGCGCTGGAGGCAAGCGCATGCGGAAAGAATTCAAGGCAGCAATTCAAGTTGCCTCAAACTTGACCTCGCGTGCATACGGCACCGGCTGAGCCTTGCGAGCAAACCGGCGGACGATCGCTGGTATTATCGACGTTCAAAAAGTTTTCCACCCGCCTCCACCAAACGGGTGATGGCAATCGGCACTCCGGATGGCATAGACAGACGCAGATACTCCGGCGTCGGATCAGATCATTATTGTTCGCCATTGGTTGAGAGCCGTCATGCCAGAAATGTTCGAGCGCGCGCCGCCTGCCGCGCAGCCTGTTGCGGCCATGCCGTCGCCGGCGGACATTGCCGAGAAAATTGCGCCATGGGGCATTGCTAAGGGCGCCTTGCCGCTTCCCCGGCTGCTTGGCCTTGGCGTACTTGCCGGGGTCTGCATCGGCTTTGGCGCCACATTCAGCCTGCTCGGCATCACCAACAGCCAACTCGGCTTCGGGCCGACGCGCCTGCTCGGCGGCGTTGCCTTCAGTTTCGGCCTCATGCTCGTTGTTATGACGGGTGCTGAACTATCGACCGGCAATTGTCTGCTGGCATTGCCGTGGCTCTTGCGCCGGTTATCGGGCGCCGCGATGCTCCGGAACTGGGTGTGGTCGTTCATCGCCAATGCTGCTGGTGCACTGTTGCTTGTCGTTCTTATGGTGAAGAGCGGCGCGCTCGAATCCGCCGACCTGCAGCAGACCATGCGGCACATCGCCGAGGCCAAGTTCGCGCTGTCGCCGGAATCGGCATTTTACCGCGGCATCCTGTGTAATGCGCTGGTGTGCCTGGCCGTCTGGATGAGCTTTGCGGCCACCTCGGCGCCGGGCAAGTTGCTGGCCGTGATCTTCCCGATCGCTGCGTTCGTGGCACTGGGATTCGAGCATTCGATTGCCAACGTCTATCTGCTTCCGCTTGGAATGTTGGCCGGGGCTGGCGGCGGCGCCGAAGCGCTGCTCCTCAATCTCGCCGCTGTCACATTGGGGAACCTCGTCGGCGGCGCCGCGGTCGGGATCACGTTGGGCGCGGTCTTTGGGAAGACAATTGGCATGATCGCGCCCGAAGGCGGGTCCGGTCGGACGGCTGTGCGCTGGCGTCGAGCCATTGCACTGGGACTATGTCTACCGGTCATGCTCGGCGGTTTCATGATGGTGACGCGGCACGCTGCGCGGTCGGCGATGCCCTTGGCATCGGTCGCCACATCGGGCAAGTGCCACTGCGATAACTCCGCCCAGTCTGGACACCCGCGTGCATGGCCTCGAACAACGGATTGCAGCGACCGAGAACACAGGACAACAGCTCAAGTCGCATCTGGAACGCCAAACACAGAGCATCGGCGAGTTGAAGGACATGCTCGTCAGGCTCGAGACGCGCTCGCCGGCACCCGCACCGGTGGAGCGAACCATTGAACCAGCCCCGGCTGCGCCAGGGCATGCAATCCTCCATCCCGTCGACGTCAGGCATGAGCCGCCGCCGCAGCCAATGCCGTGCACGGCATCAGCAACCGATCCGGCCGAGCCAGTGGTGCTTCGGTTCGCCCGCCGGCAAATCATCTTGGCGGATGAGCAACGCCTGAGCCTGTTGCGCTTGGCAACGCAGGCGCGAGCTTGTGCAAATGCAAAGGTTCAAATCCGCAGCTTCACCGACAGCCAAGGTGGAAGTGCCGCGAATGAACGGATCTCGACACTGCGTGCATGGCTCGTGGCCGAATTTTTGGCCGCGAACGGCATAGCGTCGGCGGCAATGGACGTCGCGGCATTCGGCGCGAAAAACCTGCTGACGACGAACGACAGCAACGATGGACGCAACACCAACCGCCGGGTCGAAATCCATTGGACGTTGCAATGACCTCGCTTGATCGTTTGCGGTGCCGGTGAAAATGAGATTTCCATGTCCGATATTCGCGTTCTTATTTTCCTCGTCCGCTGCTCAAAAAGCCTGCTCCTTTGCGAGGACATCGATACGGCTAAGCTCCTGTTCAAGGACATGGCGGAATGTACGCAGCAACTTGCGCCATTGATCACCCTGGCGCAATCGGTGGCCAAGGATGAGGTCGTGATGGGGCGCTGCCGGTATCGGTTCGACCGGACAGGCCTCGGCACCCGGCGCGAGAGCGCCAAACCGGGAATGTAAAACCGAGCGGCAACACTCTCCAGGGTCCAGGGCCGATTGGTCCATTGCCCACCTCGATCGGAGAGCAGCGGATGCGTCTCCCCCGGCTGGTGACACCCAATCGATGCGGGCATTGCCGTCCGTCAGATAAAAGAATACGCTGTCACCACTGACTTTGGCAGAAGAACCGATATTGAACTGGCCGTTTTTGATCACGTAGACGCCTGGGTTGATTTAAGAAATGTAGGGCTCAATTCCTAACATTCTGCTCACGAAGTTTTTTTCGCGGCCGGTCGGGTCATTGAGATGCTTCTGAGCCGATGCGATGTCCCGAATATAGGGTGTACTGGTGGCAACCTAGGTCATCCAACTGCCGCGAAAGGCCTGACAAGCAGACGAAAGTTGGTCCGGTTCAAACTTCCGGTCGCAATCCCTACCGTTCGCCACACCTGATATTAACGCTGTTTGCCGTATCGTTGCGGATGCGCCCCTCGTGGCAGATGATCTCGATAGGCATGGATGGACGTTCGTGGCTGGATTTGAAAGCTTCGTTGCCGATCTCGTGGCGTTTGAAGAGCGGCAAATGGACCGCTCCAATGCGGTTTCGCCCAAGGATTTGGCCAGGGCTGCGCCAACGATCGCGCAAACGGCTGCCCCTGTTATCACCCGCGATACGGCGCAGCTGTTGGGCCAAATTCTCGACGAGATTTCCACAGCAGGTGTGCTGATTGCCGTGTCGACTGCAATTGCCAATGCGGCCGAGAAAGGTTCGCTCGCCGTCCGCCGCTCCAGCATCGCCGTTTACGCTCCCGTTCAGACACCACTGTTCCGGGCGCTGACGGGCAGCCTGCCGCGGCACGTGGCCGACGCAAAACTGTGCCGTGCGGTGCAGGCGTATTGCGTGCGCGTGGCGCTGGCCCAGCGCATGACCAAGTCGTTTGCCGGCGTTGACGACGAAGCATCCGCCACATCTCCGACCGGTGCCACTGCCACTCCCGCACCGGTTCGCAACGGCGCCGTCGATGCCGAGCTTCTGGCCGATGCCTGGCGGCGCGCCTGCCGGGCAACCATCGAGTGCATGACAGAGGTCGGGGCAGCACTCGGGCCAACAGCTGTCGGCCACACGTCAACGGTTACATTCACCGCGGAATTGCTGCGCCAGTCCGAAGCCGGCGGTTATCCCTGCCTGGAGCCGGACGGACGCGTTACCGTTCCCGGCTGGGCGGAGCGGCGTCGCGAGCCGCGCAATGCCGTACAAATGGCGGCAACGGCTGAGATCGGTGGCCGGTACATCCCCGTCATGATCCGGGATGCATCGGCCTCGGGACTTGGCCTCGAAAGCGCGCACATCGCCGCCCCGGGCGAGCGCATCGTCGTCCGCTTGCCCGGCGACCGGCAAATGCCCGGCGATGTCGCCTGGTCCGACGGTCAGCGCATCGGCGTGCGGCTCGAGCATCCGCTCATGCCCGGCGATCCGCTGCTCACGGGCTAATTCGCAACGCCGCAGCGGCGGACGTTCTCAATCCGCCTGATGCTGCATGGCTTTGGCATAATGCCGCCAGCGCTTCATGTAATCGTCGACGCCTTCCTCGATCCGGGCACGGTCTTTAGCCGTCACTTCGCGTATCACCTTGCCGGGCGAGCCGAAGACGACGGAGTTTGCTGGGATTTCCTTGTTCTCGGGAATGAGCGCGCCAGCTCCGATCAGCGAGCCCGCGCCGATCTTCGCCCCGTTGAGCACGATGGCGCCGATGCCGATCAACGCTCCCTTGCCGATGCTGCAGCCGTGCAGCATCACCATGTGCCCGATCGTGACGTCTTCGGCGATGTCCATGGGGAAACCCGGATCGACGTGCAGCACCGCGCCTTCCTGGATGTTGGTGCGGGTGCCAATGCGGATCGGCTCGTTGTCGCCGCGAACGACGGCGTTGAACCAGACGCTGACGTCCTCGCCGATGTGGACGCGGCCGACGACCGTTGCCGTCGGCGCCACCCAGAAACGTCCGGCGCCAGGTGTTTCCACCTGATGTCCGTCGAGCGAATAAAGCGCCATTTTTATCCTCGATTTCGGATCATGCTCGATGTCGGGTATTGTTAGGCGTCGGGCCGTGCGCAATGGCACCAAGCCGCCAGATCGGCTGACGTTGGGAAGAACAGCGCCTTGAACAGGGCCGTGCCGACGTTACGCCAGGTCGATATCCAGGATCGTCATGCTGAACTGGTAGCACAACTCGCCATCCTCGGTGTCCTTCGAGACCACCCCCAGGAATTCGTCGCCGACATAGACTTCGGCTGCATCGGCAGCTTTCTGGCGACCCTTCACCTTGATCGACGGCGCGCCGAACGTCTTGCGCAGATAGGCCTCGACACGCTTGAGCTCGTCAGGCGTCACAGCTTTTGGCTTCGTCACGTGCGTTCCCCTCTTGGACAGGCGTTCTTGGAACCAGATGGCCGTTTCACCGCGCGGATACGCTCTCAGTGCCAAAAGCGCAACTGAATTTGCCCCAACGTCGCTTCCAACGTCACTTGTCAACGTCACTTGTCAACGTCAATGCCCACGCTCCGCCGCGTCTCCCATAGCCGCCGTGGGCACGACCAAGCTCAACAGCCACAGCCGCAATCGTCGGGCGACAAGCGCTGGTCCATTTCGCGCGCCGGTTCCGGGCAGCCGGAATCTCCGACGATCTTGGCTGGCACGCCGGCCACGGTCTTGTTGGGCGGGACGTCCTTCAGCACGACCGAGCCGGCTGCCACCTTACTGCAATTGCCGACCTTGATATTGCCGAGGACTTTGGCGCCGGCCGCCAGCAGCACATTATTCCCGATCTTGGGGTGCCGGTCGCCGGTATCCTTGCCGTTGCCGCCGAGCGTGACGTTTTGCAGGATCGAGCAATTGTCACCCACCACGGCGGTCTCGCCGATCACGATTCCCGTGGCATGATCGAGCATCAATCCGACGCCCAAGCGGGTTGCTGGATGAATGTCGACGGCGAAAATGCGCGAACTCTGGCTCTGCAGATAAAGCGCGAAGTCGCGCCGGCCTTCCGACCACAGCGCGTGCGCAAAGCGGTGCGTAACGAGTGCGTGGAAGCCTTTGAAGTAGAGCAACGGATCGATGTAGCGATGGCAGGCGGGGTCGCGGTCGAAAACCGCAGCCAGATCCGCGCGGAAGGCCCGACCCAATTGGGGGTGATTGGTCAGAACGTCGGCAAACATCTGGCCGATCAGGCCGGCATCGACGTCGGAATGATTGAGGCGCTGCGCCAGGCGATGGCAGATCGCGTCTTCCAGACGCTCATGGGACAGCACCGTTGCATAAATGAAGCCGCCGAGCGCCCGCTCCGCCGTGATGATGTCTTCGGCTTCGGCCCGGACGGCGCTCCAGATCGGGTCGACCTGCTCGATGCGTCCGCGTTGCGTGGCGATCTTGGTTGCCGTCATTACTTTTCTCCTCGCCGGGCCAACCGGCGATCATTCGAGTCAAATGCTACGGACCGGTCAATGGCCAGTGGCGGTCTCCCCACGCTCCGTCGAACGTAACTGGGGGGCCAGGCACCGGAAATCAATTACCCGCCTCATCAATTGCATCACAGAGCTTGATCTACAAAGCTTATCCCGCCGTGATATCGTCACGGTCGCACGGTCGCACGGTCGCACGTTTGCCGGAGGCCGCGGACAATCGACAAGGCACGCCAATATGCTATCCGCGCCAATGTTCGTCCACGCGAAAAATTTTTGCATCTGCCGGACCGCCCCCGGACGTTTACGGCGGTGCCATCACAGGGAACCGCCCGCATGGCCTTGAGACGCCGGTCGATGCTGTTGGATTCCAGTCTCGGCCGTGAGATGAACAACTCTCAACCCAGACCCAGCAGTTGATGGTGATGCGCGCTGATGGAAGTTGCGCATTTTCAGGGGGATGAGCGACAATAAACCAGATCTGCCCGCTCACCCCGCCCAGTTAGCCTGCACAACACCAACCGCCAGCCCTCGAACGTGAAGCGGTCAACGCCGACGAGGAATTGCGTCGGCTCTACAAGCTCATCGTGGACGGCGTCGCCGAGATGGACGACCTGCTCAAGGATCGGATCACGACGTTGAAGACCGATCGCGACCGGTCACGCGAGGCACTCAGTCGGGCTCGGAGTAACGTCAAAGCCAAATCAGAAGTGACAGAGGACGCGGTTACCAAGTTCGGCATGCTGATGCGGCACCGCATTCAAGAGGGCGAGACCCCGGCGCGTAAGGCGTGGCTCAGAGCCATCATCGATCGCATCGAGGTCGATGAGGACGAAATTCCGCTGTTTGGCCGGAAAGATGTTCTGGAACAGTGCGTTATGGCTGGAGTCGCTGGCGGTCCAGCTGTTCGCACTTTTGTTCCGAGATGGCGCGCCCGGTAGGATTCGAACCTACGACCTTCGCCTTCGGAGGGGGAAGATCAAATCTCAATTGATCTGCGGAAATGTCAGTTTTTTCAGGTATTTCGGGGTTAAACCCGACCGACGGCGAAGCAGCAGCCCCCACTTTTCCCCCACCACCAAGCATATTGTCAGCCCAAGCCCCACCAACTTTGTGCACTGCCGCTGTGGTCTCCTGGTGCGAAAGATGCCCATAGCGCTGGGATACCATCTCGACGGACTTCCACCCACCCGCGTCCTTGACGTATTGCAGGCTATATCCCGACCGGAGCAGGCGGGTGGCGAACGAATGCCGGCCGATTGAGTGTGGGTGATAATACTTCATGCCAACGGCCCGCAGCGCGGCCTTGGCGTCTGCCGTGCTGCCCTCTTTGTCGATGATGGAGCGGGGCAGGTTTGCAGCTTTCAAACAGGCTACTAGGATCTCTCTTCGCACGTTAGATCCACCGGTGGGTCCAGATCCGAACAGCCATTTGCGATGTCTCCAGTCAGGCATTGCGGACATCAGATCGGCGACGGATGGCAGCAAGTCGACAAGCAGCGGCTCGCCTGTTTTGGTCCTGCCGACCAAAAGTGTCTGAGCTACTGCGTCGAAATACGCGGCCGTTCGGTTGAGCACGTCGCCCAGCCGCCGACCGTGCACTGTCAACAGCGCAACAAGGGCATGGATGGTCGGAGTCAATTGGGGCAAGACCGCTTCCCACCAATCCTGATCAGGGATGGCAATTGGCGGTGACAACTTGTGTCCCACCGGCCTTGTCAAGTTTGGCGGCGCGCATGCCCCGGACTTCGAGGCCATACGCAATATCGCGGAGACGGGTGTATATAGGTGCCGATTGATAGTCGAAGGTTTGCTTACGCCCGGCAGTACCTGTGGGATGGCGCCGAGCATCACGCTGTCGTCAATTTGCGAGCACGGCATTATGCCGATGGCATGCAAGATGCACTCGGCATGGAGCGGCTGTGGTTTACCCGACTGCAAATAATTCGATAGTGCTTTCGCGAACGTCATTGGCCGAATTGTCGAGGTCGCGCGCTCCTCATAAAACCGGTTCAGGCGGTCGCATTGCGCTTCGCGTTCCGCTTTTGAGAGGTCAGCTCCAAGGCCGCGCTCAACTCTTGCTCTGGCAATAGAGCCGTCAGCCTGCTTGACCGGTACGAAGCCGCGCGCGACCCAGCCGCCTTTCTTTCGGACGGGCTTGAGTTTTGCTCTGATGTTTCCGTCCCGCATGCCCTTAACTCCAACTCGAAAAAGTAGCGGTCAATCAATGCCAGCGTGGTCACAACGAAACGCCCGTGGTGCATTGCGCAGCGTTCACGGAGCATTCGCTGTCTTAACGTACGGAGTTTTGCCGGACGCCCTCTGCGAACCTTGCTAGCGCCACTTCGATACCGACATACTGAGGTTGTGCTTGCATATCGATGCCCAACTGCGAACGATGGGCAAGAAATGTCGCTTATTTACGACAATATCAATCGGTTATTTCCGACACGACGTGTATAACGGCGGGTTGATAGGAGCCGATGACGACGAATGCTGATCGCAATTTGGCTCTAGTGATCACCGGCAGTCTTGGATCAAGTGGTAAGAGTGTAAATTCACCGTCATCACCGTGAACTCGGCAAATTAGGCGAAGTCCATCGACTGTCTCGACCAAGGATACTAATGATCTTCCTGGGTGATATTGCGCGGTTGTGAGAGCATAGCAGACTAAAATATCTCCGCGAAAATACAAGGGCATCAAATTGTCCCCTGAGATCTTGGCTGCACTTAATTCCCGACCCATTGGAATAGTTGGGACACTTGTGTACTCGCCAGCCGACAAATGACGCCAAGATTTCCCATCCACTTCCATCGTGCAAAGGATCTGCGCGGTGTCGATTTCTTTGCGCTCGCCACCAATGAAGGTAACTCGATGCCGCAAGCTGTGAAATAGATCGTCCATGGAAAAACCCATGGCCTGCGCAATCTTGCTGAAATTGGCTATTGACGGACTGGTTTTGCGCCGCAGCAAGTCAGAAACCATCGTCTCACCGACTCCGGCGCGCCGAGCAAGTTCGCGCGATCCGACACCCTTTTCTTCCATCCATGTCTGCAAAGCGTCGCGCCAAGCATCGCCCTTCTTGGGCTGGGCTGTCTCTTCGGGCACGTGCCAGTCATCGTCCTCATCTTCGCTCATGGTGACCCACATTGCTCGTCTTCAATTCTAAGCAAGCCTAGAGGATACTGCATTCATAGACTGTCGGCAATTGCCGACACACTGCACGCCTATCGGCTCGCCCATCGGAAGGGCATGGCTGAGATTCAGAGAACGCGTTGCGCTAATGAGCGCATTGTCGGGATTGTGTTCGGCGGCAGTCAAGTGCGCCAGCAACTATGCAAATTCTCGTGTGTCACTACCGTACATCAACGTCCGCGCTCAAGTTCGAGTTCGATCAGGGGCGAAAGGACCGAATCGGCAAACATCAGCGCGTGCTCGTCGAGTTGCAGGCTTGCGGCACGAATGCGCTCTCGGAGCTGATGCGCTGTATCGGTGGCATCGCCGCCGGCCTCGCCTTCGATGCCAAGCAGGTAGTCGACGCTCCCGCCCAGCGCCTGCGCGATTCGGACGAGAGTTGCTAGATCGGGCTCGCTTCGCTGAGCAGCGTAATGGGCAAACGACCGCTCGGGCACGTCGGCCCGGCGTGCGGCTTGCGCCAAGCTGAGGCCGAGCTGCTTGGTTCTGCTTCTGATCCGTTTGGCGAAAATATCCATATCGGGAACCGAATGTTCCCTGCCAACTACCCTTCGTCGACGTACGGTATTGGCTGGACATGCGTCCACAACGGTTCGTATGCTCGCAGCAAATGACGACGCGCAGCGAGAAATCCACAAGGGACCGTGAATGCCAGAATCTAATGAACAGCCGGCAGGAAAGGCCCCACGCTAGTGGTGCTCAGGACGCCCGCAAAGATAACAGCTACGGGTCCAGCGTGCGCGGCATGACCGTGGTCGGGTAGGATCGAGGCGCGGACCGGGCTTCGAATGATGCCGACGTCTCCTCGATCCCCCCTATCATTCCGTACGGCGGGTTTTCCCCAGTACGGCTGGAAGGCTGGC
>JANLPY010000134.1:0-1619 GCA_031367505.1 Hyphomicrobiaceae bacterium | reverse complement strand
GTCGGGAGATACGGAACCAGTGTGAGATGGATGTAACAGGCATTGTCGCGCCCTTGCTCGATACCCATCTGGCGAATCGCCTCGAGAAACGGCAACGATTCGATATCGCCCACGGTACCGCCGATTTCGATGATGCCGACTTCAGCGTCTTCCGTACCAGCCCGAATCGATAGCTTGATCTCATCGGTGATGTGCGGAATCACCTGCACCGTGCCGCCCAGATAATCGCCGCGCCGTTCCTTGTTGATGACGCGTTCGTAAATCTGGCCAGTGGTGAAGTTGTTCGATTTTTTCATCTTCATCGAAATGAAGCGCTCGTAATGGCCGAGATCAAGATCGGTTTCCGCGCCATCATCGGTGACAAAAACTTCGCCGTGCTGAAAAGGCGACATCGTGCCTGGATCCACGTTGATGTACGGGTCCAGCTTCATCATCGAGACTTTGATACCGCGCGATTCAAGAATGGCGGCGAGAGAGGCAGCGGCAATACCTTTGCCAAGGGAAGAAACCACGCCACCGGTAACGAAAATATACTTGGTCATTTTGTTGACCTCCAGCTACTGGGTAGGTAAACCCCGGGTTGGAAATTGGTATTTTACACGAAGCTGCTTTCGCCGACCGCTGTCGTTAACCATCGTGGTCAAACTGCCTGGGTCAACCCAAACTCCTCGGCCAGCAGCGCATACGATCGATGGCGCGCCTGAGGATCGTGTGTCCATGTGTTGATGACGATCTCGCCGAGCGCAAACTTCGCGCTCAGCTCAAGCAGGCGTGCAGCCACCTGCGACACAGTGCCGACAATGGCCTTGCTGCGCAGCGATTCGATGGTCGCGCGCTCGCTGTCGGTGTAGCCGGAATATGCCGTTTCGGCGTCATGTGGCGATACCAGCGGCGTGCGAAGTCCCTTCTCGAAGCCAACCCGCCAGTGTTCCCGCGTCTTCAGCAGTTCACGCGCGTCGCGTTCTGTATCGGCGGCAAGCGCCCAGACACAAATGGTCGCATGGGCGACTGGATAGCGTTCGCTGGGGCGATAGAGTCGGCGATAGAGCTCCAGCGCCTGCTCGGTGCCGCGACCTTCGGTAAAAAAGTAAGCGTAGGCATAAGGCAAACCGAGATAGGCCGCCAATTGCGCGCCGTAGTCGGAACTGCCGAGAATCCACAGTTCGGGAGTGGTCGGTCCAAGCGGATGCGCCTTGATTTCCTTAAAAGCATGTCCCATCGGCAGCGGCGCGCCCGACACCCACGATTGCAGATCTAGCACTTGCTGCGGAAATTCCTCTGCAGCGTTCTGGTGCGGATTCAATGCGAACGCAGTGGCGCGGTCCGAACCCGGTGCGCGACCAACACCCAGATCGATGCGACCAGGCGCAATGGCCTCCAACACGCGAAACTGCTCGGCCACCTTCAACGCAGAATAGTGCGGCAGCATCACGCCTGCACTGCCGATACGAATGCGCGCAGTCGTCGCGGCAATCGCAGCCATCAGGACTTCCGGCGCGGTGCCGACGATGCTGTCGCTGTTGTGATGCTCCGATACCCAGTAACGGTAATAACCCAGTTGATCGCAATGGCGCGCAAGAGCGAGGCTCTCCTGGATGGCAAGATGCTGACTCTTGCCC
>JANLPY010000117.1:0-2001 GCA_031367505.1 Hyphomicrobiaceae bacterium | reverse complement strand
CTTTGAAGGGACCTTCTTCAAAAAACCCGCGTAGCCTGATGCGCAACACCGCTATCTAAACACCTTTCCTCGCCATTTTTGCTTCCTGCGTGCTAAGTTTCATTACGCGACCAACATCGATCAAAGGCTCTTTAGAAAGTTCAGACTCGGCGCGAAGAAGTATTCACCACCGCGCATCTTGACGAAGCCTTGGAACGGGAGCGGGACCGTGCCCTGCGAGGCATCGTCCCAAATCTTGGGCCAGTCATGGGGGGTCACGGGATCAGGCGGCGGGGTCACCTTCCGCTGGCCCATAACAGGGTCGATGCCAGGCGGTGTCGGGGCGCTCGGAAACCCCGGATTGTTCGCCCAAGTCTTTTGCGTGAACTCGAATTGCACCGCCAATGTATGGTTGTAAGCCATGAAGAGTAAACCTACGCCGCCGGTCGGCAAGTCTGGTGCGGCGTTGGCGTCGAAATCGGCGACGGATTTGCTGCCGGGAATATCGGTCGGGTGGACCAAACGGGGAACATCCTCATATGTAATCCCGCGGCGGATCATAAGGTGTTTGCGCTCGTCGGCGGGCGCTTCGATTCCGCCGCTGCCACGCGGGTTGGTCTTTCTGATATGTCCATGGAAAGGGCAGCGGATTCCGGGATCCGCGTCGTAGTTGAAATCGTTGGGCGGTGCGAGTCCTCGGGCTTCTTTGGATAGCGTGACCGGTGTGCCATCTTCAAAGCGGCCCACCGCCAAAGCGCCTGCCAATTCTCGGGCTTCATCCGTAAGGTTCAGCGCGGTCGCCAACTTCTGCTCTTGGCGTTTGAATCCGCGTACATCCTCGTCCAGCTTGCGAAAGATGAAATAGCTGCCGAAGCTGACACCATCGGTTGAACCGGGCTCGGGTATCAGCGCGACCCCCAGAGTTGAGATCGGGTCCCATAGAGAGATGCCCGCCTCCTGGGACTCCTTATTGAGATCCTCTAGCAGCGGCAGCGGTTGGCTGCGCCCGTCTACATAGCCGAAATGCTCGATTCCGACGTTGTCTTTGTTGAAAAGCTGTTTTCCGGCCTGTTCCTTCACGATGGTTGCGCCACCGCCCGTCAACAAATTGACAACTGCATCGCGCTTGCGGCGCAGGCCGGTGCCGTTCTCGCTGGCGACGAGAGCCATGCCATCGATCTGGCCCTGGAATTCAGTCTCCCAGGACGCAACGGGAGGATCGCCCAGCGCGGCGTTTTTCATGCCTCCTCGGAAGCCCGGATCCGCCGGCGTTTGCGCCGACGCTACGTTGAGGGCCGCATAGCCGGTCGCGGAAAGGAAAATCGAGACGAAGGGGCCTGCCCCTGCTCCCGTTGCTTTAAAACTTTCCGTATCGAGCAACTGCTGGTACGCGCTCGTGGCGTGGAAGTTGGCCAACTCGCGAAGCGCTGCACGCATGGCGTGCTGCTTGGTTGGATCGATCGTAAAGAAAATATTCAGCGTCGCATTACGGCCGTGACCTTTAAGAATATTGCCCTGCAACGCACGCAGCATCCTCTGCTCGAGGTTATTGGCCTGTGTCCAGGCGAGAGGCCTGGTAAGATTAATTGGCATGGGAAATCCTTTTACTAATATCGGTTCATGAGTACAAAACATGACAGCGCCCAACACCGGCGCAATCACTCGGCTGAATTCCGTGGTGGCCACCACGAACGTGACATTCGCACAAGTTACGCGCGATTGTGAGGCGTCACAATATGGCAAAAGACATAGGCCAAAAGATATAGACCAAAACAGCCAGTAAAACGTCGAAACGTCAGGGTCAGGTCACGGTAAATTTGTTCTTAGGAATCATAAATTAATTACACGGACTAATTATCGCCGGGGGTATAGATTTGGCGTCTGGACTCAGACGCAATTGATTGCGGCGCGACATCAGGCTCTCGAAGGGGTTCTGGACGAGCGTCAAAGGCGACTTCACGCGGCAGTGCAGGCCAAGGTGTTAGGGCATGGTGGCGTCAAGCGCGTGAGCCTGGCCACCGG
>JANLPY010000104.1:0-2814 GCA_031367505.1 Hyphomicrobiaceae bacterium | reverse complement strand
CGTCACTTTGTTGTCCGTGCCGACCACAAAGACTCCCTCGACGTCCTTCTTTCCGACTTGCTTGGTTGGTGCACCCTTGGCACCAGGCGCCCGGGCCGTGTCGGCATTGGCCAGCGCTTCGTTCTCCCGTACGGTCAATGCAATAATCGGAATCGAGATCACCTGCTTGCGGGTATCCGTAATAATCTTGGCAGTCGCCGAGAAGTCGGGCTTCGTGTCTTTGGGTGGATTGAGCAGCTGAATAGTGACTTCGTAGTCAATGGCCTGATCGCCCGATGAGGTCGCGGTGCCTTTGACGGAGCTATTCGAGATCTCCACCACCCTACCGACAAATGTGGTGTCGGGGAAGGCGTCGAGCTGAATGATCGTGGAGTCGCCAAGAGCGATACGCGAGACATCGGTTTCGTCAACCTTCACCTTGGTCTCGAGCACGCTCATATCGGAGATCGTGAGCAACGTTGCCGCATCTTTATTCAGCGTGCCCTGGATGGCCGTTTCACCGTTCTGCACGACGAGCCGCGTCACGCGACCGCTCATGGGTGCAAGAATGGTGGTCTTGCGGAGCTGCACATGGGCGTCCTTGAGGCCGGCTTCGCTCTGCTGGACATTGAACTTTGCCGCATCGTACATCGCCGTGTTTACTTCGACCGCCGTCTTGACGTTCTCCAGTTCCTGTACCGAAACGAGATTGGGGTTGCTGCGCCGAATCTCTGCCTGACGCGCATACGTCGCCTTGGCCTGGGTCAGATTCGCCTGCGCCTGGGCGAGCGATGCCTTGGTGTTGGCGAGGCTGGCTTCGGAACGTTGCACTGCGGCGTCGTACGACTGCGGATCAATCTGGAGCAGAAACTGACCGGTCTTTACCCAGTCGCCTTCCTTCACGGAAAGCCGCACGATTTTTCCGGTGATATCGGCCGAGAGATCGACCTTCGTGTGCGGCCGGACCTGGCCGCTTGCCGTGACCGACGCCACGAGGTCGCGCTTCTGTACTTCTTCCATGCGCACATCGGTCGCTTTGTTGTTGCGCTTGGCGGCCGTCATCGCAACGACGCCGATCACGCCGATCAATACGACGCCGGCGATTCCGTACTTCATACCCTTGCTCATGACTATCCCCTTAGCGAAGGGCGCGGCCGACAGCGCTTTCCAGCGCCGCGTACGCCCGGTGGAATTCGAAATTGGCGTCGATCAATCCTTCGTCCGCAGTTTGGAAATCACTGCGGGATTGCTGCAAGTCAACCAAACTGTTGAGCCCAACCCGGAAGCGTTCTTGGGCCAGTAACAGTGCCTCGCGCGCTACCTGCGTGACGGCTTCCTGCAGTCGCACGGTGCGATAGTCGGAGACCAGCGTGGTGTATGCCGCTGTGACGTCGGTCGCCAGCTTCAGTTCCTCGGCTCGCACATTGTAGCGGGCATCGGAACGGCTCGCTGCCGCTTGTTGCAGGCCGTTCTCCCGGCCGAAGCCATCGAACAATGGCATCGACAAGGTCAGCGAAAGATTGTATGGACTTGATGTGAACCTGAATGGAAACACGTTGTTATTCGACCGAATCGTCGCGGCCTGCGCCGGTGTAAAGGCGATCTGATTGCACTGCGATGCGATGCTCGGCAGGCCGGCGCCGCGACGGAGTGAATCCTGTGAGAAGCAGCTCGCCTGTGCGCCCAACGTGTTGCCCTGCGCTTGTGAGACAAGATAGTTCACGTCTTTGTATTGCTGCGACGTGCCGCCAAACGAAGCGTTGAAGCTCAGGCTCGGTATATAATCGCCTTGCGATGCACGGTACGCCGCGCCGGCGGCTGTTTCCTGCGATCGCAACGCGAGTAGCGCCGGGTTGCCGGACTTGGCCATCATCAGCAGCTGATTGATATCCATGACCGGTTCGCTGATCTGAAAGGTCGAGGTGAGCGAAACGTTGTCTGGCTTGCTGACTCCCATCTGCTGAAACAGGTGCAGCGTTTCAACCTCTGCCGTGTTGTGCGCTTTGAGCGACGAAATGCGCACCTGACCCACGGCGACTTCGGCGCGCTTGACGTCAAGCGGCGTACCGGAGCCGGCGCTTGTTTTGGCGTTGGCGAGGTCGAGTTGCAGTTGGTTCGAAACAATCAATGAATCCTGCAATGCGGCGCGGGCATTTAGCTGCAATACGAGAATGTATTGCTGCGTAATGATCGTGCGCAGATTTTGACCGGCGTCCTTCAGGTTATTCTCGGCGGCGTCGAGTTGCGCCTTTGCCTGTCGGATGTTTGCCAGCGTGCGAGCGGTCAAACGGGCCGAGAAATTGAGTCCCCAAGAGGACGACAGAATGTCGGACGCGGCACCAAACGCCACGCCGCCGATGAATTCCTGCCTGCCCTGACGATAGCCCGTCGACAGCGAGGTATTCGCCGACGGCAACAGCTGGCCATAAGCGAGCCGCAGCTGTGACTCGGCGCGGCGTTTGCCGTTCGTCGACTGGAGGTATGTCGGGTTATTCTGTCGGGCGAGATTCAGTGCGTCTTCGAGCGAGAGCGCGCCGGCGGTGCCTTGGGCAGCAGCCGGCAGGGAAAACCCAACAGTCGAGACGAGGAAAAGAGCACACCACAGCTTACGCATTGGAATGGGGTCCTGGGTGGGTTACGAACTGAACTACGAAGATCAGTCGGATTGGTTTCATTCGGGGGACTATAAGTCGCGGATAGCGACCAATTTCAGGGCTGGGAACTCTACTTTGATCAGATGGCCGGAGGCGTCGACCCACACATCACGAATCACCCCGGTGCCATCGGTCGTCAGGCGGAGATGTCGCGTATCCAGCTCACGCGTTTCGAGCGCCA
>JANLPY010000097.1:0-1908 GCA_031367505.1 Hyphomicrobiaceae bacterium | reverse complement strand
GATTGCGGATGCATTCGAATCCATCCCCGACCCAACCGTCAAAGCCGTGGCGAAGGCCAAGCTAGAACACGTCACGAAATACCAGCGTTCCGATCCGCTGTTTTCCGATCCGTACCTGATGGGCAAGATCGGCAAGACGTCGGCGGAAATCGACGCGCTTTGGCTGCAAGCCAATAGCCTTGCTTAGGCGAGCCCCTCCCAACATCCCAAGGAAATACAGCCATGCAAAAAGGCTACGAATGGCTCTGGAAAGAGCTAGGCCCGAACATGCTCCTAGAGGCGCGGGCGCTGTACGGCACACACGAGATACCTGGCCCAAAAAACAACCCCCAGATCATGAAGTGGGCCGACGAGGTTCACACAACCTATCCCGGCGATGCAACCGCTTGGTGCGGGCTTTTCATTTCCATCTGCGCCAAGCGGGCGGGCTGGCCCTACCATCCGAACGGCAATGCCCTCTGGGCTCGCAACTGGGCAGACTGGGGCACGCCGCAGGTTGTCGCCATGCTGGGCGACGTGCTGGTGTTCCCCAGAGGGCAAGGCGGTCACGTCTCGCTCTATGTGGGCGAGGATGCCAGCCACTACCATATCCTCGGCGGCAACCAGTCCGATGGCGTCAACATCGCGCGCCGTGCCAAGACCCCCATCCTCGCCATTCGTCGCGCCCCTTGGAAAACCGCTCAACCGGCCAACGTGCGCCAGATTTTCCTGCATGCTGGCGGCGCTCCGGCTGGCGGCAGTGAGGCCTGACATGCGGAACGTCACCGAACTGCAGAACCGGCTTATCGAACTTGGCTACCTCGCGGCCGGCGAAGCCGATGGCAGGTTCGGCGAAAAGTCCCTAGCCGCTTTCAACCATTACCGCGCGTCCAAGGGCATGGCCCCTGTTGGACACACAAGCCTTACCGAACTCAATGCGGTGATCTTCACCGACGATCCCAAACCACAGCGACAAAGGAGCCCCGTCATGGGCAATCTACTCGGCAGTGTATTCGACGGACTACTCGGCAACCTCCTCCGCTCGGAGGCGATCAAAAGCTGGATGCGCAATGCGCTGGTCGGCCTCGGCGCGAGTTTCGTCACCAATGGCCTGATCACCAGCGCCGATCTCAACACCGTGGTGGGCGCCATCATGGTGGTGGTGAGCCTGCTGCTCTCGACGCTCTCGGCCAACACCAAGCAGAAGGCGATGGATGTCGTTAAGGCCGTCGATGCTGCCCCTGACGTGGTGATGGTTCCTGCCTCGGATACCGGCACCGGCAAGCCGCTGGTGATCGCGAAATGATCTACCTCGTCTCGCTCGTGTTCGGTGTGGTGCTCGTCGCCATGCCATTGCCTGATACCAGTCTCGCCGATTGCCGTGAGATTGCCCACGGTGCGCAAGTGGCGATTGATGCCGAGCTGGCGGTCCGGCCGGCAGCACATGACGGCAGGATGGTCACTGTCGGCGACCTCGAGGTGGTCTGCAGCTACATCCCGCCCGTTGAGGGCAAGCCTCTAACGCAAGGAACGCCAGCATGATCGAATCCCTCATCTCCCTCATTGTCATCGCCATCATTGTCGGCATCGTGGCGCTGATCGTCATCAAGCTCGTCGACATGATCCCCATGCTCGCCGGGTTCAAGGATATCGTCCGGCTGCTCATCATCCTCGTGGCCGTGCTCATCGTGCTCATCCGGGCGCTGCCATTGCTCGGCGTCAACGTTTCAATATGAAAAACCGGGTGGCATGACGCTCGGATAACGCAACCCGTGGGACGATCCTTCGTTAACCATGAGTGAGGACCGCTCCAGATGATCTATGGGCACAACGTACTGTTCTGGATAGCAGTGCTCGGCGCTGGGCTTCTCAAGCTCGTTCTCAGTCCCTGGCACGGGATATGGCGGAGCGCACTCGGCTTTGTGTCGG
>JANLPY010000064.1:0-41595 GCA_031367505.1 Hyphomicrobiaceae bacterium | reverse complement strand
CGAAATCGATCATGAAGATCAATACGGAACACAGGGCAAACGTACCCAGAATCGCGACTAGAAACTTGCGCGCAATATAGCGCCTGAGGGTGCGCCCACCGATCATCCTGCCGCCCCCGAACGAGCTGCGCGACGTTCCGGCCGTTTACGATCGAGCTTTGCCGGCCGTAGCCGCTGCCACAGATCGCCGGCCAAGATATTCACGCGATCGCTGAATGACGGTCCCGGGCGTGGCTTGGACTTGAGCGCGATCAAAGCGATCGAGAACAAGCTTGCTCCAATCGGCAGCAGGTAGAGCAGGGGGATGGCGCTCTGGTTCAGCACCACGAAATTGTTCACCGCCAAACCGGCGACGCGGACCGCAAAACCTAAGAGCACCGCGGCCGCGATCGACTGGACCCGGTTCTGCCGCGTCGATCGCGCTTGGCCGACGAACGCCAGTGCGATCATCACAAAGGCAAACGGGTACAGCGGATTGGAAAAACGCTCATGCAACTCGGCCCGGAAGAAACCGGGCTGACGTAGATAATCCGGGTCTTTCGGTAGAGGATGCGCCAATTCGGAATAGTAGCGCTCGCGCGGACGCAACTCGGGGGCTGCACCCGGTTTCTCGAACCGGTCGAGATCAACCGCGTAACTATCGAAAGCGATGATCTGTGGCGGCTCTGTCGTCTTTTCGCGACGCACGATATGCCCCGTCGTCATGTAAAGGTACGACATGCCATCCTGTTTGCGGACGACGCCGCGCTCAGCCAGATACGATAGCGTCTGCTTCGGATCGCGTTGATCGTGCATCAGAATTCCGAGCAAATCGCCGTTCAGCGAGCGCTCGCGAATATGAAACGTCAGGTTGGGTTCGGGCGTGGAAAAACGCCCTGGCTGGATCGCTTGTCCGATCAGATCGGTACGCGAGGCGATGATGAGTTCGCGCAACGCTCTGAGGCTCCACGGCGTGCCGACGTGATTGACCGCTGCGACTGCCAGCGACACCAACAGCGCCACCAGCAGCAGAGGCCGGGCGATCGTCCACATTGTCGCCCCCGATGCCGTCAAGACGATGAGTTCACTATCACCATTGAGGCGCGTCAGCACGTGGATGACGGCCACGAGCAATGCGATCGGCGCGATCAACGCCATCAAATTGGGCAGCGTCAGTGTCGTGATCTGCAGGAAGGTCGCGATATCACGGCCGTCGCTGGTGACAATGTTGAGTTCCCGCAAGGCAAGCGCAATCCATACCACTCCCGACAACGAGAGTAGGATCAGCAGCAGCGCGCCCGTCGCCTGCCGGAAAAGATATCGGCCAAAAATCGTCATCATCAACTGCCGATCATGGCGCAGAATTGGTGTGCGGCAGCCGTAGGCCGACCAGCGCGGCTCCCATAGCACAGTGGCGGAATTTCGACTGGTGCTTCCGGGCGACAATCCACGTTGCGTTCATTCGCTTGCGCTTGGGCTAGCACCGGTACATTGATTTAGCGCCCGAATTCTTCAGAATGCGCTGCGCTGGCGGCAACATCTTCACAATGCGCCGTGCCGGCGCCAACATTTTTCAAGGATCATGCCCGATGCCGATCTCACTCGACGTAACTTTTGCGGCCCTGAGCACGGCGCCCGAGGCGACCACCATCATCCTCGCATGGTCGGGTGAGCCCGGTCCGGACTGGGGTAAAATCGCCGGCCAACTCGATGCATCATCGAAGGGCGCGTTGAACGCTGCCGCACGGGCGGCCGATTTTGCCGGCAAGGCCAAGGCCGCGATCGAAGTGCTGGCACCGGCATATCTCGACGTGCGCCGGCTCATTTTGCTCGGCGCCGGCGACACCAGTAGCGAGATTGCGCCCGATTGGATCAGCTTGGGCGGTGTGGCGCTCGGCCAGATCCAGGCGCGCAAAACCAAGATTGCCTCGCTCATCGTCGACGTTGCCGCCACCGGCGATAAAAGCGCGGGCCAGATTGCAGCGGATCTGGCCATGGGCGCGCTCCTGCGCAGCTATACCTTCAAGAAGTATCTGACCAAGTCAGCCGAGGCCAACGGCGAAAATGGCTCGAAGAACGGTCTCGACAAACTCGTCATCCTGACCGCCGACCCGGCCGGCGCGCGGGCGGCCTTCGTTCATGCCAAGGCGCTGGCCGACGGCATGGCGCTCGCCCGCGATTTGGTCAATGAACCGGCCAACATTCTCGATCCGGTGGAATTTGCAAAGCGCACCAAAGCGCTGAGCAAGGTCGGCGTCGAGATCGAAATCCTCGATGTCGATGCGATGGAAGCCCTCAAGATGGGGGCGCTGTTAGGGGTCGGCCAGGGCAGCGTCAAACCCTCACGCCTCGTGGTCATGCAGTGGCACGGGTCGAAGGCGAAGAAATCGAAACCGCTGTGCTTCGTCGGCAAAGGCGTGACGTTTGATTCGGGCGGCATCTCGATCAAGCCGGCCGCCGGCATGGAGGACATGAAGGGCGACATGGGCGGAGCTGCCTGTGTCACCGGCCTGATGTACGCGCTCGCCGCCCGCAAGGCGCCGGTCAATGCCGTGGGGCTGATCGGCCTCGTCGAAAATATGGTGTCGGGCAATGCCCAGCGCCCAGGCGATATCGTCACGTCGATGTCGGGTCAGACGATCGAAGTTCTCAACACCGACGCTGAGGGACGCTTGGTGCTCGCCGACGTGCTCTGGTACGCGCAGGATCGCTTCAACCCGAAGTTCGTCGTCAACTTGGCGACGCTGACCGGTGCCATCATGGTCGCGCTCGGCAAGGAATACGCCGGTATGTTTTCCAATGACGACAAGCTGGCGGCCGATCTTTACGCGGCGGGCGAGGCGACGGAGGAGAAAGTTTGGCGGATGCCGCTCGCCAAGGGCTACGACAAGCTGATCGATTCCAAGAACGCAGACATGAAGAACATTGGTGGCCGCTTCGGCGGCGCGATCACGGCCGCCCAGTTTTTGCAGCGCTTCATCGTCAAGGGCACACCCTGGGCGCATCTCGACGTCGCGGGCGTCGCGATGGACAGCAACAAGACCGACATCAACCAAGGCTGGGCCTCGGGCTGGGGCGTCCGGTTGCTCGACCGGCTGGTCACCGATCATCATGAGTGAGGGAGTAGGGAGGAGGGAGTAGGGATGTCAGGCATCAACCCGGTCGGACAGAGGGAGTAGGGAGTAGGGAGTAGGGAGTAGGGAGTAGGGAGGAGGGAGGAGGGGTTGGAGCGTGGTGGTCTCGTAGGGCGGATTAGCGAAGCGTAATCCGCCGCGATGCCGGCCGGTGATCGCTGGGAGCGCGAGGCCGTGTGACCGTCCGAATGTCCCATTCTGAACCAAATGGTTTTCCGCTGTTAAGGTCAATTATTTTCCATAATATATATTCTGCGAATGATAGTGCGCACTCTTAGTACTAATCGGGTCGCCTTGGTCCCGAGCGCGATCCCTTGTCAAGCGGGCAACGGGCACGCGCTCTTGGGAACTTTTGTCAGCCCGAAGTATTTTTTGGTCAAACGATGGACGGGGTCGCTCCATCCTTTAAAATGGAGTGGCGGAACTTTCTTGGGTGACCGGAAGGATAAAACCATGGCCAAGAACACAATCTGCCTTTGGTACGACAAGGACGCCGAGGCTGCGGCTCGCTTCTACGCCAAGACCTTCCCCGACAGCACCGTCAAAGCTGTCCACCGCGCGCCTAGCGATTATCCCAGCGGCAAGGAAGGAGATGTGATCACCGTTGATTTTACCGTCGCCGGCGTGTCCTGCATTGGACTCAACGGCGGTCCTCTTTTCAAACATAACGAAGCTTTTTCGTTCATGATCGCCACCGATGATCAGGACGAGACCGACCGCTACTGGAACGCTGTCGTCGGCAATGATGGGCAGGAAAGTGCCTGCGGCTGGTGCAAGGACAAGTGGGGCGTCTCCTGGCAGATCACGCCGCGTGTCTTGACGGATGCCCTCGCGGCCGGCGGCGACCGCGCAAAACGCGCCTTCAATGCGATGATGGACATGAAAAAGATCGACGTCGCAGCGATCGAGAAGGCGGTGCGCGGCGATGTTGTGACACCAACGAAACACAAGAATTAGCTTGAATGGCAAATAAGACGGACGAGTTCGCGCTGGCATGACCCTGAATCTCAGCTTATCTCAGCGCCCCAGGTGCGACCACTGTCTTCCCCCGCCTATCCGCCTTTTCCCGCGTACTTCGCAACCCAAATCCTCACCTCCTCCAGCCCGCCGAAATCGAACGTGTTGACGTGCCAGCCGTTCGGATATTCGACGTAGCGTTTCACACCGGGAATGACGTTGGCCAGGCGGCGCGAAAACTTTGCCGGCACGATGGTGTCCGTAGCGCCGGCCAGGATCAAAATCGGCGCCTTGACGCGGGCCACGTACTCGACCGAGTTGTAAGGATCTTCGATCCCCCAGCGCACGGGCAGGAACCAATAGCGTGCGGCGGCAACGTCTGCCACCGACGAATACGGCGACTCGAGCACGACAGCTGCAACAGGTCGAGCTGCTGCGACCTGCACCGCAATGCCGCTGCCCAACGACTCGCCGTAGAGCACGATCTCGGTTGCAGCGACGCCTCTCGCCCGCAGCACATCGTATGCGCGGATGGCGTCGGCCACGTTGTTGACTTCAGTTGGGTATCCGGTCGAACCCGAATAGCCGCGATAGCTCATCGCAAATAAGCCCCAGCCCTCGGCGCGCAACATTCTAAAATGCCGATGCCGGTTCTGCAGGCCACCGCCGTTGCCATGAAAGTAGAGAATGGTTGGCTGGCTAGGCTTTGCAGCTCCAGCCCACATGACGTTCGATGCGCCATCGGGTGCGGTCAACCGCAAGGCTTCCAGATCGGTCAAGCCGACCGATGCCGGCGTCACCTCCCCGCCCGAGGGCAAGTAAAGCAATTTGCGCTGGGCAACGTACAGCACCACGAACATCGCGAGCCAAATGCAGCTCACCGTAACAAGTATTACTTTCACAACTCTCAAACACCCCCTGTCCGACCGGGTTGATGCCTGACAGTTCGCCCCCCCCCCAAGTTCGCCCCCCCCCCAGTCCGGACGCTGCGAACGCGTCGTCCGTCCGCAGCGCTCGCCTTCAGTTCACTTTAGGTGCTGCCTTCGGTGTCGCGCTCGCCTCGCGAATTGCTTTCTCGAGATCTTCGCGCTCTTCGCAACCTTTCGGACACAAAACCGCGAGTTTCGCGAGCATCGCTTTCGCCTTCGGCATGTCACCCGTCTCGACGTAAAGTTCGCCGAGATACTCATGCGCGCCTTTGTGAGCAGCATCGTACTCCAGCGCCTTCTGGTAATACGTGTAGGCCAACTTATAGTCCTTCGACTTACGGTGGCTGAAGCCCAACAAGTTGTATACGTCGGCGTGCTGGACGGTCTCCGTTATTTTCGTCAGATCGGCGATCGCGCCTAGGTAATCCCGGGCTTTGATCTTGGTACGAACGGCGGTCAAATCCGGCGCCTCTTTCGAAACGACAGTGTCGGCAGCAAATGCGGCCGGAACCGAAATCGCCGACGTCATCACCAACCCGACGAGCATGGCTGAAAGGCTTGAGACAAAAATTCGAAGCATGCGGCTCTCCTGGTTTCGTATAACTTCGGCCGGCCGTGATGCGTATCCCTGCCAGCCTACTGACTGATCACACTTTGTTTGTGACAAGAGCATAGCCGTTGCCATCCTTTGAGATTGTCCCGGCCCCAGGGAAAGGAAAATGATAGCCGCAGATCATCATCTTGTCGGCAATCACCCGGTCAAGCAGAGCACGACGCGTCGCCTCGGCAAGCGGCCCGTCCTGATCATACACACCGTGCCAGCCTGGATTACGCGCCGCAAGCGCCGGCACGTAGGCGATATCGTTGGAAATCATCAGCTCTTTCGACCCTGAGGACAAATGGAACACCGTGTGTCCCGGCGTATGGCCAGGCGCGTTTAGCATTCGAATGCCCGGCGCCACTTCTCCTTCCGTCGCCACACGGTGAATATTTTTCCATGTTGGGAAAACCGTCTGGATACGTTTGCCCAGGCCCTTGCGTGCCTCGGCTAACTTCTCCACCCGCCCAGCTTCCGTCCACCAGTCGTATTCGGCCGCGCTGACGATGATTTGGGCATTGGGGAATACCGGTGCATTGGTCTCCTTTTCCATCAAACCAAAGATATGATCTGGGTGAAAATGAGAAATCAGGATCGTGTCGATTTTGGCGGGGTCGATGCCCGCGGCTTTCATATTGGCCATCAGCCGCCCAGCCGTTGGTTGAACTTGTCCGCCGGTGCCTGCGTCGCACATCACGACTTTCGATCCCGTCTCGATAATCAGCACCGTGAACGGGATCGATACGAAGTCCTCAGGCAGGTTTGCAGCCTTCATGGCCGCCTTCACGTCGTCGACCGAGGCATTCCTGATGAATGCTGGATCGTGCGGCTTCTCCCAAATGCCATCATAGATTGCCGTGCATGTTGCTTCCCCGACTTTGTAACGATGGAAACCGACGGCTGGATCGGCCGCCTTTTGGGCGAGCGCCTGCGGAAAAATTGTCATTTGCGCGTTCAATCCAAGAGCCGCGGCGAGCCCTGCGGAAACAACAACATCACGACGGGACAAGTTCAGATGCGGAATGCCAGGCATGAACGACCTCCTCGATTGTTATGTAGACTGAAGTCTTGACACGCAGCCACGCTATGCACCGGCCACATGCTGGATAGGACCCCGGGCCGTGATTTTTTATTCCAGGATCGCGAAAGCGTGATCACCCCGCACTCCCTTTAGAAAACGAGCAGGGAATAAATTGGCGGTGATCGGAGTCATACATGCTGAACTTGCTTCAACGGGCTGTCCGCCCAACCACCAGGCTTTCATGGTTGCTGTTCCAGATTTTGAACGCGCAGCGCTCCCACATTTGGCGGCAGCGTATAATCTCGCCTACTGGCTGATGCGCGACAGAAGCGACGCCGACGACGTGGTACAGGACGCCTATCTGCGCGCGTTTCGTGCCTTCGCTAAGCATGAAGGTGGCGACCTACGGCCGTGGCTGATGACGATTGTGCGCAACGTCGCCTATCGGGCCCTCGCCAATCGCAACCGCACCGGCAACGTTATATCGCTCGAAGACGCATTTCCGGGGCGGTACGGCGAGACGCACGGGGCAGCCGATATCCCGTCCGATTTGCCATCGCCGGAAGCCGTGCTCGTGAGCCAAGGTGAACGCTCGCTGGTCCTTGCCGCACTCGCCGAATTGAGCACTGCCTATCGCGAAATTCTGATTTTGCGCGAACTGGAGGGGCTGACTTACCGCGAGATTGCAACCGTGATTGGCATCCCTACGGGCACCGTCATGTCGCGCTTGGCGCGAGCACGCACCGAATTGAAACGACATCTCGAAGACCGCCTCGACAAGGACGAACTCAATGCAATGTGATCGTGCGCGCGAATTGATCGGCGCCTATCTCGATGAGGAGCTATCTGGTGCCGATCGATCGGTAGTTTCTGAGCACCTGCGTTCCTGCGCGCAGTGCCGCGAGCATGCGAATGCCTCGGCGCGTCTTAGCCGCCAGGTGGCGATGGCGGCCCAAGTTGAATTGCCCGGTGACTTGGAACGTAATGTGCGGATGGCGCTTGCGACTGAGGTCAAAACTCAAACTGCTGTTGCCAGAGGCCAAGTAGCGTCATACAGCGCCGTCTTATTGCGTCCCCTATTTCGGCAAGCCGCAGCCATTGCGGCTGCGTGCGTACTATCAGCCAGCGTCACTTGGCTGGCACTTTCAACCTCGGCCGCGACGGGCCGGCTAGAGCGTGATGTCGTGACGGCGCACATTCGATCGCTGTTGCAAGACAGTCCGATTCAAGTCGCGTCTTCCGACCAGCATACCGTCAAACCTTGGTTCGCCGGGCGTGTGGATTTTTCACCGGAAGTGAAGGACTTGACTGCCGAAGGTTTCCCGCTGAGCGGCGCCCGCCTGGATTATATTGGTGACAGGCGGGTGGGTGCCCTTGTCTACCGCCGCCGCCTGCACGTCGTGAATGTCTTCATTTGGCCAGCTTCTGGGCCTGATCCAACTCGACTGCGCATGTCTAGCATCAAGGGCTACAACGTGGCCTCGTGGTCGAAAGGTGGCGTGACTTATTGGGCCATTTCCGATCTCAACAGCGGCGAACTCCAGCAGTTGCAGAGCCTCATGTGAGAAGGCTGTGTCACGCTGTAGTGTTGAGCCCACGCACGAAATCCGAAAGGCCGATCAGACGTTCGCGCTTCAACCGTTCGGCTGTGAGAATGGCGATCAGTTGCGCAACACTGGTTTCGAGATCGCCGTTGACGATCACGTAGTCGTACTCGGGCCAATGGCTCATCTCGGCGGCGGCCTCTGCCATCCGCTTAGCAACGACTTCGGGCGGATCTTGCGCACGTCCGCGCAGTCGCTTTTCCAGCTCATGCGCGGATGGCGGCAAGATAAATACCCGGACCAAATCTTGCGGCAACTTCTCTTTTAATTGCTGCGCACCCTGCCAGTCGATGTCGAACAACAGATCGCGGCCAGATGCGATCGACTGCTCGACGGGCTCACGCGGTGTGCCATAAAAATTGCCGAACACCTTTGCCCACTCGAGCAATTCTCCAGCATCACGCCGTTCGAGGAATTGCGCCTCATCGAGGAAGTAATAATCGATCCCCACTATTTCGCCTGGTCGCGTTTTACGCGTTGTCACCGAGACGGAGATCCCGATGTTGGCGTCGGCCGCCAGCACACGTTTCGCAAGTGTCGTCTTGCCGGCACCCGATGGCGACGACAACACCAAGAGAAGACCGCGTCTTCCCGGCGAGGCATGGCTCGCATGCTGATCACTCAATGTTTTGCACCTGCTCGCGAAATTGTTCGATCACTGTTTTTAGCGATAATCCGAGCGCCGTGACACTGGCGTCTCCGGCTTTCGAACATACCGTATTCGCTTCCCGATTGAATTCTTGTGCAAGGAAATCGAGTTTGCGGCCGACGCCATTGGTCGCGCTAAGGAGTTCGCGAGCCGCTGCCACATGTACCGCGAGCCGCTTGAGCTCCTCCTCGACATCGGCCTTGGTCGCCGCCAAGATCGCCTCTTGATGCAGGCGTGCGGGATCGAGGGTTGACGAAGCATCGATCAGACGTGCGACCTGTTCGGCCATCCGCCGTTTGATTGCTTCCGCCGATCGATTGGGGTTGATCTCGATCGCTTGTGTCAGTCGTGCGATTTCTTCGACCTGATCGAGCAGTACCCTTTGCAATCGTAGACCCTCCGATGCGCGGGCGGCTACGACGCCGTCGACTGCATCTTGATACGATGCAATGAGTGCCGCCGAGCGACGCTCAGCCTCACCCTCGTCGTCACCTGCCTCGACCGGTTCGAGTACGCCCTTGATGTTGAGCAAGCCTTCGACGGTCACCGGCGCAGCGCCTGTCATTTCCCGCACACGGGCCGCTGCGGCAACGACTTGTGCCAGAACCTGCTCGTTTAAACGAATGGCGGTTACGCCCTCCTCACGTTTTACGTTCAAGCCGATCTGGATGCTGCCGCGCTGAAACTTCGCCGTCGCGATTTCGCGGACGCGCGGCTCGAGTGCATCGAAACCGGGTGGCAGACGCAGGCGTAGATCAAGATTGCGGCCATTGACCGCGCGAATTTCCCAAGCCCAGCGCGTCGTGCCTAACGCCCCCTCTGTGCGGGCGAAGCCGGTCATGCTTTTGATGGTCATTGTTGTGCGCTCGGTCCGAATGGTTTTGCGCACGTGGTGACGTGCTGGATGCGGACCATAGAGCGCGCACGCACCAGAGCCAAGCGGCTCGCAGTATTGCTATGGAAATCAAAAGTCGTTGCGGCTATGGCCGCTTAGGCTTGCGGACCGGCAACGGTACAGTGACGGCATCGGTTGAAGCGGCAGTGGCAGGTGGCGTTGCTGTTTGCTTAGCCGGGGCCGCCTCCTTGATCGCCGGCGTCGACGCTGGGGTAGCAGCAGGATCGGTCGCCGGGGCCACAGGCGCTATGTCTTGTGTCGGAACGGTAAGCTGCTGAACTGTCTTCGCGGCGGCCTTACCGGCAGCAGCAGCCGCCTGTTTAGCGCGAATTTCTTGCTCGATCTTGCGCCAGTTGGCGACAGCGGCATTATGGTCTTTCAGGTTTTGCGTGAACACATGACCGCCCTGACCGTTGGCCACGAAGTACAGATCGGCCGTCTTTGCCGGATTAAGTGATGCCTCGATCGACGACTTACCGGGATTGCATATAGGGGTCGGCGGCAGACCGTCGATTTGGTAGGTGTTGTGCGCGGTTTTTTGCTGGATCTCCGACTTGTAGATCGCACGTCCCCACGCAACGTCCCCTTGGAACAATCCGTATAGAATTGTCGGATCAGATTGCAGGCGGATGTTTTGACGCAAACGGTTCACGAACACGGCCGCGACCTTGTCGCGCTCGTCATTGCGTCCCGTTTCTTTTTCGACGATCGAGGCGAATGTGATGGCCTCGTCCGGGCTCTTGAACGGCAGGTCGGGCTGGCGGGCAGCCCACAAGCGCTCGACGAGTTTGCGCTGATCGGCCTGCATCAATTCGATCAACTGCTGGCGCGTCATGCCGCGCGCGTACTTGTAGGTGTCTGGTAGCAGCGTTCCTTCCGGTGGGACTGCTGAGATTTCCCCGGTCAAATTCTGGTCAGCCCGAAGCCGTTGCACAATCTGTGTGCTGGTCAATCCCTCGGGGACAGTCACGCGATATAGGGTTGAGCGCCCCTCCCCCAAAATCTCCGACACCACCTTGAGGCTTGCGCCGGTTGGAATTTCATATTCCCCGGCCTTTAGCTGTAGCGGCTGGCCGCCGAACCAACTGGTCACGGTTCGCCCCAAATAATGGGTGACGAACATCTGCTGACTACCGATCACGCCGTCGGCCTCGAGGCGCTTGGCGATATCGTGCGCGCCCTCCCCCCGCGGTACTACGAAATTCCGAGCCTCCTTAAGCGGACCGTCCCGGTTAATCTCAGAGGAGACCCAATAGGCACCGAAACCGAAAAGTCCCAGAGCCACTGCCGTCACGGTGAGCAGAGCATTCAAGACACGCAGCATCGGGCTGAGCTTGCGAGCTTCCCGGCGGCGGCGGTTGCCGAGCGGCCGTTGCGGGGCTCGCGTCGGCTCCAGCGCTTCGGCCGGTGAAGCCGCCAGCGCGGCGCCTGTACGGCGCTCGGTCGCATCCTTTGAACGGGACTTGCTACTACTCATCGTTGAGTTTTCCGTGCCTCGACCTTTGCGCCAGCACCAGCGACGAATGCGGTGACGTCTGACAACCCGAACTTTGCCCTAAGCCAAACTTTGCCTGAAGGACGAGCAGGAATTATGGCACGTAACGGTTCTAATCCACCCGGCGCATGACCAGCGATGCGTTGGTGCCGCCAAAACCGAACGAATTCGAAAGCACCGTATTGATTTTCTTCTTCCGCGGCTTGTGTGGCACGAGGTCGATCTTTGTGGCAACCGAGGGGTTGTCCAGATTGATTGTCGGCGGGGCCACGTTGTCACGAATGGCGAGTACCGAGAAAATCGCCTCGACTGCGCCAGCAGCCCCCAGCAAATGTCCAATGGCCGATTTGGTCGACGACATCGTCAGATTTTCAGCGCTTTCGGCGAATAGCCGCTCGACCGCACTGAGTTCAATTTCGTCGCCCATCGGTGTTGATGTGCCATGAGCATTGACGTAGTCGATCGCGGAGGGCTTGAGGCCCGCACGTTTGATCGCAGCTCGCATGCTGCGAAACGCGCCATCGCCATCCGGTGCCGGGGCTGTGATGTGATACGCGTCGCCGCTCAAACCGTAGCCGATAACCTCGGCATAGATCTTCGCGCCGCGAGCCTTAGCGTGTTCGTATTCCTCGAGCACGACGATACCGGCGCCTTCGCCCATGACGAACCCGTCACGGTCGCGATCATAGGGCCGTGACGCTTTGGTTGGATTATCGTTGAAGCCTGTCGATAAGGCTTTGGCCGCCGCGAAGCCAACGAGCGCAATCCGGCAAATCGGGCTTTCAGCACCGCCTGCCACCATGACGTCGGCATCACCCAGCATCACCAGGCGCGCCGCATCGCCAATTGCATGCGAACCCGTCGAGCACGCGGTCACGACGGAGTGGTTGGGCCCCTTGAGCTTGTGCTTGATCGACACGTAGCCGGACGTGAGATTGATGAGCCGGCCTGGGATAAAGAATGGGCTAACCCGGCGCGGTCCCTTTTCCTTGAGCAAAATAGCCGTATCGGCGATGCCGCTCAAACCACCGATGCCGGAGCCGATCAAAACGCCCGTGCGCTCTTGATCGTCATCAGTTGCCGGATGCCAATTTGCATCATCCAGCGCCTGGGTTGCAGCGGCCATCGCGTAGACGATGAAGTCGTCGACCTTGCGCTGGTCTTTCGGCTCCATCCACTGATCGGGATTGAATGTGCCGTTACTGCCATCGCCGCGCGGAATGAAGCACGCGATTTGACAGTTGAGGTCGTCAACTTGGAATTCTTCGACGCGACGGGCGCCGCTATGGCCTTCCAGAAGCCGAGACCATGTCGCGTCAACGCCACAGCCGAGCGGCGTAACCAGACCCATCCCGGTGATGACGACTCGTCTCATGACAGACCTCGCTTTCGCAATGTCGCGCTTGGCACGGAATGCCAAGCGCACATTTCTTCGCCCAAAGCAACGCGCCGCCGCAAGCAGCGGCGCATACGCCTAGGCAAGCGTCTCCCCCCAATCAAAATTACGCGGCGTTGGCGTTCTTTTCGAGGAACTTCACTGCATCCCCGACCGTCAAGATATGTTCGGCGGCATCATCGGGAATTTCACAGCCGAATTCTTCTTCGAACGCCATAACCAGCTCGACGGTGTCGAGGCTGTCGGCGCCGAGATCGTCAATGAAAGACGCGTTGTCCTTCACCTTGTCAGCTTCAACGCCAAGATGTTCGACAACGATCTTCTTCACGCGCTCTGCGACATCGCTCATAGGTATCTTCCTCGCCTCGTCAGAAGTCTTCAATTTTGCAGATGTTGAGTTTTTCAACAATACGACGGTTACCAGATGGCTCGCCAGTCATCTCAGCGGCTATCTTGAGTCCCATGCGAAAAACACCCTAAACCAACACGGGATCGGGTTTTTCCCCAATAACCGTGCAAAGTTCGCGCGGCTGGTAACATACTTGGTCAGGCTTGGCCAGCGCCTTAACGCAGTTCAGTCCATAGCGGTACGTTGATTTTTTTCGTCACAGTTTCCGCGATATAGCGCGGTTTATCTGAGATTCTAGATCATGACCATCCCACCGTTAACGTGCAGCGTTTGGCCAGTCATATAGCCCGCCTCGATACTTGCAAGATAAACCGCCGCAGCAGCGATATCATCGGGCGTGCCGAATTTCTGCGCTGGG
This sequence comes from Hyphomicrobiaceae bacterium, assembly GCA_031367505.1. Classification (GTDB taxonomy): domain Bacteria; phylum Pseudomonadota; class Alphaproteobacteria; order Rhizobiales; family Hyphomicrobiaceae; genus JAKFWF01. Next base: position 28,171 of record JANLPY010000064.1, on the reverse strand, counting down.
ATGGCTTCCTTGATGGCCGCCGTCTGCTTTTCGTTCAACGCTTCGGTCATCGGTGTCGAGATGAAGCCTGGCGCGATGCAGTTGGCGGTAATGCCGCGTGAAGCGACCTCACGGGCGAGCGACTTGGTCATGCCGATCATGCCGGCCTTAGACGCCGCGTAGTTGCCCTGCCCCGGATTGCCGATGATGCCGGAGACCGACGAGATGTTGATAATACGGCCGTAGCCGGTTTTGCCGCGCATCATCGCGCGGGTCGCCGCCCGCATCAGCATGAACGTCGATGTCAGGTTGACGGCAATCACGTCGTCCCACTGCTCGTCCTTCATCACCATGAACAGGTTGTCCTTGGTGAGGCCCGCGTTGTTGACGAGGATGTCGAGCCGGCCCAACTTTTTCGTCGCCTCATCGATGAGGGTTGCCACCTGCGCCTTATTCGCGAGATCGCACGGCACGACGAACGCGCGCTCTTTCAGCTCGGCGGCCAGCGCTTCGAGCTTGTCGACCTGGCGGCCAGAGATCGCGACGGTTGCACCGCGAGCATGGAAGGCCCGAGCAATCGCACCACCGATGCCACCCGTGGCACCGGTTACGAGGGCATTTTTGCCGGTTAGGTCGAACATGAAAATATCTCCTAGGGCCGCATGTTGCAGCGAACGGTTCAAGTGTTGAGGGCTGCCATCGCCGCATTAATGTCGGCTGCCGTGCCAACGGACATAGCATTTGCGTCCTTGGCGATGCGCTTGACGAGACCTGCGAGCACCTTGCCTGCGCCGATCTCGTAGTAGTGCGTGATGCCGGCAGCGTTCATCGCCTCGACGCATTCTCGCCAGCGCACCGTGCCGGTTACCTGTTCGACGAGGCGTTGGCGAATTTCAGCCGGATCGCTGATCGGTTTCGCGAGAACGTTCGCCACCACCGGCACCGAAGGCCGGTTAACGGTGACTTTTGAGAGCGCGTCGGCCATGGCAATGGCGGCCGGTTTCATCAGCGCGCAATGGAACGGTGCGCTCACCGGCAATAGGATCGCTCGCCGGAGGCCATGCGCCTTACCTACCTCTGCGACGCGATCGATCGCCGATTTCGAGCCTGACAGCACAATCTGTGTCGGATCGTTGTCGTTGGCGATGTCACATATGTCGCCTTGTGCAGCGTCCGTTGCGATTTTGCGCGCAGCTTCGAGCCCGACACCGAGTAGCGCCACCATTGCCCCCTGCCCGACCGGCACGGCCGCTTGCATGGCCTGTCCGCGCAGCTTCAAGAGGCGGGCTGCATCGGCGAGCGAGAATGCGCCAACAGCTGCCAGCGCCGAATACTCACCTAGCGAGTGACCGGCAACGAGTTGTACCGACTTGGCGAGATCAAAGCCTTTCTCGCGCTCAAGCACCCGAATGACCGCCATTGATACCGCCATCAACGCCGGCTGCGCGTTCTCGGTGAGCGTCAGAGTTTCCTTCGGCCCCTCCCACATGATCGCTGAGAGCTTCTGGCCCAGCGCCTCATCGATCTCGTCGAACACTTCACGTGCGGATTTGAAGTTTTGCGCCAGATCCCGGCCCATGCCGACATCCTGGCTGCCCTGCCCCGGAAAAATGAATGCTGTCGCCATTGCTGTGCCCAAGGTCCCAAAACGCGCCATTTCTCGCGCTTAAGCACCGCCGATGCAGGAGTCAAGCATCGCAGCGCAGGTTCGCATGTAGCTAGGCGAACCCCACGAAATATGTTGTCCTTAGTCATTTGATGTGTATAAATACACCATGAATAGTCGAGACGTCATTGCGGCTTTGCAGCGCGATGGTTGGGCGCAGGTGGCACAAAAAGGCAGTCACGTTCAGTTCAAGCATCCATCGAAACCCGGACGAGTGACTGTGCCGCATCCGCGCCGGGATCTTCCTTTGGGCACACTGCGCTCGATCGAAAAGCAGGCCAGAATAAAACTCAGGTGATTGTTATGCGCCCCTATATTGCACTGATACACAAGGACCACGGTAGCGATTTCGGCATTTCGTTCCCGGATTTGCCGGGGTGCGTGACCGCTGGAGCGGCGCTGGATGAGGCGCGCGTCATGGCTGCTGAAGCGTTGGCCCTTCACTTGGAAGGCTTGGCGGCCGACGGTGAAGCCGCGCCAGAACCATCATCCCTCGAGGCCATTATGGCAATACATGAAAATCGCGATGGCGTGGCGATACTGGTTGATCCACCGCGTGCCGCCAGCAAATCCGTTCGCTTGAATATCACGCTTGCCGACGACCTGGTCGAACGGATCGACCGTCACGCCGAGGCCCATGGGCTTACGCGATCGGGATTTCTGGCGCGAGCTGCACGCAAGGAATTGGATGGCGTGGGCTGAACGGTAAGCATCCGCAGTCGTCTGGTGGTGGCCCCTCACAGGCCCACTCAGCCATTGTCCCGACCTCCTCCCCACCCTTGCACCACCGTCCATTACGTGTATAACCCGCCTTGTGATCCGCTCCGGTTGGGGGCTGAACGAGAGATTTGCGCGCTCTGAATTAGAGTGAACTCAATAGGGAGCAATCCCAACTCTCCGTGTCTCCGCTCTTCACGGGTCGTGCTTTTGGGCCATTCTCCGGTCCGAAAGAGGCTTTGCGCCGGGGCGATTAGTAACAACAGAGAAAGGCCAACAGCATGCCGCTATACGAGCATGTCTTCCTGGCGCGCCAGGATATTTCGACCCAACAGGTCGAAGCGCTAACGAAAGAGTATACCACGGTAATCGAAGAAGGTGGCGGTAAAATCGGCAAGTCCGAGTACTGGGGCCTGCGTTCTCTTGCCTACAAGATTAAGAAGAGCCGCAAGGCACACTACACGCTGCTTAACATCGAGGCTCCTCCTGCCGCTGTCGCGGAAATGGAGCGTCGCATGGGTATTTCGACCGACGTTCTGCGCTGGCTGACCGTCAAGGTCGAGGCGCACGAGGCCGAGCCGTCCGTGCAGATGCGCAAGGGCGACCGTGAAGAACGTGGCGACCGTGGTGGTCCTGGTGGCGATCGCGGCGGTTTCCGTGGCGGCGCCGGTGGTGATCGCGGCGGCTTCCGCGGTGGCACAGGCGGCGGCGGTGGCGGTGGCTTCCGCGGCGGCGCAGGTGCTGGCGGCGGCGGTGGCGGTGGTTATCGCGGCGGCGCAGGTGCTGGAGCTGGAGCTGGTGGTGCCGAAGGTGCATCGACGTTCCGGCCCCGTCCTCCCCGTGAAGGTGGCGATGATCGTCCCCGCACACCTCGTCCACCCCGCGATGGCAACACTGGCTCGGAGGGCTAAACCATGGCTGATGAAATCCAACAGATCCCAGCGCGCCGCCCGTTCCATCGCCGGCGCAAGACCTGCCCGTTCTCTGGCGATAACGCGCCGAAGATCGATTATAAGGACGTTCGTACCCTCGGGCGTTACGTGTCGGAGCGCGGCAAGATCGTGCCGAGCCGCATCACGGCCGTGTCGGCGAAGAAGCAGCGCGAACTGTCACGCGCTATCAAGCGTTGCCGCTTCCTCGGCCTTCTGCCGTACGTTCTGAAGTAGACCAAATCGTCGCTGGCGGCCGGCTCCGCGTAGCGGAGTCGCCAGCGACATCTAAAATGGTTGGAGCGGACGTTTAATCCGCCCCTAACCGCCTTGGCGCGGGACAGCTCGAAAATGCAAATAAACCTCCTCATCGGCTTATGCGCCGGTCTCGTGTCGGCGATGCTGTTCGCATCGGCATCGACTGGAACCGCGCTCGGCCTATTTTTCCTATTTTTCCTGTCACCGATGCCGGTCGCGATTGCGGGGCTGGGATGGGGCTGGCGATCAGCCGCGATGGCCGCATTCGCTGCACCAATCGCGATCGCTTTGGCCGGTACCAGCCGCGGCGCTATTTTCCACATCCTGGCAATTGGTGCGCCCACTGCCGTCCTGTCCTATTTGGCACTACTCAACCGCGAAGTTGCGACCACTGATGGTGGCATTGCCACCGAGTGGTATCCGATTGGCCGTATCGTCGCCGTCGCCGCATTGATCGCGGGTGGCTTGGCCGCATTTGGATTGCTCGCCACTGCCAGCGATGTCGATAACCTTCGCGATCAACTTCGCGCAACCGCTGAGCGCGTCTTTGTCCGGCCAGCGGGCCTTCCGCCTGCGACCGGGATCGAGCCGGCGGTGACGCCAGAGCAATTGACGGGGCTTGCCAATCTTCTTGTCGGTATGTTCACGGCGGCACTTTCGAACATGTGGATGTGCATCGCCATGCTCAACATGTGGCTGGCAGCGATGGTCGTGCGCAAATCCGATCGGCTGATCCGTCCATGGACCGACTTATCGGAATTGCGTCTACCACCGACGATGCCGATCGCGTTGGCGGTGTCGATCGGCATGACGTTTTTTTCTGGATTTGCCGGTCTGATCGGCTCTGGCTTCGCCGCGGCGATCATCATTGCCTATCTAATGACCGGCCTTGCGATCATCCACAATCTGACCCGCGGTCATGCAAGCCGCCCGATGATCTTGACCGGGTTGTACGCACTTCTTGTGGTGTTTTTCGTCATCACCGGCCCAGCACTGGCGATGATCGGGCTCGCCGAACCATTTTCCCTTCTGCGACGAAACCCACCACCGCCGGGCACCACCTAATTCCACCACTTACCGAACTCGTTCAACCTCAGGAGAAATCTCATGCAAGTCATTCTACTTCAGCGCATCGGCCGCCTCGGCCAGATGGGCGACGTCGTCAAGGTCAAGGACGGCTACGCACGCAACTTCTTATTGCCACAGGGCAAGGCCTTGCGCGCCACCAAGGACAACCAGGCCGAGTTCGAGACACGCCGCGTGCATCTGGAAGCCGACAACCTGACCCAGAAGAAGGAGGCCGAGGCCGTCGCTGAAAAGCTCAACGGCAAGACCTTCGTGACGATCCGTCAGGCTGGCGATACCGGCCAGCTTTACGGTTCGGTTTCGACGCGCGATATCGCCGAGGCCATCGCCGCCGGTGGCTTCACGGTCGACCGTCGCCAGATCAATCTCGATCAACCGATCAAGACGCTTGGCGTCCACGGCACGACGGTTGCGCTGCATCCGGAAGTCATCGTCAAGGTTTCGATCAACGTCGCTCGTTCGCAGGACGAAGCCGACCGTCAGTCGCGCGGCGAAGACGTGACGATGATCAAGGAAGAGAAGATGGAACTCGAAACCTTCAAGGAAGACGACGACTATCGCTCGGCTCCAGGCACCGGCGATCAGCCCGACGCCTGATGCGTGGAGTTTGGGCTGCGACCGGTCGAGCAACTGGTCGCAGTCCAGTTTAATTCGCCAAAACAACCGGACCACGGCGGACAATCGATTCGGGACACGCTCCAGCATAATGTCTGGCCCTTGTGCATAACGGGGATGACGCCCCGTCAAACCTCCGAGAGGGACCTTGTGTTCGAGGGAATCACTTAAACCCTCTGTCATGAACCAGACCGCACCGACGACCCAGAACACCGCCGTCCTCCTGTCCGACCAGCTCAAGGCCCAGGCACGCGCCGATGGACCGCTGGATTTCCGGCAGGCTCCTCACAATATCGATGCCGAGCAGGCTTTGCTCGGTGCCATCCTCGTCAACAACGAGGCGATGGATCGCGTTTCTGCGTTCCTCGACATGTCGCATTTCTACGATCCGTTGCACGCGCAGATCTTCGAGATCGCCGGCAAGTTGATCCAGGCCGGCAAGCAGGCGACGCCCGTGACGCTGCGCACATTCTTCGAGACCGCCGAGCCGATCGACGCGTCGATGACGGTGCCGCAATATCTCGGCCGGCTAGCGGCCAACGCCACCACGATCATCAACTCCGCCGACTACGGCCGCACGATCTACGATCTGTCGACGAGACGGGCGTTGATCATGATCGGCGAGGAGATGGTGACGACGGCGTATGATTCGCCCGTCGACTTTCCACCCGAGACGCAGATTCAAGAAGCCGAAGGCCGCCTCTACGAACTGGCCGAGAGCGGCAAGTATGGCCAAGGTTTCCAGACCTTCGGGCACGCGTTGACCGACGCCATCCTGATGGCAAATGCGGCCTACCAGCGCGATGGACATTTGTCCGGCGTATCGACCGGCCTCAAAGATCTCGACGGCAAGATGGGCGGCTTGCAGGCCTCCGACTTGATCGTGCTCGCCGGCCGTCCATCGATGGGCAAGACCGCGCTGGCGACCAACATCGCCTACAACATCGCCAAGAAATACGAGACCGAAAAGCAGCCGGATGGCACGCTGAAGGTGATCAACGGCGGCGTCGTTGGCTTCTTCTCACTCGAAATGTCGGCCGAGCAGTTGGCGACGCGTATTCTGTCCGAGCAGGCTGAGATCTCCTCGGAGAAGATCCGCCGTGGCATGATCAGCGAGGAAGAATTCCGCCGCCTGGTGGCCGTCAGCCAGGAGATGTCGCGCATTCCCCTGTTCATCGACCAGACCGGCGGCATCACGATTGCGCAGTTGGCGGCACGCGCCCGCAAACTCAAACGTCAGCATGGCCTTGGCCTTCTGGTCGTCGATTACTTGCAGCTGCTCTCTGGTTCATCGCGCAATTCGAATGCCAACCGCGTGCAGGAAATCACCGAAATCACCACCGGGCTGAAGGCGCTTGCCAAGGAGCTCGGTTGTCCGATCATGGCGCTGTCGCAGCTATCGCGTCAGGTCGAGCAGCGCGAAGACAAGCGTCCGCAATTGTCCGATCTTCGTGAATCGGGTTCGATCGAGCAGGACGCCGACGTCGTGATGTTCGTCTATCGCGAGGAATATTACGTCGAGCGCACCAAGCCGAACGAAGGCACGGCCGAGTTCGCCGAGTGGCAACAGAAGATGATGATGGCGACCGGCAAGGCCGAAGTGATCATCGGCAAGCAGCGCCACGGACCGGTTGGCTCGGTGCAGCTGTCGTTCGAGCCCAACCTCACCCGCTTCGGCAACTTGGCGAAAGAGCACTACATGGCCGAGCGGTTGGAGTAGTCGCGCACCTCCACCGCCCGGCAACGCTTAGCGCTCCGGGGTATGCGGCGTTTCGTTCGAACCGGGGCGATAAAGTCCCGGGAAGCGGGACGGCGATCAGCCGCCTAGTATATTTGTGGGGATGGGCTCATCGCCTATCGGGATTTCGAGCCCCGATATCCAGACACTTGCGCAAGGTTGCCCTCGCACTCGCATCCGCGTCCCGCTGCGATGACGTGTTGTGGCCCGCACGTCCCGCCCATCCGAAGCGGAACAGAGCTAGCGTACGTGATCGCTAACCCGCAGGGTGCACACCGGGAGCTTAGGCCCAGCCCCGTCATCGCTCATCTCAGGCGAGTTGGCCCGCCTGGGCACGGCCAGCGTTTCCTCACGGACGGCTGGACGCGTTCGACACCACATAACCGCCAGCACACGTCTATGCTCCCGGGCTTTGATGTCCGACCAGTGGAGTATCGCACGGGGGCGCGAACCGTGGATAAGTCTGGGGGGTGGTTGAAAACCGGTATCCGGGCTTCGAGGTTGGACGTTCGCCTATATCATTACCGACGTAACCGGGTCTTTGCCTCACTCTGTTGTTTAACGCAATGAACGAACATCTGCCAGTCGGCGGACCAATCCTCCGTGCACTTTTCTGCAATCTCGGAATCTATGGATCTGCCGCGGCTCCAGTTTTGGGCCTCGCGTTGCTGCTTTATGCAGTGCTCCTGCATTTGGTAATCGGCGGGCCAGTCCCTTGAACATTTGAGATCTATGTTGATTGAGGGTTGGTCAGGCCGCACTTCCTTCCTTGTCGCGGGCAAATCCGTACGAACGCTGTCACGGATTGACGATCTAGGGACGTATCGGGGACAGTATACCGATTTCCTGAGCAAGAATTACGAGGAACTGAACGGAGGCGGGGACAGTTACCGATCCGAAGAATATTTAATAATTATAAGATGTTAGCACAAATCGGTAACTGTCCCCGGAGATCCCTCCTTCTCGTCATGGCCACGAAGGTGGCCATCCACGACAACGAGCCTCAAGGGCGGTGTCACGGCGAGATCGGGGTGCTGCAGCTTTCGCGGCCAAATCGACATCACCCACGCTGATACTTGTCGTGGATAGCCGCCGCCGCGGCCATGACGAAAATTGGGCGATCCATCGAAGCTCGCTTTGCAACCCTCGATGGATCGCATGTGCATTCGAACGGATCGGGCGACTGAACGACAGTGACATCGTGCGGCTCAATCAAGCGATGCTGGTATTCCTCGGATTGGCAGCTCCAATGCGCGTAAGTCGCAAGCGATAGCACCGCCTTCACCGCCGCCACACAAAGCAAAACGGCCCCCGTGAGGGAGCCGTTCGCCGTCGATCGATCGCTAGGCGCGAACCATCAAGCAGGCTTCTTCATGCACTGCTTGCGGAAAGCCTTGCGTGGCTTGCCTTTGAGGCCCTTTTCGTTGGCTTCGAGCGAACACTTCTTCGAGATCTCGCTCTGTGGCGCCTTAGCCTTCTTCTCTTTCACCGGCTTGGCGGTATCCGGAGCCTTGGTCGTGGCCGGAGCCGACGGCGAGGTCGTTGGCTTTGAAGGAGCAGGCGTCGTCGTCTGCGCGATCACCGAGGTTGCACCGATGGCGAACAGAGCGGCGGCAGCGATTGCGGTTTTGAAAAAGCTCATTTTCGTTTATCCTTGTTTCGAGGCATTCGGCGAAGTTCACCTGCGCCCGACGAACACATGGTGGTAATACGCGGCCAACAAAAGGCGTGCTTAGCCTGATTCTGCACAGCGATAACATACCGGCCTTTGATTGAGCCCAGAGTCACGCCATATTCGTGCGATGTCAAAAACAGATTCCACACACCCTCGCCCCAGTAAGCCGCGTCCTTCACGGGGGCGCTCGGGCAAACCGCAAGCCCCACCCACCGAGACCGCAGCCGCGACACCCGGCTTGGGCGAAAGCATGCAGACGCCGTACCGAGCGAGTGCGAACTCGACACTCCCGGCGCTACGAAATGTTGGTTTTCGTCCTGAAGATCAAAGCATTACGGCTGGATTGACGGCAATCCTCACCCGTCCGGAGGAGCGCGACCAGAAAGCCCGCGACATCCTCGCGCGCCAGCCGTTGATCGCCAATCACCCGATCGTTGCCGGAACCACGCCCGATTTCGTGCCGCATCGGCCACCCCGGCCGGAGAAGTCCGAAGGTGGCATTCCGTTCAAGATCGTGTCGGAATACACGCCCAAGGGCGACCAGCCGCAGGCCATCAAGGAGCTGGTCGCGGGCGTTAACCAAGCCGAGCGAAATCAGGTCCTGTTGGGCGTAACCGGCTCGGGCAAGACCTTCACCGTCGCCCACATCATCGAGCAGACCCAGCGGCCCGCACTTGTACTAGCGCCGAACAAAACACTCGCGGCGCAGCTGTACGGCGAGTTCAAGAGCTTTTTCCCCAACAACGCCGTCGAATACTTCGTGTCGTACTACGATTACTACCAGCCGGAAGCTTACGTCCCGCGCACCGACACCTACATCGAAAAAGAGTCGAGCATCAACGAGCAGATCGATCGCATGCGCCACGCCGCCACGCGATCTCTCCTCGAACGCGACGACGTGATCATCGTTACGTCGGTGTCGTGCATCTACGGTATCGGCTCGGTCGAAACTTACACCGCGATGACGTTCACGGTGACGGTTGGCGAGCGCCTATCGCGCGACCAGCTGTTGGCCGACCTCGTCGCGCTCCACTTCCGCCGCAACGACGCCAACTTCGTGCGCGGCACATTCCGGGCGCGCGGCGATACCATCGAAGTCTTCCCGGCGCACTATGAGGATCGCGCTTGGCGCATCTCGCTGTTCGGCGATGAGGTCGAAAGCATCATCGAGTTCGATCCGTTGACCGGGCAAAAATCGGACGATCTCAAGCTGGTGAAGATCTACGCCAACTCGCACTACGTCACGCCGAAACCGACGCTGCAGCAGGCGATCAAGGCGATCAAACTCGAACTCAAGGCGCGCCTCGAAGAACTCTACGCCGGCGGCAAGCTGCTCGAAGCCCAGCGTCTGGAGCAACGCACCGTCTTCGACATGGAGATGATGGAGGCGACCGGCAGTTGCGCTGGCATCGAGAACTATTCGCGTTATCTCACCGGCCGCCGGCCGGGCGACCCGCCGCCGACGCTGTTCGAATATCTGCCCGACAACGCGCTCGTGTTCGCCGACGAAAGTCACGTCACGGTGCCGCAGATCGGCGGCATGTTCCGCGGCGACTACCGGCGCAAGGCGACGCTCGCGGAATATGGATTTCGACTACCGTCGTGCATGGACAATCGGCCGCTCCGTTTCGAAGAATGGGACGCGATGCGGCCGCAATCGGTCTACGTCTCGGCGACACCTGGCGGCTGGGAGCTGGAGCAGACCGGCGGCACCTTCGTCGAACAGGTGATCCGCCCCACCGGATTGATTGATCCACCGGTCGAGATCCGCACCGCAAAAACGCAAGTCGATGATTTGATCGACGAGGTTCGCCAGGTCTCCCGCCAGGGCTATCGCACACTCGTCACCGTGCTGACCAAGCGCATGGCCGAGGACCTCACCGAGTACATGCACGAACAGGGCATCCGCGTGCGCTACATGCATTCCGACATCGAGACTTTGGAGCGCATTGAAATCATCCGCGACTTGCGGCTCGGCGCCTACGACGTGCTGATTGGCATCAACCTGCTGCGCGAGGGGCTCGATATTCCCGAATGCGCGCTGGTCGCCATTCTCGATGCCGACAAGGAGGGCTTCCTGCGGTCTGAGACCTCGCTGATCCAGACCATTGGACGCGCCGCCCGCAACGTCGACGGCAAGGTCATTCTGTATGCTGACCGGATCACCGGTTCGATGGAACGCGCCATTGCCGAGACCGATCGCCGCCGCGAAAAACAGGTGGCGTGGAACACGGCGAACGGCATCACGCCGGAGAGCATTAAGAAGAACATCGGCGACATCATGGGCTCGATCTACGAGGCCGATCGCGTCACGGTCGATGCCGGATTGGCCGATGGTTCGAACGAGCCACTGGTCGGGCACAATCTTGCAGCCGTCATCGCCGGCATGGAAAAGCGCATGAAGGACCCGGCTGCCGATCTCGAATTCGAAACCGCGGCCCGGCTACGCGACGAGGTCAAGCGCTTGCGCGAAACCGAGCTCGCGATTGCCGATGATCCGTTAGCCCGGCAGTCCGAGGTCGATGATCGCACCGGCGGTTACAAGGGCGAACGCAAATACGGCAATGCGGCGAACATGCTTTCTGCTCCGCGCGTCGCGACTCCCCTGCGGGGAGCCGGCCGCGATGCGCCGGGTAAAACTCAACCTCGCGCGCCCAAAGTCGACGACGCCACCAAGGGCGGGTCATTTGGCGAGCGCGTCAAAGGTCCGCACAAACCGACGCTCGACGAGATGGGCCCGCACGCCAGCACGAGCGTTCCGCTGTCAAAGGACTTGGCGCCGCGTCGCGTGAAGTCTGTCGATGTCGAGGACGGGGCTGAGAAGAAAGCGCGACGGGGTCGCACAAAGAAAACCGGGCGTCCGGGGATGTGAGTCGGGGTGAGTTGTTGGGGATAGTCACCCGGAATTCCGGTGACCGTCCAGATCGGCAATTGATGCGGGCTCTCCCGGTTCTCGATTGGAGTGGTCCGCAGATCGGCAACTGCCCCTTTTACCAGTCGTGACCACCTGTTCAGCGGTGTCGGACCCGGAGGGTCGGACACCGGTCGCTGGATCGGTAACTATCCCCGGCACATGCGATCCATCGAGGGTCGCAAAGCGAGCCTCGATGGATCGCCCATTTTTCGTCATGGCCGCGGCGGCGGCCATCCACGACAAGTATCAGCGTGGGTGATGTCGAATTGGCCGCGAACGCTGCAGCACCCCGATCTCGCCGTGACACCGCCCTTGAGGCTCGTTGTCGTGGGTGGCCACCTTCGTGGCCATGACGAGAAGGAGGGATGAGCCTCGGGCACAGTTTACTGATCCGATTGATCAATCCACTAACAGATCTCCAAAATCGGTGACCGTCCCCGCCCACCTCCCCTGATAGTTTTCCCGGGCAGCCACCGTTCGTGCGCACCCTCCCCACCCACGCGTTCCCGGAAAGACCGCGTTGCGCGCGGTTCCGGGCCCCGTTCCCAGACCCGTTCCCAGACGGGCTGGGCGGGATGACGGTGGTGAGCGGCGGTGCAAGCGGCTGCCCCTCGGCCCGCCAAGCGGCGCGCCTCTGCCCTCTCCCCCGAAGCGGCGGGGGCGAGGGAAAAGATAATCCCATCTCGCCGTGGATCACGGCCACCCCGCTCCCTCGATTGAGGGAAAAACGAAAAACCAACCGCAATTGTCAACGCAACAGGAGTTAAAAGTTGTATAAGCACAAACCTGAATGCAAACTTGTTTGAATAGCCAGCGGTACCGTTACGGCCGCAGCATTGGTCAAACTCGTTGCCGCAAATTCCAAAAACTCCTTGCCACAACGGCCGCCCGCCGACATGAGGGAGGACTAAACCTCAACCGCATTTACTCGCGCAACGCAGCAGTCCCATCATGACCACGACCACACGTATCGACCGGCGCTTTGCGGCTCTCAAGACGGAAGGGCGGGCCGGGCTCGTCACGTTCGTCATGGCGGGCGATCCGGATGCGGCGACGTTCGCCAAAATTCTCGATGGTTTGCCCAAGGCCGGCGCTGACGTGATCGAGATCGGCATGCCGTTCTCCGATCCAATGGCCGATGGCCCGGCAATCCAGGCTGCTGGCCTGCGCGCGCTCCATGGCGGCCAAACGATGAAAAAGACACTCGCCGCAGTGCGGGTGTTCCGGCAAACCGACCAGGACACCCCCATCGTGCTGATGGGTTATTTCAACCCGATCTACGTGTATCCGGTCGAAGCCTTCTTGAACGAGGCACACGAGTCGGGAGTAGACGGCCTCATCGTCGTCGATACACCGCCTGAAATGGACGACGAATTGTGCCTGCCAGCCGTCGCCAAGGGATTGAATTTCATCAGACTTGCCACGCCGACGACTGACGCAAAGCGGCTGCCTGCGGTGCTCATGAACACCAGCGGGTTCCTGTACTACGTATCGATCAGCGGTATTACGGGCGCTGCCGCACCGGATGTAACCGAAGTGCACGCCCAGGTTGCGCGCATCAGAAAAACCACAAAACTGCCGATTGCCGTGGGTTTTGGTGTTAGAACGCCGGAACAGGTTAACGCCATCGCAAAGGGCGCCGATGCGGTGGTGGTGGGTTCGGTATTGGTATCCACAATTGCCCAATCGCTTGATAAAGATGGCCGTGCCACTGGTAAGACGGCGTCGAGTGTCCTAGATTTAGTGGCGACGCTGGCGAAAGGTTTGCGCCAGAACTGACCGCAGTATGCCAGAACTGACCGCAAAATGATCGTGCGCCTGATTGCTTTCGACCGGCCCGGCTATAACGGGTTATCGACAGACGGCGGCATTCGGGCTAGGCACTGCGCCAGTTATGCTGCAGCGCAGCGGAAGCGTCGAGGAGCAAAGCTGACGTGAACTGGATCAACAACGTCGTCCGACCCAAAATCCGCGGGTTCCTCGGAACCCGGCGCGAGGTGCCGGACGACATGTGGCGCACGGACCCTGAGTCCGGCCAAATGGTCTATTCGAAGGACCTGGAGAACAATCAGTTCGTGTTCCCGGGCTCGAATTATCATGACCGCATGACGGCACCACAACGGCTTGCCCATATTTTTGACAACGGCACGTATGCGAAAGTGGCCGTGCCGGCAGTGCCGCTCGACCCGCTCAAATTTCGCGACAGCATCAAGTATCCGGAGCGACTAAAAGAAGCCCGCGCCAAGACCGAGCTCGAAGACAGTGTGCTTGTCGGCGAAGGCAAACTTGATGGCCAGGATATCGTCGCCGCCGCTCACGATATGCGTTTCGTCGGCGGCTCGCTCGGTATGGCGGCAGGTCAGGCGATCATCACCGGCATGATGCGCGCGGTGGAGAAAAAGACGCCGTTCATCCTGTTCGCGGCCTCCGGTGGTGCCCGCATGCAGGAAGGCATCATGTCGCTGATGCAAATGCCGCGCACCACCATCGCGGTGCAGCGCTTACGCGAGGAGCGCCTGCCTTATCTCGTCGTGCTCACCGATCCGACGACCGGCGGCGTAACAGCTTCGTACGCTATGCTCGGCGATATTCACCTGGCCGAGCCGGGTGCACTCATATGTTTTGCCGGCCCGCGCGTGATCCAGCAAACCATCCGCGAGCAATTGCCCGACGGCTTCCAGCGCGCCGAGTACCTGCTCGCGCATGGCATGGTCGATATGGTCGTGCACCGGCACAAGATGAAGGAGACGCTGGCGCGTCTATGTCGGTTGATGATGGCGAACCAGGATCTCGTCAAGATTCCGGTCAAACACAAATCGAACTACAGCCAAACCGGCGTAAACGGCCACGTCAACGGTAAGATCATCGAGGCCCCCGGCAACCGGTCGGACGCCATCATTCAAGCCGAACCAGTAACCGGATCGAAACGTGTCGAGACCGGCCGGACCGGCCCCGGCGCGGCGGATAAGCCGGCCACCAAGCCGTACGGTTCGTAGGCCAATCGTGTCACCGAACGGCGATCGGCCGGCTGCGAGCGATACGTTGCTGGCTCATCTCAAGACCTTGCACCCGCTGCTGATCGACCTTTCGCTCGATCGCATCGTTGGCTTGCTGGCGAAGCTTGGCGACCCCCACCTCCGATTGCCGCCAGTGATCCATATTGCTGGCACCAACGGTAAGGGCTCAACCACCGCGTTCCTGAAGGCGATGCTGGAAGCCGCTGGCAAGCGCGTTCACGTCTATACGTCTCCGCATCTCGTGCGCTTCCATGAGCGCATCCAAATTCCGGGTGACGATCATCACGCGCGGCCGGTGAGCGAAACGCAGTTGGTCGATCTGCTTTCGCGCGTCGAAAAAGTAAATGCCGGCGCGCAGATGACGTTCTTCGAGATCACGACGGCGGCGGCATTTCTGGCCTTTGCCGAAACGCCGGCCGATGCGGTGTTACTCGAAGTTGGCCTCGGTGGCCGTGCTGATGGCACCAACGTGATCGACAAGCCGCGCCTCACCATCATCACACCGGTTGCAATGGATCATGCCGACAAGCTGGGCGATACGATTGCAAAAATTGCCCACGAGAAGGCCGGAATTCTCAAGCGCGGCGTGCCGTGCGTCGTATCTCTGCAATCGGCGGACGGCCTCGATGCAATCACCGCGGTCGCGCAAAAGATCAACGCGCCGCTGACGGTCTGGGGCCAAGACTACGAAGCATTCGAGCAACGCGGCCGAATGGTGTTCCAGAACGAAGACACGCTGCTCGATTTGCCGCGCCCTGGACTGGTCGGCCGTCATCAAATCGTCAACGCTGGAACCGCGATCGCGGCGGCGGTGATGCTGGGCGACCTCGGGCTGGGCAGCAATACGAAAGCCATCGAACGGGGACTTGCCGAAGTTGTCTGGCCGGCGCGCATGCAACGTCTATCAGGCGGCCGGCTGACCAGCGGTTTATCAACCGGCGCCGAAGTGTGGCTCGACGGCGGACATAATCCAGCCGGCGGCGAAGCGTTAGGCCAGACCGTTGCCGACCTTGAAGAGCGCAGTCCAAAGCCGCTGTTTATGATCGTCGGCATGATGGGGCAGAAAGATGCAGCCGGTTTCCTGCGGCCGTTTCTGGGGCAGGTCAACGAGCTTATCGCGGTGCCAATCCCCGGCGCGCACGAAGCGCCCTTCGGAGCCGATGCGTTAGCGGAACTAGCACGCAAGCTCGGCTTCAAGGCAACCGCCTCAGCCGGCATTGGCAGCGCATTGCACAGCGCCGATGTTGCGACGCCCGGGCCCAAGCGCATCCTGATCTGCGGCTCGCTTTATCTGGCTGGCCACGTGCTCTCGCTGGAAACCGGCGTCGCGCAACAATCGAATTGAGATTGCCCCGCAGCGGTAGCGGCGCGCAGCAGTGCTCTAGTTACCCAACCAGTGCCTGAATGTAGTGGCAATGTTGGTGTGAAAGAAAATCCAGTAGGCGGATGTTGCGAGCAGCCAACCCGCCGACAGGATGACCGGATCCCGCCATCCCCGCGTCGGCGTGCAAACGGTCACGTCGGCCTTCGATGCATCGATATCGACACCGATTTGTTTCTCGCGCTCGACAAAGACGCTGTCGGCGGTTCGCACCAGGACCGGGATGAGGACCTGCCAGGCGCGCCGGGCGAACAATGCGCTACCCCAGCTGATATTCGGATCAATCACCCAAATCTCAGTGGTGAGACCAAGTCCGTCAGGCTTAGGAAGTAGGCTGACGAAAACGTTGTAGTGAACCGGAAAGTATTCTTTGGCGCGCTGTCGAATGAGCTCGCACAGTTCGTATTCAGCCGCCTTCAGATGAGCGTACACCTGGCTACGCACTTCATCGGAAGTTATGTCGCCATTGGGATCGCGCAAGCGCAATGTCGCGGGTAGGTCGATCTTGATGGCACGCATGTATGACGCCAACTGAATTTCGGGTGAGAAATTTTTAACACCGTGACCTGCCGATGTCGCCTGCCTTTTCTCCTTGGCGCACTTTTGCTCGTCATTCGCGTGGTATTGGTAAATTTAGCACGCAAGCCAAGGCCCAAGCAGATCCTATGGTTGCATCTGCGTGTGATGCCACGCGGCCAAACGGCTTTTTGGTCATCAGTAGATCGTCACGCCGCTATCGACGGAAAAAACCTGACCGGTCGTGATCGCGGATTCGTCGGAGGCTAGGTACACGGCCATGTCGGCGATGTGGATCGGTTGCCCCAACCCGAACAAATGCTGATCGACAAGCGACTGTAGCCCTGCGTTCCCCTCGATCAGCTTTTTGACGCGATCGGTGAGCGTTGCGGACGGCGCAATCGCATTGACCCGCACCTTCTGCTTGGCGTGATCGAGCGCCATCGCCCGCGTCATCGATGCTACGCCGCCCTTAGCTGCGCCGTAGCAAGCGCGACCAGGAATCGCCATCAACGCGAGGTTGGATGCCATGTTGATCACCGAACCGCCGCCGCCGGCAATGATGTAGGGCAGACCGACCTTCGAGCACAGGAATGTGCCGAATAAATCGAGTTTCATCACGCGCCAGAATTCTTCCTCCGGCGCGTCGATGACGGAGCCGTCCTGCGGCGTCGATCCGCCAGCGTTGTTGTGCAGAATGTCGAGGCGGCCGAAGCGCTTGGCGGTTTCGGCAAAAGCGGCCGTCACACTCGCCTTGTCGGTCACATCGCAGTGGATGAAGAGCGCATCGCCGCCGTTGTTACCGGCCCTACCGCGCGCCGATGCGGCAGCTGCCTCGCCGAGTTCCCGGTTGATTTCGGCGACGACGACCTTGGCGCCTTCTTCGACGAAACGCTCGGCAGTCGCTCGTCCAATGCCGCCACCGGCGCCAGTAATGAACGCGACTTTTCCGTTCAATCGAGGTCCGGGCATTGCAGCACTCCTGGGTGAACCGACAGCTGACCCATCATGACCCTCGAATGCGGTGACTGACAACCGTCTCTACCACTTGTTAACCGAATCACCGCAAGGCTCTCATGGTGCTCCGCGTTGCTGCCATTTCACCTAGAGAGTAGACCATGCAACGCGAAATTGAAGCCCTGCTCAAAGCATATGTCGAGGACGGCAGCCGCGAATCGCGCCTCGTCCAGAACGTGCTGACGGCCTTGGCGGTTGGTGCCGCCGCGCGTCAACGCATGCTGCTGGAATTGCAGGCAGCGGTGGGACTCGAAATGGTAGAGCCGGCCACGATCATTGCACCGGATGCGATCCCAGAAGCCGTCCAAGCACGGCCATCGTCACCAAACCTCAGGAGAGTGTCGAAAATCGATACCGACGATGTCGCCCTGGCCATCAGCCAGCTCCGCGCCGCCCGCGATGGTCATGTGACGCATTGAGGCAGCTGACTTTTTGAAACCGAAGCGATCCTCACACTCTACTGCTTGAGTGCAACTCGTAAATCCTTGAGCAGGATAAACAGATGATATGGGTCTGTGGGCGAAGTCACGAAATCAAAGCGTTCGTAAAAGCTGCGGGCCTCGTCGTCTTTCGCGTGAACGACGAACGCGCGAATGCCTGCAATATCGGCAGCTTGCACGGTCCGTAGCATTGCGTCCTTGAGCAGTCCTGCACCTATACGCTTACCCTGCGCTGATATCGCCACCGCCAAACGAGCGAGCAGGATGACCGGAACGGGGTGGCGCGCCAGGCCCTCTTTTAGCCGGTTGCCCGCATCATCATAAGCGACCTCGCCGACCACGAGTGTGTAGTAGCCGGCGACATCGTCGCCCGACACTGCGACGTAGGTTTGCGACGCGTCGGCCCGTTGATTCTGTAGGGCATAGCGTATCAAGAACCGGTTCAGTGGTTCTCGTCCGCAGTCAAACGTATCGACATTGTGTGTTGGCTGCAGTTTGCTGACCGCAAGATCCTGGCTCACTTGCGGGAATTGCGCTCAAATACACTTTTGTCTTTTAGCAATTTCGCTAATCGTGGCTTTGCCGAGGGTGGTGCGTCGAGTGCCGCTTGGAACTCTGCCCAAGCCTCAGCACCGAGCCCAAACCGTTGCCGGTCCGGCAGCGTCTCAGCCGCTCGGGCAAGCGCGCTTTCAAGCACAAACTCGGACACGGAACGCTGGGCGGCAGCGGCAGCCGACTGCAGAACACGCTTCGCCTCAGGTGTCAGGCGCAGGTCAAGTTTCTCGCTTCGCGATGTTGCCCGCATTGAGACCTCCATTGAGCACTCAATATGTCATTTATGCCCGACAATGTCATGACAAATCTGAGAGCTGTCACCCCATCTGCGCTCTGAGCGCGGCAGCAGAGGCAATCGGCCCGATTACCAGTGACACCAACGACACCGCCGTAACCATCAGAAACGACGACGCGAAACTGCCCGGCGGTGTCACCACGGCTGAGATGGCGGCGATGCCGAAGATCAGCGTCGGGATGTAGAGCGGCAGCGCCAGGAGGGCGATCAGCACACCGCCTTTGCGAGCCCGCAGCGTCAGCGCCGCACCAGCCGAACCCAGTAAACTGACGGCTGGCGTACCAACCAGCAGTGTCGCCGCCAACGCTGGATACGCCGAGAGATCCAAATTGAGCAGCAGCCCCAGAACGGGCGCACTCAGGCACAGCGGAATGCACGTTGTCAGCCAGTGGCCGATGGCCTTGGCAAGGCATACGAGTTCCAGCGGCAATGGCCCCAATGCGAGCGCATCGAGGGTGCCGTCCTCGGCGTCGGCTTCGAACATCCGAGGCAGTGTCAGAAGTGCTGCCAGCAGAAGCCCGACCCAAAGCACACCCGGTGCGATGCGGCTCAACAGATTGAGATCCGGCCCCAATCCCAACGGCATCAGCGATACCACGACCAGATAGAAGCCAAGCGCGGTGCCGGTCGCCGCACCCTCGCGCAGGCCAAGCGTGATATCGCGCCGCAGTAGAGTTAGGAATGCACTCACGCGACGGCCTTTCGGGTGGCGGACAGGCGCAGCGTTTTGACCGAGGTGAGGCCTAGATCGACGTGGGTGGCTGCAATCGCGATGCCGCCAGATGCCAGATGTGAACGCACGAGTTCAGCGAACCGGTGACGGCTGTCCTCGTCGAGTGAAACGGTTGGTTCATCGAGCAGCCAAATCGGGCGCTCGGCCGATAACAGGCGCGCGAGACCGAGACGGCGACGCTGCCCCGCCGACAGGTAAGCCGCCGGAACTTCAGCCAAATTAGCAAGATCGAAGGCCATCAGCGCCTTGGCGACACCGGTAGACGTGCCACCGAGATAGCTGGCCCAAAATTCCAAGTTCTCCGTCACGGATAACCGCGATTTGACGGCGTCCAGATGACCCGCATAGTGGCAGTGTTGGCCAAGATCGCGCTCGGAATCGCCGCCTTGCAGATGAAACGCCCCGGCTACCGGCTTCAAAAATCCCGCAATCGCCCGCAGCAGCGTCGTTTTACCCGCCCCATTTGGCCCGGTAACGACCAGTGCTTCACCGGCTGACACAGAAAAGGCAACGCCCTCCAGCACCAGCCTGCCGCCACGCTCGATGCACAGATCGTCCCCTGTTAGCGCAATGGTCATGCGGCGTGGCATACCTGAGGGTTAAAACTTTCACGTGAGCTGCCACCAAGTTGTTTGGCACTGCAGCAAAAGCCGTTGTATAGTGTCTGGACACTAACCAACGCTAGCGCAAAAGCTGAGGCGCGGCGGACCGAAACGTCCCCCACTGCTCTCGTCTCCATCGGCACTCCGGTGGCGCGGCTCCTCAACGCTCGTGGAGACAAGCACATGACGACAACAACGCCCGCCTCGATCGACAGTTTCAAATGCCGCAAAACGCTTACCGCCGGCGGCAAAACATATACCTACTTTTCCTTGCCTGACGCCGAGAAGAACGGCCTTGCCGGCATTTCCAAATTGCCGTTCTCGATGAAGGTGCTGCTGGAAAACCTGCTGCGCAATGAAGATGGCCGTACGGTTACCAAGACCGATATCGAGGCGATGGCCGGTTGGCTTACCGATAAGGGCAAGTCGGCCAAGGAGATCGGTTTCCGCCCGGCCCGCGTGCTGATGCAGGACTTCACCGGCGTGCCAGCCGTGGTTGATCTTGCTGCCATGCGCGATGGCATGAACACGCTCGGCGGCGACCCAAAGAAGATCAACCCGTTGGTTCCCGTCGATCTCGTTATCGACCACTCGGTCATCGTCGACGAATTCGGCACACCTAAAGCCCTCGGCGACAACGTCGCGCTGGAATACGCACGCAACGGCGAGCGCTACAACTTCCTCAAGTGGGGCCAGGGCGCGTTCGCCAATTTCCGCGTGGTGCCACCCGGCACCGGGATCTGCCATCAGGTCAACCTCGAATACTTGAGCCAGGTCGTTTGGACCAACCAAGTCGGCTCGGAAACCTTCGCCTACCCCGACACGGTCGTTGGCACCGATAGTCACACGACGATGGTTAATGGTCTTGCCGTCCTCGGCTGGGGCGTCGGTGGCATCGAGGCTGAGGCCGCCATGCTCGGCCAGCCGCAGTCGATGTTGATCCCGGAAGTGATTGGCTTCAAGCTGACCGGCCGCATGAAGGAAGGCATCACCGCGACCGATCTCGTGCTGACCGTCACCCAGATGCTGCGCAAAAAGGGCGTGGTCAACAAGTTCGTCGAATTCTACGGCCCCGGCCTCGACAGTATGACGCTGGCCGACCGCGCGACGATTGGCAACATGGCCCCTGAATATGGTGCGACTTGCGGCTTCTTCCCGGTCGATGCAGAGG
Source organism: Hyphomicrobiaceae bacterium (assembly GCA_031367505.1). Taxonomy (GTDB): domain Bacteria; phylum Pseudomonadota; class Alphaproteobacteria; order Rhizobiales; family Hyphomicrobiaceae; genus JAKFWF01. The sequence continues at coordinate 6,867 of JANLPY010000064.1, read as the reverse complement.
CGATCAAGTACCTCACCATCTCCGGCCGCTCGGAAGCATCGATCGCACTGACGGAAGCCTACACCAAGGCGCAGGGCCTGTTCCGCACCGCTGGCGACGCCGACCCTGTGTTCACCGATACGCTCGGCTTGGACTTGGGCGATGTCGTGCCCTCGATGGCTGGACCAAAGCGGCCCGAAGGTCGCGTGTCGCTGGGTGACGTCGGCACCGGTTTCGCCGCGGCGCTCACCACCGAATACAAGAAGACCAATGAAGGCGCTAAGCACTTCAAGGTCGATGGCCGCGATTTCGATCTGGCGCACGGCCATGTCGCCATCGCCGCGATCACCAGCTGCACCAACACCTCGAACCCGAGCGTGTTGATCGCCGCAGGCCTGCTCGCCCGCAATGCGGTGGCCAAAGGCTTGAAGTCGCAGCCGTGGGTCAAGACATCGTTGGCACCCGGTAGCCAAGTCGTCGCGGCTTATCTCGAAAAGGCCGGGCTGCAAAAGTCGCTCGATGCTATCGGCTTTAATCTCGTCGGCTTCGGTTGCACCACCTGCATCGGAAACTCCGGGCCACTGGCGCCAGAAATCTCTAATTCGATTCATGAGAATGGCATCATCGCCGCAGCTGTCTTGTCAGGTAACCGCAACTTCGAGGGCCGCGTTTCGGCCGACGTGCAAGCGAACTACTTGGCGTCGCCGCCGTTGGTCGTCGCATACGCGCTGGCCGGATCGGTGACGATGGATCTGTCGAAGGAGCCGCTCGGCATCGGCACTGATGGCCAGCCCGTCATGCTCAAGGACATCTGGCCGTCGAACCAGGAAGTGCAGGACTTCATCCACGCCAACGTCACGCGCGAACTGTTCATGTCGCGCTATTCGGACGTGTTCAAGGGCGACGAGAACTGGCAGAAGATCAAGACCCCGCCGACCCTCACCTATGCATGGAATGATGGCTCGACCTACGTGCAGAACCCGCCGTATTTCGATGGCATCACGATGGAGCCGAAGCCGATCACCGATCTCGTTGGTGCACGGATCCTGGCGCTGTTGGGTGACAAGATCACCACCGACCACATCTCGCCAGCGGGCTCCATCAAGAAGGACAGCCCGGCCGGCTCGTACCTTCTGGAACATCAGGTTCGTCCTGCGGACTTCAATCAGTACGGCACACGGCGCGGCAATCATCAGGTGATGATGCGCGGCACGTTCGCCAACATCCGCATCAAGAACGCGATGAATAAGGATGCGGCCGGCCAGATCCGCGAAGGCGGCTACACCACGCACTATCCATCCGGCAAGGTGATGTCGATCTACGATGCCGCCGAGCTTTACAAGTCTGAGGGCGTGCCGTTGGTGATCCTGTCGGGTATCGAGTACGGCAACGGCTCGTCGCGCGATTGGGCCGCGAAAGGCACCAATCTGCTCGGCGTGAAGGCCGTGATCGCGCAGTCGTTCGAGCGCATACATCGTTCGAACTTGGTTGGCATGGGCGTCGTGCCGTTCACCTTCGAAGAGGGCACCTCATGGGGCTCACTTGGCCTCAAGGGCGACGAGACGGTGTCGATCAAGGGCCTCACATCGGTGAAGCCACGCGCCATGATGGAAGCTGTGATCACGTCTGCTGACGGGAAAGCGCGCTCGATCCCGATCCTGTGCCGCATCGATACGCTGGATGAGATCGAATATTACCGCCACGGCGGGATCCTGCACTACGTGCTGCGCAACTTGGCAGCAGTGGCGTAAGCGCCGGCTGGAATGACCACGAGTATACCGGCGGGGCATCCCAAAAGGTGCCCTGCTTCTTACTTATCAAAACTTCTTCTCAAGTCCGGCTTGTTTGAGGACGGCATTTGCCGTGTGGCCCGACTTTATCTTGCCATCGACCGTAATATAGCGATTGGTCAACGGGCTATACCAAATCTCGTGGTCGCCTCTTCCCTCTCGATGAAACGAGCAGCCCGCTTGTATCAGTAGGTTCCGGACCTCACGCTCATACGTGGCCATCAGGCCATACTTGGGTTTGGAACTCGTGCCATCTGTTCGGCAAGAATATGAACCGGGATTTCGTGTAAATCAGATGTGACCCCATTGAGCTCCATAAGCTCTGGTATCATTGCGAGTACCTTGCCCCGTAGATCTTCGAGGGTACTCGCTTCGGTTACTAGTCCCGGTATATCCGAACTTTCGGCAACCCAAACACCGGCATCGTCGTCCCACGTCGCGCGTACGATAATCGACCGGCGGTTCATGCAATTCCTTGGGCTACTGACTTCGAGGCACGCGAACGTGCACCACATGTAGCAGCAATACCGGCGGTATCAAGCTCGAGCCGCCGGATTCTGAGCGCCATCTACCGGCAATAACGCTTCCAGCTCCATACGCGCGGCTTCGAAGCGGCGGCACATGGCGGCCATGAACTCGATGACTTCGGGCGGCATGCCGGCAGTTGCGGCGCGAGCCGGATCGTAAACGTCCTTCAACTGGTCATGAGCGGCTGCAATCACATCCAAGGATGCGGTTTTCGGCACTTTCAAAACCGTATGCGCACCGAGCTTTTCAGCGGCCTTGACCCGCTTGTCCATCTGGTCGGCGGCAGGAAGCGCACACGGGCGGACCGAGCGTAGGGCTTCGCGCTGGAACACGATCTGGCCGCGTTCCAAGCACTCGACCTCTAGGAACGTATCTTCGACGTTGAATATGTCCCTCAGGTTCTTGCCCTTAGGGATCATCACGATGGCTCGCATGGTCGAGCTGTCGGTCATGATCATATCGACCGTCATCGGGTCGCTGTTTTGCTTACGCCAAGCTGCCAAGTCGGCTGCGGCCATGGGAAGATCCTCGCAACGATTACTAACGTCAGAGGCGAAGGATAACAAATATCAGTTAACGCGGCGCTGGCGCATTGCCTGCAATTTTACCTATCGGACGCGGTAATTCATTAAACGCGAGAGGGTGACGTGTAGATCGGCTCCGCACGTGCAGCGCTCGCTTGCCGCTTTATCTGTTGCGGCGCTTCGAGTGCTGCATAGGCAGCGTTCACACGCCTCGTCATACCAGCGAGATAGTCGCGCACTTCTGGCGGCAACTCAGCGGCGGAGTAGCGGTCCGGATGGTAGAGCTTGGCGAGGCGGTGGTAGGCCGATTTGATATCGTCCCAAGATGCTGCACGCGTTAATCCAAGGATCGTATGTGGATCGAACGCATCGGCATCGCGCAGGCGAGCGTGCAAGTTGGCACCACGTGCCACTGGCAGCAGCTTTACAGAGCGAACCGAGGCTTTGGCGATGAAACGGCGCTCCCCCTCGAACGGCTCGAACTCCAGAAACGCTGCCTGACCGTTCAGCACGTCATAGACTGACTTGTGCTGCGGGATCGCAACCTTGCCCTTGATGACGCTGCCGTCTTCCAGGTGGGCCTCGATTGACACACCGGTCTGCTCAGACTGATTGTCTACTTTGTTTCGTTCGAACATGGACTTGCTTCCGATTTGGCACAAAATGAAACGGCCATTTGCCATTTGGAACTGCAAACGCAAGAAGCGTGCGAGCGATAGAAGACGTAGTTAGCTAGCCGCGGGCTAGTCCATGTGCTAAGGCACCGCGCAATGATGCAGCGCAGCAACGGCTGCGGCTGCCTTTTGGCATTCAAGGACCCACATGGAACTTCGCAATATCGCCATTATCGCGCACGTCGACCATGGCAAGACGACACTCATTGACGTGCTGCTGAAGCAGACCGGTTCGTTCCGGGACAACCAGAAGGTTGCCGAACGCGCTATGGACTCGAACGATCTCGAGCGTGAGCGCGGCATCACCATTCTGGCGAAGTGCACCTCGCTCGTCTGGAAAGGCGTGCGGATCAACATCATTGACACGCCAGGCCACGCCGATTTCGGCGGTGAAGTCGAGCGTATCCTCAACATGGTCGACGGTGTTATCGTGCTGGTCGACGCTTCAGAAGGGCCTCTACCGCAGACCAAGTTCGTGCTGTCGAAGGCCCTCAAGCGCGGCCTGCGCCCAATCGTCGCCATCAACAAGATCGATCGGCCCGACCAGCGTTTCCAGGACGTCCTGAACGAGGTGTTCGATCTGATCGCAAACCTCGACGCGACCGACGAACAACTCGACTTCCCGATCCTCTACGGCTCGGGCCGTGATGGCTGGATGGCTTTGAGCCCTGATGGTCCGAAGACCGACATGGCGCCGTTGTTCGATCTGGTGCTGAAGCACGTCAAGCCGCCGATCGTCGAAGAGGGCGTATTCCGCTTGCTCGCGACGACACTCGAGGCCGATCCCTACCTCGGCCGCATCCTGACGGGACGTATTTCATCCGGCACCATCAGTCCGGGCCAGACGATCAAGGCGTTGACCCGTGAAGGCAAGCTGATCGAGACCGCGCGCGTCACCAAGGTGCTGGCCTTCCGTGGCCTGGAGCGCACCGCGATCGAAGTTGGCGAGGCAGGCGATATCATCGCTATTGCTGGCATCACCGAAGCAACCGTGGCCGACACGCTGTGTGATCCGTCCGTCGAAACCGCGATCTACTCACAGCCCGTTGATCCGCCGACGCTGTCGATGACGTTCCGTATCAATGACGGACCGTTCGCTGGCCGCGAAGGTGACAAGGTGCAAAGCCGCGTTATTCGCGAACGCCTGCTCAAGGAAGCTGAACGCAACGTCGCCATTCGCATTACTGAAAATACAGTCAGCGACTCGTTCGACGTCGCCGGTCGTGGCGAATTACAGCTCGGCATTCTGATCGAGACGATGCGCCGCGAAGGCTTCGAGCTCACCGTGTCGCGCCCGCAAGTGGTGATGACCACCGACGAGAACGGCCAGCGGCTCGAACCGATCGAGGAAGTGATCATCGACGTCGATGAGCAGCATTCCGGCGTCGTGGTGAAGAAGCTTTCCGAGCGGAAGGGCGAGTTGCTGGAAATGCGGCCCTCGGGCGGCGGACGTCAGCGGCTCGTGTTCAACGTGCCGACGCGCGGACTGATCGGCTATCAAGGCGAGTTGCTCACCGATACGCGCGGCACCGCCGTGATGAACCGGCTGTTCAGTTCCTACGCTCCACATAAGGGCCACATCGAAGGCCGCCGCAACGGCGTGTTGCTGTCGAATGGCGATGGCGAAGCGACGACCTACGCGCTGTTCTATTTGCAGCCGCGCGGTTCCTTGATGATCGACCCGCAAACCAAGGTTTATGGCGGCATGATCATCGGCCAACATACGCGGGACAACGACCTCGAAGTCAACGTTCGTGAAGGCAAGAAGCTGTCTAACGTGCGCGCCGCCGGCAAGGATGACGCGCTGATCCTGACACCACCAATGAAGATGACGCTGGAACGCGCGATGTCGTATATTCAGGACGACGAGTTGGTCGAAATCACGCCACAGTCGATCCGGTTGCGCAAGCGCTGGCTTGATCCCAACGAGCGCAAGCGTCGCGACCGCGCTCGCGAAGCGGATGTGGCATAAAGATCGGGCCTCCACTTTCGGGTGGGGGCCTTTTTTCTTGAGGTCATTCAGGTCCGGCGCATCGCATTTAGCGCTCTGACGATACGCTCCGGCGTCATCGGCATCTGGGTCATGCGAACGCCGATCGCGCGTCTGATCGCATTGCCGACTGTTGCAGCGACTGGCACGATTGGCATCTCAGCGACACCACGCACACCGTAAGGCACGTTGGGCACCGGGGTCTCGATCAACACACAATCGACCTTGGGCATGTCGAGTGCCGTCGGCATCCGGTAATCGAGCAAGCTTGCGTTGCGCAATCGCCCGTCCGCCGCGTAGTCGAAGCCTTCGGTCAGCGCCCAGCCGAGCCCTTGCGATACGCTACCTTCGATCTGTCCTTCAACCGCAACGGGATTGAGCGCCCGGCCGACATCCTGAAATGCAGTGTAGCGAAGGACCGTCACTTGGCCGGTTTCGGGATCGACCTCGACGTCGCAAACGTGAGCACCGGCTTCGACACCGAGCGGTAGCTTGGTCGAAACGCCACGACCAATGATTGCGCCTTCTGTCAGCGTCGACTGCATCAAATCGTAGAGACTGATCGAGCCGGCGCCGGATGCCCGGAAAACTCCCGCAGCATAACTCAACTCGCCCGCCGCACATTGTAGTTTCGCGGCCGCTCGAACGCGGAGCTGTCCGAGCGCGTCCTGGCAGGCTTGCGCGACCGCTGCCGTCATCGTGCGCCCGACACGGCTACCGGCTGCGGCATCCGAATATCCCACGGATTTGGTATCGCCCATCGCCACGTACACATCGTCGATCGCGAGGCCGAATTCCTCGGCCGCAACCTGCGCCATCGTCGTGCGCGTACCGGAGATATCGACCGAGCCCATCGTCACCATCGGGCGGCCGTCGCCCGCGATCGACACGTGTGCTGCCGACGTCATCGACGTGCCGCGCCAGTAGCCCATCGCCAATCCCCGCCCGCGCGGTAGAGGACCAGGCTGAATGGGATCTCTCCAGCAAGCGTGCGCCGCGACCCGTTCGATGATCGTCGTGAGGCCAATCGATGGAAACGGCGTGCCGATTGGCATCAAGCTGCCGGTCACGGCGGCGTTGCGGCGCCGCAACTCGAGAGGATCAAGATCGAGGGCCAGAGCCAACTCGTCCATCGCCTGCTCCAAGGCGAACGCCGCCTGGATGCCGCCGGGTCCGCGATAAGCTTCAGTGCGCGGCTTGTTGGTCGTAATATCGAAGCCTTCCAAGCGCAGGTTCTGGCTCTGATAAGGTGCCGCCGATGCCTGCATCAGAAGCGTTGTCGGCGTTCCTGGGATGCCACCCGAGTCGAGCACATAGCGCCCATCAATGGCACTGAGTTTGCCGTCGGCATCGGCGCTAACGCGAACGTCGATTCGCGCGGC
>JANLPY010000062.1:0-2351 GCA_031367505.1 Hyphomicrobiaceae bacterium | reverse complement strand
TGCCAGAACTGTTATCGAGCGTCGCCATGCCCAGATACACCGCCAGGCTGCCCTCATTCGAAAATCGTTTGAGTGTGCCAATCTCGCCGGCCAGCTCGAAGGCACAGACCACACCGAAGCCAGGCAAAGAATCAATCACTTGCGCATCCGTAGAGTCGTTAACTAGAGATTCGCAACGGACCTCAATCTGTGCAATGCGTGCACGTAGCGCCAGGACCCGACCGGCGTCTTCGATGATCATCGGGGCCACCCAATCAACATCATGACTGAAGCGCGCCTGCGTCTGTTTTCCGATGAGGGACAGTTCACAGATTTGCAATCCGGGCAAACCGTCCCCGACAGATCCGCGGCGTTGTGCCCGCCCTGGAAGCCCACCACCAGCTGCGCGCGGTCGGCGAGCCAGTCGATGATCTTGCCTTTGCCCTCGTCCCCTATTGGGCACCGATTACGGTTACATTGAGCATACGTTTCGTATTAACCTCCTGGCCGTCGGATATGTTTCTATCGGCTGGGGCCAATAGAGGGATAAATCGCAGATGAAAACCTTATTGCTCGCCGCGTCGCTGTCGCTCATCGCGTCGGTCCCCGCGCTTGCCGCGCTCGCCGCGCCGCAGAACTCTTCGCGCACGATCGTGACCAACAGAGACACGCAAATGCTCGTCGAGGATAATCCCCACGTGGTTCCCGGCGCGGCGTCTAGCGCCGCGTCGGCGCTAGACGGAAGCAGCGCCACCGCCGCCGCCGATTTCGGCGTCGTCAAGCTGTCCGCGAACGCACTTACCGACATCGGCTTTGCGCAGGCGTACGGCTCGTTCCGCGATACGATCACGCTGTCAGGCACGGGTCCGGTGCCGATCACGATCAGCTTCCTCGCCAATGGCGTGGTGACCAACCACAACCCTGGCGTGGGCGACTGGTCCTACGATGTCACTCTGCACCTCCAGGGCGACTTCACCGATATCTCTCGCAATACGCCAGTAATCTCGACCGCGACAGGCAACGTGTCGATCCCGCTCTCGATCAGCGGCAGTGCGTTCGCAGGGGTTCCACTCGAGCTGTTCGGCTATTTCGCCATCTTTTCGAGCGGGAATACGTTCAGCGCCTATGGGCTCGACTTCGCACACACCGGGCTGCTGACGGGGATCGACGTTCCCGATGGCGTGACGGTCACCTCGGCCACCTACGGGCTGCTGCCTACCAGCGACGGCCAATTTACCTATCAGGCGGTGAAAGACGCCCTCGTGCCGGTGCCCGTGCCCGCCTTGTTACCGCTGTTCGGGCTGGCGTTCAGCGTGGTCGCGCTGGCGCGTTGCCGCTGAATCTGTGGAGGGGCCGGGCGTGTCCCGGGCCCCTCCACAGGTTAGTCGCACAGCTTCGCCCACCGCCGCTCCGGCCGGCCGCGCCAGCGGGGGGCAAGAGTGGGTCAAGGGGTCAGAGTACTTGACACCGGCGTGGCCAGATTGAAACTGCGCGAGAATCCGCTTCGAAGACTCTGACCCCTTGATTCCGCCTTGATTCCGTCTATTTTTCAACGACCACTCTGGAGGAAACTGCGATGAAAATTTCACAGAATGAAGAATTTCATTCCCTTACGTATCCAATTACTGTTTATAAAAACTCTACGCCTCTAAGATCAAGATCGCCGGGGATTGCCAAGGTTATACGTCGATGGCTTTCCATGGTCCCAGGTGTTTTCCTGGTGACGGCGTGCCTCGCCGGGTTCTCGCACAATGCTTCCGCCGCTCTCAGTATTCTACTCGGCAGCGGAGCGGGGAGCCTTTTGATTAGTGATGACGACGTTAACGACATGAACAATACTCCAGGGATTGTGCAGTTCCAGCAAAACGTAAAAGATTTCACCGCGAGCGGGAAGCTCTTCCAATCAAAAGGCGGTGTGGCAGGCGCGGCGATATTCCGAGTCGTACTCACGGATTTAACCGTGCAAGCCAACCTCAATAAAAACATCGCTGGTGAAAGTATTGTCTTCGGCAACACCGTACAGGCCATTTTCCCGCTGCAATCGCTGGTCCACTTGTCCGGACGATATGACAGTGGCAATAACATGATAGGGGCCGGGGACATCGCATTGACTGGCTTGGCTGACGTTAATATGGTGGGGGATACAAATCTCGGTACGGTGGACCCGCTCGCCGTGATGAATGCGGCTAAGCCGAAGCAGTTTGCCTACCCTGCAGGTACGGGAGCCACGTTTAAGAAGAACTTGAATATACAAAATCCGGGCATCACATCCTTCGGCGGCGTCTTGAATTTCTCACTCAACTCGACAGACTTTTTTGTGCTGCCCAACAGCGCCGAAGTCGCGCTTGCAGAATCGCTAGGCCCCCTCGATC
>JANLPY010000061.1:0-2597 GCA_031367505.1 Hyphomicrobiaceae bacterium | reverse complement strand
ATCGAGGGGGCCTCGCGCTCGTTCGCTGCGATGCTGGCCTGGATCATGCGTTCCTGGGAGATAACGGTGAAATCCAGCGTGTGGCCCGCTGCCTTGGCGAGTGCGCGGATGAACGCGCGCTGGGTGCGTCCGTTACCCTCCCGGAAGGCGTGGATGGCGTTGATCGCGGCCATGATGTCGGCGGCCCGGCGCGGCTGGTGCGGGGAGGGCAGGCGCTGACGGCGGTCGATCCATAGACCGTCCGCGAACATTCAGCCGCGCAAGGTCGCCTGCGACACACAAAGCCCGTGATGCGCCGCGAGCTTCTCCAACGCCAGCGTCGGCCCGAAGTCCGGGTAACGCTCGCGCACCAGCGTCAGCGCGAGCGTGCGTATCTCAACGGGAAGCCGGTTGTTGCTCGGCTTGTCGCGACGCTTCGACAGCACGCTGGACGAGCCGTCCTGTTTGAGACCGCGAAGCAGACGGAACACCTGCCGCCGTTGCAAATCCAGCAGTTGGCATGCGTCGGCAACACGTAAACGCCCCGACTGCACACGTAGCAGAACATCCAAACGCCCAAATTCTAGCTGGCTCATCGACACCGCCACGGCGCATCTCCCAGGACCCTGAAATCCGGGACAGTGTCACCTCAACTTTGCAGAAGGGTGTCATCTCTATATGGCGCGTACACAGGCCGACCGCAGAATGGGCTTTATGGCAACTCGCAAGTGGCCCGTGGAACCGTTGGCTAAAGCCGCGAGACGATGATCGGTCGCGCGTCCGAGAAATCAGTGGCGTGTGATCAGCCCTGCAGTAGGGTGTCCTATAAGTTGCCATACATGTGGTGCGCGTGTAATATGAGTCATGGAAAGCTGACCCGCGCAGCTAAACTCAGCTTTGTTCGCGAATCGCACGCACAGGACAACGTGGTGCACAGCGACCAGTCGTTACGAAGGAGAATGGCAATGCTTACCGAAGAGTGCATAGTTGAACGGGTGCGAAGATTTTTTGAGCCACATAGGGGCGAAGCGGTAGTATCTGATAACGGCAAACGGGTACGAATTTCAGTCTACGATGGGACCACCAACAAGCTCCGTCTCAAGCCGGCTGTCTTCCGACTGGAAATCTTACGGAATGAATTTCATCTTGACAATGTGCTCACGGACATAAAGGGCCAAATTCCTGCTATCTTAACTGGCTAACGCTCCGGTTTCTCACCATCGCCAATCAGGGAGTCCTTCCTCCCGTCTCATCGAGTCAAAAAGATCAAGCACCGCGACAACGTACGATGCAAGTGGATTACGAAAACAAAACAAACGAATATGCTGCTTCTGTCGTTCTATATTCCAGAGGGCCAAGTTGGTCATTTTTTGATTTGGTTTAAATGGAATTTGGGCGTTCAATCCAGACATCATACCCTGCGCCCAGAAGAAATAGAGGGCACCGAATGTGGTCGGGTCTTCGCCGTAGTCCCCACTGAACTCGGCGCATGATCTTCCGCCAACACCGGCAAAACCCAATGCCGAGTGCTGTTGAGAGTAGGCGGGCCCGGCGACGATAATGATGACAAGCATCACAGTAATCGCTCGCATGTTGGTCATACTCCTTCTTCACGCAGCGAGCTTTGCCGTCATTTTGTGCTGAGCCGCGAGATCGTCGCGCGACCGACATTGTAGCTCTGCGCCAGTTCCTTGAGCGTAGCACCTTGTGCGCGCCGCTGTCGCGCCTCGGACTGCTGCTCCGGGGTCAGCTTCGACGGTCGGCCCATGTGCTGCCCGCGATCCTTGGCGCGGCTGCGCCCCTCGGCCGTGCGGGTACGGATGAGGTCGCGCTCCACGTCCGCCAGTCCGCCGAGGACGGCTATCATCAACCGCCCGGTGCTGGTGGCGGTGTCGGCCCAAGGCTCGGCCATTGACCGGAATTGTCCTCCCGCGTCCACGATCTGCTGGACGATGGCGAACAGGTCGAAGGTCGAGCGGGCCAGCCGGTCGATCCGCGTCACCGTCACGACGTCGCCGGGGGCAAGGGCTTTCAGCAACCGCAGCAACTCGCGCCGGGTTGGCTGTGCGCCGCTCGCCTTCTCGCGGTGCATCCCGGCGCACCCCTCCGCCTTCAACTGCGCAAGTTGCGCGTCGAGCGTCTGCCCGTAGGTGCTGACGCGGGCATAGCCAAGGCGGCGGGTTTGGAGTTCCGATTCGGGCATATCTTACGGAAAGTCTAACCCCTTGGAATCACGAGGTCAACGAAAGTGCCCGAAAGTCTTAATTTATGCCTCAAACGTCCTGCTCACGGACGTCCACCTTCCACCCTTGGTAAACACTTAAACCCACCCACCCACCAAATCCTTGCCTCGATGGCACACCCCATCGTAAGAACATAGAATGAACAAGCCCCGCGCCGCGGCGTACCGCAAGCCCGCCACCACCCCCGCCATCCTGGCCGCCATCCAGCACACCACCGCATGGCCGACCATCGCAGGGAGCACCCAGATCCCCACCATCCCGCGCGCGGCGCTAAAATGGTCCTCCTGCCTAACATCCGGCCCGACCCTGCCGCCCCTCGGCTCAACCCAGCGCGGGCCACTCTACGACCCCGTCGCAACGCTGATGGGCACCCAT
>JANLPY010000283.1:0-6301 GCA_031367505.1 Hyphomicrobiaceae bacterium | reverse complement strand
GGCACCGGCCAAGTGACGCCGATCACGGCCGCCCGGTGCACGTATTCCGCCGCCGCCGTTTCCCCGATCCCGGTCGCCTCGCTGATCGCCCGGTAGCTCATCCCGAGGGCATGCTTCAGGCGAAGCACCTCGCGCACTTTCCGCATCGACATCTCTCCGCCGGCATCGCTTGACCTCTCTGTTGAGAGGCAGCGATCAGGTGATTCGATCGTCGATGAGTGGCGCCACCGGCTGGTCATCACCAACTGTCCGGCTTCATCGGACTGCTGTCCGGCTTGCGTCGGATTCAATGTCCGCTTTGCGTCGGATTCCGCAGGCTTTGTCGCCTGGAGAGCAATGAGTGCTGCGCCCAATGTCGTGCGCCGACCGAGCGGCACATCGAGCCGCTGCATCCAGCGAGTCGCTCGGCGGCGCGTTTAAGCCCGAGACAGTTGCCAATGGCGCCGTACTGCTGTGGGGCGCCGCTTGTCGAGACCCGAAGTTGTTCTGCGCAACCGTGCGCCCGGCGCTCCTGATCGCGGAAGGCAGCGCAGCCTTCAATATTCCGCAACAGCGACGCGCCCCGGCGTGAATGGCAGGTCGAGAGCGCGTGCGACCGCCTCGCAGGTGATCCGGCCATTCCAAACGTTGAGACCGTTCAACAGGTGCGGGTTATCAGCGAGAGCACGTTTCCAGCCCTTATCGGCAATGGCGACGATGAAAGGGAGCGTGGCGTTGTTCAGCGCATGTGCTGAAGTTCGGGGCACGCCACCAGGCATGTTGGTCACACAATAGTGCGTGACGCCATCGACAACGAACGTCGGCTCATCGTGCGTGGTGGGCCTCGACGTTTCCGCGCATCCACCCTGATCGATGGCAACATCCACAATGACGGAGCCGGACTTCATCGTTGCCACATGGGCGCGGGTGATGAGCTTCGGTGCGGCGGCGCCCGGCAGCAGTACGCCGCCAACGACGAGGTCCGCCTCCCGCAAATGTCGGTCGAGCGAATCTCGCGTCGAGTATACGGTGTTGAGCGGGCGGCCGAACTGGGACCAAAGTCGCCGGAGCACGTCGACATTCCTGTCGAGCACCCACACATCAGCACCCATTCCCAGCGCGATGTCGATCGCGTGCGTACCAACGACACCACCGCCCAACACAACCACCTTCGCCGGCTCCACACCCGGAACGCCACCGAGCAGGATACCAGGCCCACCATGCGGCTTTTCGAGGAAATAGGCGCCGACTTGAACGGCCATGCGGCCTGCAACTTCGGACATCGGCGCCAGTAACGGCAATGTACCCGCCGCCGATGTGACGGTCTCGTAGGCGATGCAAGTAGCCCTCGCTTCCATGAGATCGCGCGATTGCGCGGGATCGGGAGCCAGATGCAGATAAGTGAACAAAACCTGCCCCGGCCGCAGCATGCGGCGCTCGGCAGGTTGAGGTTCTTTGACCTTCACAATCAGATCAGCATCCGCAAACACCTGCGACGGGGTCGCTGCAATGACCGCACCGGCGCGCTCGTAGGCGGTATCGTCCATGCCGATGCCAGACCCCGCCCCCGTTTCGACCCATACGGTGTGGCCATGCGCGGTCAACTCGCGGACGCTGGTCGGTGTCAGGCCCACACGGTACTCGCGCACCTTGATCTCTTTCGGAACGCCGATGCGCATGACTGATTCCTTCGACCACACTGGGAAAAAACAAGTAAGCCGAAGCGTGTTCTGTTTCGTTGACACGGCGCAATGACCGCGCTCCAGCGGCTCCGCGCATCACGGAACCACTGTGCCCCTGGATATGCCGCCGCTCACTCGAGCGGTGCAGACCCAGGCTCTGTTTCCTGTCCGTCCGTCGTGGCAATCAGATGTTTCGGGACCAGCAATAGAGTCGGCAGAATGAGCGCATATGCAATCGTGATCGCGATGACGCACACGGTGAAGTCGCCGTAGTGCTGGTACAGCTTAGCCCCCAGAACATCGCCAAAGCGCGTGGCCACGAAGGCGACACTGGCGGACAGCATCAGCGTCGTTCCCTGCAAGCCGCGGGGGCACGATCGGATGATGAGGTCGAGATAGGCCGCCGTCGCAACACCGCCCATGAGACCGATCGGCACCGCCGCCAGCAATGCGCCCGACACCGAATGAATAAAGAGCAATGGCACAAGTTGCGGCACCGCCACCAGCGTTCCCCACCAAAGAAGCGACTGCAACGGGGTGCGCTGGCAGAACAACCCGAACACCACGAACGTTGGTATGAATGAGGCTGCAAAGATGGCATTCCACTGGCCCCACTGGGCATCCTTGGCATGCAAGGTATCCTGCAGATAATATTGCAAGGGGGTGACGGATCCCGGCGCGAAATTCCAAAGCGTCCAGATCATCAAGGCCGGATAGATCGGCCAGTGTCGCATCAGCCGTTTGAGGTCGTCGAGCGGGCGCCTGCCCGTCTCCTGCTCTGCAGCGATATTATCGAAAACGGCACCCGGTCTCCAGGTAGAATACACTGCGATCGTCGCCATGACCGCGGCGCCAAAAAGGAACAGCAGGCGTACGGCTTGGTCGGCGTTCCTGGCCTCGAGTGCGTCGCTGATCACCCCTCCGGCCAGGAAGGCTGCTACCACCGGCACCGATCCAAAGATACTCCAAGCTGCACTGATCTGGCCGGGCATCGCGTGTTGTTGCCCAATCACCGACGACAACCCGTTTTGCGCACTCGATACAAAGAGGAATGCCGATGTCAGCAGCAGCAATGCGCCCAGTAGCGTACCGTAGGACAGTGGCATGAGCGCAAATGCTCCATAAAGTATGGCGCCGGTTGAGCCGAAAATCAGCATATATCCGCGATCTTGCAAGCCGAACGGATTCCAAGTGTCGCGAATGAAGCCAAAAATGAACGAGACGTAGAGTGGCGCTGCCGCCAGCAGCCGGAAGATGGAGAGTTCATCCGCATTCAGCAGCATCTTGTTCTTCAGCAGAAAGCTCAACGGGATTTCGATCAATCCGCCATGCGGAGCGCCAAACGCGAGCAGAGTGACCAAGACGCCGAGGTAGAGAAAAATCCTTCGCCGTGCATCGATCGACAGAAGCTTTTGGCTCGTACCAGCGCGGTCGGCGACCGGCGCAGGGTGATCGATCGGCATTTGGCTCGTGCTCCAGCAAAGACGTATCGAAATGGCTTCGTGCGCAAGATGCCGGTGTCGGCTTCCCTCTGATCGCGAGAGGAGCCTCGTCCGATTTGCTCCGCGCCGCGTCGAAGACTTCAGTGTCGATCCTCGAATCAATTTTCTGAGAGTTTACATCGTTCGTCTAAGAACAATGCGTCGGCCGGACGATATATTTCAGCTCGTAAGCTGGCCGCCATCGACCGAGATCGTCGCGCCGGTGTTGAAGTCTGCATCGTCGTGCGCCAGGAACGCGATGGTCCGCGCAATATCCGCGGGTTTGCCGAGCCGGCCGACGGGAATGCGGGCGGCAATCGACCACAGGAGGTCTTGCGACACCGCAGTAACAATCTCTGTACGCAATACCCTGGCACCACGGCATTGACCGTGATGCCCTTACTTGCCTCCTCTAGTCCCAGCGCCTTGGTGAAGCGGAGTATGCCGGCGATTGCTGCCGAATAGTTCGTCTGACCGAACTGCCTCTTCTGGCCATTGATCGAACTGATGTTGATGATCCGCCCGAACTTGCGTTCGCGCATGCCCTCAATGACATTGCGGCACATGTTGAACATTGAACCCAGATTGGTATTGATGACGGCGGACCATTGCTCCGGCGTCATGTTGTGCAGTGTGGCGTCCCGGGTGATGCCGGCATTGTTGACGAGGATCGCGGGCGCGCCGAGCGTGCGCGTCACCTCGGCAATTCAGACCTTGCATACGTCGAAGTTTGCGACATCCCACTTGCGGATCGGGATGGCGGTTGCCGCTTCGAACCCCCGTGCCGCCGCATCATTGCCATGATAGACGGCGACGACCTGACATCCCTCCGACAAGGGTGCGCGCGAAATCGCAGCTCCGAGACCTCTGATTCCGCCGGTAACAATGGCACCGCGAGTCATGATCGTTCTCCAATTTCGACGGCGACACGCACTCTTCGTCGCAGGGCCTCGACGCGTCGCGCGTTTTTGAACCGCATAGGGCACGAACAGGATGTCAGCTGAACGTTTGTGCACGCGAGTCCTGCAGGTCATGACGCCGCGCAAACGCCAGCGTCCGCTCCAGTTCCTGCCTTGGCGGACTCATGGCGAACGCACTGCCGTTCGCCACGTGCGCACGGTCAGTTCCTACTGCTTCATCACCTTCGGCTGCGGCGCTGGCTGTTCCTCCACGCTCGCTGCATGCGGCGCGATATTCAGGAACGGCAGAGGCGCGCTCCCGTACATGTTCGTGGGCAGCGCGCCGCTCCAGCGCTTGGCAAACTCGAGTTGGACGAGACCGAGATTGCTCCGTAAAGCCAGTCCTTGTGCTTCGAGTGCCTTGGCCTCAGCGAGGCCGACGAGCTCCTTGCCCTTGGCCTCGGCCGTCTTGATCAGCAACTCACCATCGGCCCTGCCGCGGGCAGACTCGCGAACGGCGTTGGCTTCGCCCTCAGCGGCAATCTTGCGTTTCAGGGCCACAACCTCGGCCTCGCGCTTCTCCTGCTCGGCCTGCTCGACTTTGGCCTTGGCCGTTGCGGCGGCGTCGACAGCCTTGCGGTACGTGTCGGTGTAGCGGATATCGTTGATCTGGAAATCCACGATCTGGATGCCGAAGAGGGGCAGCGCCTCCGTCTCGAGGATGCGCTTCACAGCCTGCGAAACCTCGCCGCGATGCGCCGCCACCTGCGTGATGTTCATCTTGCCCATCTCCCGCTTGAAGCGGTCGACCATGAACTTTTCGAGGTTAGCTTTGTAGTCGCGGTTGGTCGTGTAGACGCGCCGCACCTCGGCCTCCGGGATGCGGTAGTTGAGCGTCACCACCGCGTCGAGTTCCTGGTTATCGATGGTGTAGGTGTTGAGATGCTCGGCCGACATCCGCTGAATGTTGATCGGAAACGTCTCCAGCCCGTTGACGATCGGCAGGCGGAAATGCAGGCCCGGCCCCGCGACCGAACTCACTTGTCCAAACCGAGTAACAATTGTGCGCTCGAACTCGCCGACTGTGAAGAACGGCGACATGGCATTGACCAGCAACGCTGCGGCAACGGCAGCAGCAGCGTACAAGCCAAGCTTGAGCTTCGGCGGGTCAAGTGACGATGCGTTCGTTCCCGGTAGGCCCCGGCTGGGCGGGACTTCAATTGCAGAAATGTCGACCATTGGACACTCCGTGAGCTAAGTCTGATGCACCAAATGCAATTGCGGCGCCCCTGCACCATTCTGATCAACGGTAAATAAGAACTGGTATGCGACTGTGGCTGACGACTTTCTGCGTCTCGCTGCCGATCAGAATGGCTGACAGGCCGCGGCGGCCATGCGATGCCATGACGATCACGTCGGCTGATTTGGATTTTGCGGTCTCGAGAATAGCGTGCCACGGCAGCGCATCGCGCGCGTGTATCGTTTCGCACACGACGCCCTCCTGCTTGGCCAGTTTGGCGACCACATCGAGAATGGCATTCGCTTGAGCCGAAGCCTTTGCTTCATACGCCTCGCGGTTCCTGACAACCTGGACCTCGCCGACCATGATTGATTCGGCGGGCGTCGTAGCCGTAACCACGGTCGCTTTAGCGCCGAGTCTCTTGGCAAGTTGGAGTCCATAGGCCGCCGCCTTGACTGAAAGCTCGGTGCCGTCGGTGGGGATCAACACGTTGTCAAACATCGCGCGCTCCACATGCCGGTAATTGGATGCAACGCCTATAGTGTAAAGTCGCTCACAGGATGTGCTTTGCGCCGGATCAAGATTGCGATCGAGGCCTGCCAGCTATAAATTAAGGCGCTGTTTGGGATCGATGTTGAGGCCTAACCCCAGGCTGCAGCCAGCACTCGGCTCGCGTTGAGCGTGTTGCCTTCGCGGTCGTTGGTGCGGTGCCAGCCGAGATAGCTGTCGAGGTATTTGGTGGAGACGCCGTTGAATCGGCGCATCCAGGTTTTCAGCCGGCTGTCGTAGTTGTTGACGTTCTGCACGTGATAGATGCCCCCAGCGGCGCTCGCCTTCGGACAGGTTCAACGCCACGTGCAGAATGTTCGCCTCGTTGGCGAAGGGTAAGCGCCCCATGAACGACTTCTGACGTTGGCGGCCGACTTTGGGCAGACTGCGCTGTTGCAGCGATGAGCAACGGAGCGGGAGATGGGCAGCGGGACGGGGAAGAGGCCATCGGCGGTGTCGCCGCCGACATAT
>JANLPY010000011.1:0-5081 GCA_031367505.1 Hyphomicrobiaceae bacterium | reverse complement strand
GTAGACAGTAACGCCCGCCCCGCTTCAATCACAACGGATTGAAACGGCAGGGAGATCGTCAGCGACGAACGGGGAACTTCGGCCTAATCCGTGAACGAACGCTCGCTGGCCTTGCCGCTGCACGTGCGCAAGGAATTTTCGGCGGCCGGCCGGCGGCGATGAACGAAGACCAGATTTCCATGGCTCGACAACTGCTCGCCGGTGGAGAAAACTGGGACGCCGTGCGTGCCCGCTTCGGTGTCTCGCGCTCGACTTTCTATGCGGCTGGGTTTCGGAAGCATCCGCCAGCACTGCAACCTTCCTCGCCAGCGGCCAATGCTGCGGGTGTCAGATATTGAGGAAAAGTGCTTGCAGCAGTTCAGGCGCCGCCGGATCAGGTCAGGATGCAGTTCCGCTTGTGTTCGCAGATTTTCTGCTTGCAGGGGTCCTGCTGTCGCGGCACGGTGGTATCATCGACGCGCGCCCTTGACCCTTACCGGAATAGGTCTGAGCACTTGGCCGAACAGAGTTCTACAGCAGCGAACGCCCCAATAGAAGGCAGGACGGTCCCCACAAATGGACATACAAAGCCCATGAAACTGAAACCACTTCTCGCCCCGGCTGTCCTGGCGGCTGGTCTCGTAATCGAAGCTGCTACCGGCCTCGCCCAACAGGGAACCCCGGTGCCCGGCCAGCAGCCGGGCACCGGGCAAGGCATGATGAGTGGGCCCATGATGGTGGCATGTGGCGTCTTCGCACTGCTTGCACTGACGTTGATCGTGCTCGGGATTGCGGCACTCATCAAATACCTTCGGAAATAACAACAGCTGGGCGAGGCCCAGTCATCTCACTCGACGTGATGATGCCGCAAGAAGTAGACGACGATCGGCGGCACGACGAGCCACTGCAGGACGGGAGCTAGGCCGACCTGCAACAGCGGCACGATAGGCATCAGGTCGGAATAAGCCCAACGGCCGGCCCTGACGGCATGCCACTCGAAATCGGTGAAGAATGTTCGCGTGTAAGAAGTGAGGGCGGCCTGGATATCCTCCGCGAGTCCCGCGCTGCCGCTTGCCAGTAAAAGGCCGCCGGCGACGGCGCCTTTCAGGACACGTCGTCTATCGGACAGTGAATGCGGAGCGAGATCAAACCACGTCGATACGGGCGGCTTGGCCACAAATTGTACTCCGATTTCCGACAGCGGCAATCACTCAACCAGGCGAGCCCAGGTGTCGCCGGCAATGCCAGCTACAACAAAGCCCAACGTGCGCAGCTCAGTCGCTCAAATGCAGTTCAGTAGTAAGGAGCAACGGGATTCGACGACCGTTGCCAGCTGACGATCGCTAGGCCTTTTGCTGGTTCAAGCAACTGACGCTGACCGCGTTCAAGGCCATGACTAACAAACACTTCCTCTGGGGTTCGTGCCGGCACGTCTGGGAAGACCGGCCGACCACCGGGCAGTCGAACATCAAACGCCCGCGACAGATGGATAACCTCATAACGGTCCAGAAACATCCCGAACACATACGTGCCGCCAATAATCGCAACGCTGCTGCGTGGTGTCCCGAGTGCAGTCAGGGCTTGCTCGAACGAAGCACCAGCTGGGTTCCACAACAGCGCGTTTTCATTTGACGGGTCGGCTGCTATAGCGGGGACTTGCCGGGTCAGGATCAATCGACGGCGCAAGGATGAACGTGGCTGGCACTCGCCAGAGTTGCGTCCATGCACCAGAACATCAACCCCATCGAGCCCGCATTCGAAGAAGTGCTGATCGCTTTCGTACTTGAGCGAATCCGGCATGATGCCGTCGGCATTCGCAATCATGCCATCCTCGGAGACAATGGCATAACCCTCGATGCGGCGCGGGCGAAGCATGGGAATCTCAGAACCAGCGCCCGCGACCGTAGTAGCCCCCCCACCGAAAATCAGGAGTACGATGAGTATGATCAGAAGGGTCGTCGTGTCCATGGTGCTCTCCTACAGTCTCGCGGATGACGTCATAATTTCTCTCGACGGGAGCAGTGCGAGCGCGGTGGTGATTACCCTGATTGCTATCCTGTCGACCTACAAAACGTGCTGACCAAGCATTCAACGACCTGTCTTGCTGGCGGCCACGTAACCTGAGGTCACCTCGCCTTTGTGAGCGGCAAACGCAGCCAGAACCTCTTTCTGCTCAGGGTCGGGCACTTTGAAGAAGACAAGTGATCGCCGAAGCTCGGCCGCGACTTCATCGAATTCCGCGGGAGAAATCTGCAAGTCGCGGTGTGCCACTTCCAGACCAAGGGCAGTACTGCCCGGTTTAGTGGCTGTATATTGGAAGGGGCCACCCGCTACGTTGCAGACCCACAGCGTGCGCATAAATTTCAGTCCCGGAAGTCGGCCAATATTTTTTGTGTGCCATTCTCGGAGGGCGATGTTCGTCGATCTCGGGACAACGATGGGATTTTTCTCGATCGCATCGCTGAAGTGGTTCACTACCGCTGCGATGGCAAACGCGCCACCGAGGCGATCGTCAAGGGTCTTTTGTTGCGCTGGGCTGCCGTCCCTCCGAGGAGGAGCAAGGCGACGACTGTGGAGATCCGCAGCGCGAGACGCTTCATAAGACGACTCCTCGACGATAAGCTCTAGGCAATCTGGTTGCCGATTCCCTGAGGAAACAAACAACCTGCCATTTGGTTGCACCATCAGCCTTGGCATGCGTCCTGGATAGCTGCGGAAACTACTCATTCGCTTGCTCCGTGCCGGCCTCAATGACCGTGATGGCGACCATGACGCCGCCATCACGTTCATGAACGGTGCGACGAGGCGAAGAACCGAATTGCTCCGCCGGACTGCATATCGCGGGCACCGCGCTGGCTCCGTCAGCCACTGTGGGTTGGGATTCTTTGGAAATAAGCGATACATCTCAGTGAGATGTTGCGCGCGGGTTGGGACTTCTAAGGCTCTGAATCGTCAGGATTAGTGGGCTCCTTCCCAGCGCGCCAACAAAATCAAAGACTTATGAGTTTTCCGCTTTGCGGACATCAGTGGCAGTCTCGCACCGGTCACGCAGGTGCGTGCCCATGGTGATAACCAGGGTTAGCGCAGGAGCTTTGGCGGCATGCCCTCGGGCGCGCGAGGCATTGCACCGACTTGACCTACTGCCGCCAAATCTCCGACCTTGCACGGCATGAGCACACCGATACAGCCACCGCAACAGCTTCCGACATACCTCGGCTATGACGACTTGGCACGGTTCCTTGGATTGTCGCAGAGCGCTCTTCGGCGACCGGTGGGACGCGGCCGCCGTGTGCAACACGCCGGGGATGCCGGCGGCAAGTTCGATGGCGGTACGAAAGGGCTGCACCTGTTACTCGATCCGGCCATCGAGATCGGCAATCGCCACCTCGAACCAGCCGGACACAAGCCCGGCCTGAGTCACCGCAATTTCGTTCGCGCCGCCGCGAGTACGCGATCGAACTCGGCGTCGAGTGCTGCATTGAGCCCGCGGCAGCCGGCCGCGACCTTCTCGGCGAAAACGAGGTAGTCGCGCCGCCGCTGCAGCGTCCAATCGCCTGGCGGGTTGGCGACGGTATCGGCGACGTTGCTGGTTTTGTCCGAGAGCTTGATTAACCGTGCGGCGGCCGAGGCCTGCGCCGTGTGTTCGATCTCCAAGCGTTTGCGATCCCTCCAATGCAGGTCCTTGTCGTCGGAAAGCTCTTCGACCAGGGCTGCAATATCGGCTCCGAACAGACCCGAAAGCTCCGCCGCCGTCGTCTCCGTGTCCTCGATGGTGTCGTGCAGGATGGCGGCCGCCAGGATCGTCGCATCCTCGATGCCGCCGACACGGTTCAGGCGCTCGGCAACTTCGAGCGGGTGATTGATGTAGGGCGTATTGCGCGAGCCTTTGCGTCGCTGATCCCGATGCTTGTCGGCGGAAAAATGCGCTGCGGCGAGCACCAGCCCGAGATCGGAGAACTTTATGGTCATGGCACGTTTTTACGCCGTCTCCCACATCAGGCCAAGGCCGAACCGCGCGGTCCGAAAGCCACCGTCCCGCAATACCGTCGATGCCAGGTGCGGTGCCACGCTTTTCAAGGTCCTTTTCATGGGCTGGACACCGGCATAGGCTTCAGTCCTTGCCGTGAACACAGACAGGAAACGCATCATGAACCGGTTGGATGGCAAAGTGGCGCTGATCTCGGGCGCAGCACGCGGCATCGGCGCGGAAACCGCACGACGCATGGCCGAAGCCGGCGCCAAAGTCGTTATCGGCGACATTCTCGAGGACCGGGCGCAGGAGATGGTCAAGGAGATCAAGGCGGCGGGCGGACAGGCTGCGTTCGTCAAGCTCGATGTGACCAGTGAAGCCAATTGGACGGCAGCTGTAGGTGCTGCGACCAAGCAGTTCGGCGGGCTCGATATCCTGGTCAACAACGCCGGCATCTTTCTCGGCCGCGATTTCATGGAGGCGACGCTGGAGGACTGGCACAAGCTGGTCGCCATCAACATGACCGGCGTGTTCCTCGGCACGAAGCTCTGTGCGCCCGCCTTGAATGAGCGCGGACAAAAAAGTCGGCACGGCTCAGCCATCGTCAATCTCGCCTCGGTGGCGGGGATCGTCGGCTCGCAGCTCGATCCGCTCTATTCGATGACGAAAGGCGGTGTCACGCTCTTCACCAAATCCACCGCGCTGGCGTTCGGCCGCAAGGGTTGGAAAATCCGCGTCAATTCCATCCATCCCGGCGTTATCGAGACGGACATGGGGGCGCAGACGTTCGCATCACGCGCCAAGCAACTTGGCACCAACGACGTCGAAGGCGCGCGCTCGACGGCGTTGAAGCAGCATCCGATCGGCCGCCTCGGCGTGCCCGAGGATATCGCGCTGGGGATCGTGTTCCTGGCGTCCGATGATGCCGGCTTCATGACAGGATCCGGCATGGTCGTCGATGGTGGCTTGACCGCGCAATAGGTCGGGTGGGCTGGGTACTGGAACACGCAGGGGAGATCGATGTGGTGAAATGGATCGTGAGCGTTGCGGCGGTGTTGTTTGCGACCGCCGGTGCTGTAACAACGAACAGCGCCGTTGCGCAGGAGTTTCCAACCAAGACCGTGCGGCTGAT
>JANLPY010000790.1:0-1811 GCA_031367505.1 Hyphomicrobiaceae bacterium | reverse complement strand
ATAGACCACGACGGCCACGGAATTCGACAAGTTAATACTGCGGCTGTTGTTTGCCATCGATACCGCGCCTCAAACCAGCCTGCCGTGGAAGGCGCGGCGCCAGAACATTCGCCATGCCTTCGAATGCCGGGTTGATTTTTCGGACAAGCGCATCATCGTTGTGGATGATGTGATGACCACCGGCGCGACACTGGATGAACTGGCTGAAACATTGAAGAAGCATGGCGCCGCTTCCGTCACCAACTGGGTGGCGGCGCGAACTTTGAAACTCTAGTCCCAGCAATTGAATCAGTGGAGCTAGCTCAGGGCCCCTCAACTGCTGTCTCACCGCAGCGGCCAGTCCGCCGGCAGATTGCCAGAGACGTGCGCCTGCGTTAACTGTTCTTCCGTCAGCGAACCCTGCTGGATCAACAGGTCGCCAAGACGGATTCGCTCCGCGCGACGAGGCATCTACAATCTCCGGTAGGGCGCGAACTTAAGGTGCGCCGAATTTGATTTTTTGTTCATCGAACTCAACCCGAGGCACAGTTCTAACCACTGACACCATGTTCCACATCGTTCTATATCAGCCGGAAATTCCCCCCAATACCGGCAACGTCGTGCGTCTGTGCGCCAATGCCGGGGCTTGCCTGCATCTGGTGCAGCCGCTTGGCTTCAGTTTGACCGACAAGGCGGTGCGGCGGGCGGGCATGGACTACGCCGAGTTTGTCGATACCATCGTCCATGACAATTGGGAATCCTGCCGGTCCGCGCTTGCCGGTCGGCGGATTTTCGCGCTGACCACCAAGGGCACGCAACGTCACGATACGGTGCAGTTCGCCGCCGATGACGTGTTTCTGTTCGGCCAGGAAACGCGCGGTCTGCCGGATTTCATCATCGCATCGGTCGCGCAGCAGAATCGAATCCGCTTGCCGATGGCAAACAACAGTCGCAGCATCAACTTGTCGAATGCCGTTGCCATCGTGGTTTACGAAGCCTGGCGTCAGCTTGGCTTCCCCGGCGGCAAATAATGGCTACTCGATCGTCGGGTCACGCCCCATCAGCCGCTCCACTGCGTCCCGCGCTGCCAGACGACCATCAAGCACGGCGCACACTACGTCGCAGATCGGCATTTCGATGCCCATGGCTGCGGCCGTGCGGATAACCTCGCGTGCCGTGTTGACCCCCTCAGCCACATGCCCCAGGCTTTCAGTCGCCTGCTGTAGCGTATGTCCCGCCGCCAGTGCGAGGCCAACATGGCGATTGCGCGAAAGGTCGCCGGTGCAGGTCAGAATCACGTCCCCCAGCCCCGCCAGCCCCATGAAAGTTTCCCGCTTCGCGCCCGCCGCCACGCCGAAGCGGGTGATCTCGGCCAGGCCGCGCGTGATTAAAGCAGCACGGGCATTGAGACCCAGTCCCAGGCCATCGCTGATGCCACTGGCGATGGCAAGGACATTCTTCACCGCACCGGCGATCTCGACACCTAGCAGATCATCACTGGCATAAATACGCAACCGCGAACCATGCAAGGCCAGCGCAGTTTTGCGGGCGAAATCGGGATTCGCGGCAGCAAGCGTGATGGCAGCCGGCAGGCCGTGCGCCACTTCCTGGGCAAAACTTGGGCCGCAGAGCGCACCGCTCGCTACGCTGCCATGCATCTCGGCAACCATCCGATGCGGCAATGCGCCGGTGTTGGCTTCCAGCCCCTTGCAAACCCACAGAAAAGGAATTGCCGGCGCGTGGCGCAGCAGCAGCAGCAGCGCATCGCGCAGGCCGGCGACGGGTGTAGCGATCAAGATCAGATCAGAGATGTTGAGGACTTCAGGCTGCGC
>JANLPY010000773.1:0-6470 GCA_031367505.1 Hyphomicrobiaceae bacterium | reverse complement strand
AGGCCGATATTGCCTACGCTTTTCAAGGCTCAGGCATAGCTACTGGTGCGGCCGACTATGTGCTCAGTTGGTTCTCCAAAGCTCGCGTATATCTCGGCGCATCCAGAACGCGCGCTGCATTCGTGACCACCAACAGTGTGCATCAGGGTCGCCAAGTCGGACGGTTTTGGCCGTTCCTGCTTGGAGACGATCTAGAGATCTTCTTTGCTGAACCATCCTTTCGCTGGAGCAATCTAGCAGCAAAGAAGGCTGTCGTTACAGTGTCAATCATTGGCTTGGCCCCCCGCAATTTAGGAAAAAAGAAGATATTTGAATCCGGACTATCACGCGAAGTTCAATTGATTGGGCCGTATCTCGTCCCCAACCATGACACAATCGTCGATGAACGCAGATACCCACTATCAACGCTACCTTCCATGTCCTTTGGTAGCATGCCGAATGATGGTGGCCTCTTATTGCTTTCATATGAAGAGGCGTCCGTTGCCGTTGCGCAGCACGGCGTTGACGCCCGTCTCATTAGGCCAATCCTGGGAACGAACGAACTTACAAAGGGCATCCAAAGGTATTGTCTCTGGTTGAAGAATACCGAGATTCCTGACAACCAGTGGGTCAAAGACCGCATTGAGGGGGTTAGAGCGGCAAGACTTAGCAGCACACGTTCAACAACGCGCAAGCTCGCAAGCTCCCCGCAACTATTCGGTGAAATAAGACAGGACGGCGATGAAAGTCTACTTATTATGTCAGGTGTTAGTTCGGAGACGCGAGAATATCTCCCGGTTTCGTATCGTAGTTCCGGAACCATTGTCTCAAATCTTGCCTACGCAATATTTGACTCTCCATTATGGTGTTTCTCCACCCTTGCATCAAGGCTGCATTTGATTTGGATCGCCACCGTTTGCGGCAAGATGAAAACTGATTTCCGCTATTCCAACACCCTTGGCTGGAACACCTTCCCTGTCCCTGCCCTGACGGAAAACCAAAAGGCCGATCTCACCCGCTGCGCCGAGGATATCCTGCTGGCCCGCGAGGCCCATTTCCCCAAAACCATCGCCGATCTGTATGACCCCGAGGCCATGCCGGAGAACCTCCGCCGCGCCCATGACCGCAACGACGAAACGCTGGAGCGCATCTATATCGGCCGCCGCTTCAAGAACGATACCGAGCGCCTCGAAAAGCTCTTTGATATGTACACGAAGATGACTCAAGCCGAGGCCAAGGAGCCCAAGTCTCAAAAGAGTGCAAAACCAAAGAAGGGCAAAGCCACCTCATGACCGCAAAACTCACCGTCCCTTCCGTCGCCGTCCAATATGGCCGCACCGGCGCATCCACCAAGCCCAACGAGCAGGGCATGCGCAAAATGCAGGAGCGCGCCTATGCCAAGCGCGGCGAGCAATACCTGCTGATCAAGTCGCCGCCCGCGTCAGGAAAATCCCGCGCGCTGATGTACATCGCGCTCGACAAGCTCACCAACCAGGGCCTCAAGCAGGCGATCATCGTGGTGCCCGAGCGCTCCATCGGCGGTAGTTTCGCTGATGCCCCTCTTACCAAATCCGGTTTCTGGGCCGACTGGCAGGTCAAGCCGCAATGGAACCTGTGCAACGCCCCCGGCATCGACGAACCGCGTGTGGCCAAATCCAAGGTCAAGGCCGTGGCCGAGTTCCTGGCGAGCGACGACCGTGTGCTTGTCTGCACCCACGCCACGTTCCGGTTCGCGGTCGAGCAGCTCGGCGTTGCGGCCTTCGATGACCGGCTGATCGCGGTGGACGAATTTCACCATGTGTCATCCAACGGCGACAATGTGCTGGGCAAGCAGCTCGCGGAGTTCCTGGCGCGGGACAAGGTGCATATCGTCGCCATGACCGGCTCGTACTTCCGGGGCGATGCGGCCCCCGTGCTGTCGCCCGCCGACGAGCAGAAATTTGATACGGTCACGTACACCTACTATGAACAGCTCAACGGCTACGAGCACTTGAAGTCGCTTAATCTCGGCTACTATTTCTATTCGGGCCGGTATCTCGATGCGATCATGAAGGTGCTCGATCCCGACAAGAAAACCATCCTCCACATCCCCAACGTCAACTCCCGCGAAAGCACGCGCGACAAGCTGCGCGAGGTGGACGAGATCATGGGTGCGCTCGGCACCTGGCAGGGCGAAGATCCCAAGACCGGCTTCCACCTCATCAAGCGGCCGGACGGGAACACACTCAAGGTCGCCAACCTGGTTGACGACGAAGTGGCCAAGCGGGATCGTGTCATCACGTCACTGAAAGACCCGGCGCACAAGGACGACCGCGACCATGTGGACATTATCATCGCGCTCGGCATGGCCAAGGAAGGCTTTGATTGGATTTGGTGCGAGCACGCCCTGACCATCGGCTACCGCAACAGCCTCACCGAGATCATCCAGATCATTGGCCGCGCCACTCGCGATGCCCCCGGCAAGACCAGCACCCGGTTTACGAACCTGATTGCCGAGCCGGATGCTGCCGAGGACGTGGTGGTCGATGCGGTGAACGACACCTTGAAAGCCATCGCCGCCAGCTTGCTGATGGAGCAGGTGCTCGCGCCGCGATTCAACTTCACCCCCAAAAACGCCGAGAGCGGCCCGGAAGACGGGTTCACCTATGGCGAAGGCGGCTATGACACGAAGGGCAACAATGTCGGGTTCAACGAGGACACCAGCCAGTTCCACATCGAGGTGAAGGGCCTCGCCACACCCGAAAGCCCGGAGGCTGCCCGCATCTGCAAAGAAGATATCAACGAGGTCATTACGGCGTTCGTGCAGGACAACCGCACCGTCGAGCGCGGATTGTTCGACGACAATCTCATCCCGGAGGAACTGACCAAGGTTCGCATGGGTAAAATCGTGAAGGACAAGTACCCGGAATTGAGTGACGACGATCAGGAAGCTGTGCGCCAGCATGCGATTGCCGCCCTCAACCTAACCCAAAAGGCGCGGGCCATTGCCGAAGGACGCGACTCCGGGGAGGAACTCAAAAGCAACACCGCCATCGTCGATGGCGTGCGGAAGTTTGCCATGGACGTGCGCGAGCTGGATATTGATCTCATTGACAGCATCAACCCCTTCGAAACCGCCTATAAGGTCATGGCCAAGACCATGAGCGAGGCCACGTTGAAACAGGTCGCGGCGGCGATCAGCGCCAAGCGCTCAACCATATTGCCTGACGAAGCCCGAGAACTGGCCGTGCGCGCCGTCAAGTTCAGACGAGAACGTGGTCGCGTGCCATCGATCACGTCCGCCGATGCTTGGGAAAAGAAAATGGCCGAAGGCGCAGCGGCCTTCGCGCGACACGTGGCGGCAGGTGCCTATGGCTGATCTCACCGACGACGACATCCTCGACGAACTCGGCCTCTCCACCGAGCCGGAGAAAAAGGGCGGGCGTTCGCACGAAGAGGCGCGCATCATTGCGGGCTTTGAAGAGATCGTGCGGTTTGCGGGTGAGCACGGCCGCGCCCCGGCGCACGGCGAAGATAAAGATATCTTCGAGCGCTTGTACGCGGTGCGGCTGGATCGGATTCGGGGGAATGCGGCGTATCGCGGATTGGTGGCCGACCTCGACACACACGGGCTTCTCGCAGGTGCAGCCGACATCGCTACCGACAACACCGACCAACTCGACGACGATGCGCTTTTGGAGGAATTAGGAGCGGACGTTGATGGTGACACCGACATCTCCACGCTCACCCATGTCAAGCCCCGAGCGGCAGTCCGTGCCGCCGAAGACATTGGCGACCGGACGCCCTGTCCAGACTTTGATCGGTTCAAACCCTTATTCGCGGCTGTACGGAGCAATTTGGATGCAGGTGTCCGCGAGGCCCGGCCGTTTGCCAAGGATGCCAGCATCGACAAGGGCGAGTTCTTCATCCTCGGCGGTCAGATCGTCTATGTGGCGGAACAGGGCGATGACGAACTTCGTACCAAGAACAAGGTGCCCGATAGCCGGTTGCGCGTGATCTACGACAACGGCACCGAAGGTGATATTCTCATGCGGTCGCTGCAACGCGCTCTGCACAAAGACGATGCCGCACGGCGCATCACCGACCCCGATGCCGGGCCACTGTTTGGGAACGTGGCAGACGGAGGAGATACCGAAAGCGGCACAATTTATGTCCTGCAAAGCAAGTCCCAGCATCCGGCCATCGCCCCCAACCGGCAGATCATCCACAAAATCGGCGTGACCGGCGGGGAGGTCAACATTCGCGTGGCCAATGCCAACACCGATCCGACCTACCTGTTCGCTGGCGTCGAAGTCGTCGCCACGTACAAGCTCTTCAACATCAATCGCAGTCGATTGGAACACCTGTTGCATCGGTTCTTCGACGCGGCTCGTCTCGACGTGGAAATTCCAGACAGATTCGGTAGGAACGTGCGCCCTAGAGAATGGTTTATGGTGCCACTGCCTGTGATAAACGAAGCTGTTGAGCGCATTCGCGACCAAACTATTACTGATTACAGTTACAATCCGGTAACTGCCTCTTTGCACCATATCCGGGGCAACTGACCGATCATGGAAATCGTCTACGTCCTGACAAACGAGGCCATGCCCGGCTTGGTCAAGATCGGCCGCACCAGCAGCGAGCTTGCCCAGCGCATCCGGCAACTCTTCCAAACCGGCGTACCGCTGCCATTCGAGCTATTCTTTGCCTGCGAAGTCGCCGACGGGACATTTGTCGAGGCGCAACTTCACGATGCCTTCGGCGACCATCGCGTCAGCCGCAATCGCGAGTTCTTCCGTATTGCGCCTGAGCGGGTAAAAGCAGCCTTGAGTCTCGCATCGCAACGCGTCGTCAGTTTGAAAGACGAAGAGGTCTTCGAGACACCGGAAGACAAGGCCGATGTGGTGGCGGCCAAGCGCAGAGTGCGGTTCCAATTGTCGATGATCGGCGCGAAGCCGGGCACGTTGCTGCAACTGGCGCGCGACCCGAGCATCACCTGCACAACGGTCGATGAAGGCAACAAGGTCGACTTTCGTGGTGCCGTCACGTCGTTGTCCGATGCTGCGCTGAAGGCGTAAGCGTCTTTGGGCTTTGAACCCGTGGCGCTGTCGGGGCCTTGGGAATGGATGATTGAAGGATATCGATTGGACGACCTGCGGCGCGCTGCCGACGATGGAATCGGACGGCAGATTGGGTAGCGGAACGGCAAATGCCCGAACCTGGCAAAATATTCACCTTGAGGCGGACAAGTTAGAAATTTCTGGTGGGGGAAGTGTGGCTATCGAAAACATACAGCGCGAGAAAATCCTCTTAGTCCGGACAATCAGCAGGCACCTCACTTCGCTTTTCGTGTAGGCTAGAACCTTAAGCCCGCACCCCAGTGGCCATTCCATGACGACTACCCATGGATTGCCGGAAGACATAGGTGGGGAGGGTATGACATTGGCTTGTCGGATGACGCAAGGCGAGAAGTTGCCCTGAAGCTGGCAAGTGTCTGTCAACGCCGGAGCGAATGGGAACCAGGGCGCCCGAGCAAAAGGGAGCCAGTGAGGGCGCTGGGGGTTGAAGCAGAAAGGCCCCCTCGAGGGGGCCTTTCTGCTTCTTGCGTTTCGGTTTGACGTTGGTTGGATGGCCCACGAACGGCCGGTCTATGCTGGCGTGGTCTCGCCGGTGTCCGGATCGACGACATCGTCAGCCACCAGCTCTTGGCTGACCGCCCTGACAGCTTTGCGCCGGCTGCCGCGTGCGTGCTTGAGGCGGTAACTGTCGCCGTTCATTTCCAGGATGTGGACGTGGTGGGTCAACCGGTCGAGCAGCGCGCCGGTCAAGCGTTCGGACCCGAGCACGCTGGTCCAGTCCTCGAACGGCAGGTTCGACGTGATGATGGTGCTGGCGCGCTCGTAGCGTTGCGAGAACACCTCGAACAGCAGTTCGGCGCCGGTCGGCGACAGCGGCACATAGCCCAATTCGTCGATGATGAGTAGCTTGACACCGGCGAGTTGGGCCTGCAGCCGCGACAGGCGCCGTTCGTCACGCGCCTCCGTCAGCCGGTTGACCAGCGTGGCCGCACTGGTGAAGAAGACCGGGAACCCCTTCTGGCAGGCCGCCAGCCCTAGGGCCAGGGCCACATGAGTCTTGCCGGTGCCAGAGTTGCCAAGTGCGATGATGTTGTCATGGCGGATCACGTATTCCGACCGCGCCAGCTCCAGCACCAGCATTTTGTTGAGCGCGGGAATGGCCAGGAAGTCGAAGGTATCCAGGCTTTTCACGGCCGGGAACTTGGCGGCCCGGATGCGCCGGTCGACCAGCCGGCGCTCGCGCTCGATCAGTTCCAGTTCGGCCAGCCGCAGCAGATAGCGCGGGTGATCGATGCCATCGGCAGCGCTTTCACGCGCCACCTTCTCATATTCGGCAAGGATCGTGGGCAGCTTCAGCGCCTTCAGATGATGCTCGAGCAGCACCTTAGGCTTGTCAGCGGCTTTGCTCATGCGGCCACCCCCACCAGGAGCGCG
>JANLPY010000769.1:0-5555 GCA_031367505.1 Hyphomicrobiaceae bacterium | reverse complement strand
GGTGCGGGCGTATGTGAGCCGATGAATCAGTGACGGATAGCCGTGGTAGGCGAAGATGACTGGTTTGTCGGGCGTGAACAGCGCGTCGAAATCTTCATCGCTCAAACCGTGCGGATGTTCGCTTGGGGATTGGAGTTTCATCAGATCGACCACGTTGATCACGCGAACCTTGAGTTTCGGGAAGTGCTTGCCGATAAGGTCGACGGCTGCCAGGGTTTCAAGCGTCGGCACGTCGCCGCAGCACGCCATGACGACGTCGGGCTCGCCGCCGCTGTCACTGCTGGCCCAAGTCCAGATGCCGATGCCAGCCGTGCAGTGCGCGATCGCCGCATCCATTGAGAGCCACTGCGGCGCAGGTTGCTTACCGGCGATAATGACATTCACGTAGTTGCGACTCCGCAAGCAGTGATCCGTCACCGAAAGCAGCGTGTTGGCGTCTGGCGGCAGATACACGCGAATCACGGACGCCTTCTTATTGACGACGTGGTCGATGAAGCCCGGGTCCTGATGCGTGAAACCGTTCTGATCCTGTCGCCAGACGTGCGACGTGAGCAGGTAGTTCAGCGAGGCGATCGGGCGGCGCCACGGGATCTCTCGCGTCACCTTCAGCCATTTGGCGTGCTGGTTGAACATCGAATCGATGATGTGAACGAACGCCTCGTAGCAGGGAAAGAAGCCGTGGCGACCCGTGAGCAGATAACCCTCCAACCAGCCCTCGCACTGGTGCTCGCTCAACATTTCCATGACGCGGCCGTCGGGTGCGACGTGATCGTCGAGGGCGATAATCTCCGCGGTCGAGCACCGATTGGTGACTTCAAATACTGCACCCCAGCGGTTCGAAGTCGTCTCATCCGGACTGAACACACGGAAGTTCCGCCGATTTAAATTAATCACGTTACGGATGAATTGCCCCTGGACGCGGGTCGCTTCGGCGTCCACGGCACCCGGCTTCGGCACGTCGACCGCGTAGTCGGCGAAATCGGGCAGATCCAGGTCGCGTAGCAGGAGACCGCCGTTTGCGTGCCGATTGGCGCTCATGCGGCGCTCGCCCTTGGGGGTTAATTCAGCGAGTTCGGAGTTGAGCTTGCCTGCTTCGTCGAACAGTTCGTTCGGGCGATAGCTCTTCATCCACGTTTCCAAAAATTCCAAATGGCCTGGATGGCTCATGTCACCCATGGGCACCTGATGTGAGCGAAAAGTGCCCTCGGTCGGCTCGCCGTCAACGACTTTTGGACCGGTCCACCCCTTCGGCGAACGCAAGATGATCATCGGCCATCGCGGCCGCTCTTTGAACCCATTCGCACGACTGTTGCGTTGAATATTTTGTATCTCTTCAACCACGCTGTCGAGCGTGCCGGCCATGAGCTGGTGCATCTTCATCGGGTCGTCGCCCTCGACGAAATACGGCGTGTAACCGTAACCGCGAAAGAGCGCTTCCAGTTCGTCTCGGGGTATCCGTGCCAGCACGGTGGGGCCTGCTATCTTCCAGCCGTTCAGATGCAGGATGGGCAAGACAGCGCCATCACAGATGGGGTTCAGAAACTTGTTCGAATGCCAACCCGTCGCAAGCGCACCTGTCTCCGCTTCGCCATCGCCGACGACACAGGCGACCAA
The DNA here is from genome assembly GCA_031367505.1 of Hyphomicrobiaceae bacterium. GTDB lineage: Bacteria > Pseudomonadota > Alphaproteobacteria > Rhizobiales > Hyphomicrobiaceae > JAKFWF01. Next base: position 3,941 of record JANLPY010000769.1, on the reverse strand, counting down.
CAAGTCGGGATTATCAAAAGCGGCGCCGAATGCGTGGGACAGCGAATATCCCAACTCGCCACCCTCATGAATTGAACCTGGCGTCTCTGGCGAAACGTGACTCGGAATGCCGCCGGGAAAAGAAAACTGCTTGAACAGTCGCCTCATCCCAACCTCATCCTGAGTGATCTTGGGATAGACTTCGCTGTAGGTTCCTTCCAGGTAGGCGTTCGCGACCAACCCGGGTCCGCCATGACCGGGTCCGGTGATGTTGATGACGCTCCGGTCGTATTGCTTGATGATTCGGTTGAGGTGGACGTAGATGAAGTTGAGGCCCGGAGTCGTGCCCCAATGGCCAAGCAAGCGCGGCTTGATGTGCGCCAGCGCCAGCGGCTTTCTCAACAGTGGATTATCCCAGAGATAAATCTGGCCCAACGAAAGGTAATTGGCGGCACGCCAATAGCCATCGAGCTTGCGCAGAAGTTCCTTGGAAAGCGGTGCGAAGCTCTTTGTTGTCTGGCTTGTCATTGCTCTACTCACTGACTGTGTTTCCGGCACGAGACGCGAATGAACGGTCGTCTCGGTGACACAAGGCTAAACCTTCCCTTGAGGCGGATCGCCGGGTCCTGGTGGCGGCAGGCGTTCCGGCACGTCTAATCTTGCAACACCAATCCGGTTGTCGGCCATCCCGTAGTAGACATCGATGCGATCAGGCGTTCCAAGATCGTCGCGTCGGTCGACCCCGGTCGGAAACACGACGTTGGCGACGACGCCTGTACGTTCCAGCGGTAACTCGGGTGTGAGCACCGGCTTTCGCGAGCGATAGCGGATAACGTGGGGACGTTCTTCCGACAGCACGAGAACTCCGGCCGAATACGATAGTTGGCGTGCGGCGCCGGGCGATGCGTGCTCGCCGACGCCGTGGTAAACGGTCAGCCAACCGTGCCGGGTCAGAATGGGTGGCGTACCGCCGCCGATTTTGAGCCGCTCCCAGCTCGCCACGGGGGTAGCCAGCCGGTGATGCGAACCAAAGTGGCGGAGGTGAAGCGGTTCACAGTCCGCCATGGCCGTCGAGCAATAGGAAATCCAGATGCTTTCGCGTTCGAGGTCCACGGTGCGAGAGCCTGGGTGGCATACCGTTTCCTCAGGACGAGTTCCGGGAAAAAGCGGCCGGTGGAGGATGGCCATCGACTGCTGACCTGATGGATCTCGGATGGCGACCGGGAAAACGCTGGCGTCCTTGTTGTCCACGCCCGCGAACTCGATGCGGTCGTACGGTTCGAAAATTGCCAACCCCAGGCGCTGCCAGCGCAACAAGTCTTCGGATATCGCGAGGGCAATCCGGGGACCGTGCACGGAATGAGCGGTATAAGTCATGACGTAGCGGCGGAGCGGCGCGACAAACGTGATACGCGGATCCTCGCAGCCGCTGGCGCCGTCCTGCCGCCGCTCGTAGTCCGCCTCGGGCTCCAGCGCAATGCCCAGTCGCTCGACTCCGACGGGGTCACCCGCCGGATTAAAAAGGACCCGCGCTATTCCGATGCGCGAGTAGTTGCCGCCCGCGACCATCCGCGGGAATAGGTATAGCTGACCGTCGGGGCCACGCACGGCGGCAGGGTTCAAGACGCCTTCGGCCTCCATCGGGTTGCCCGGCTCAGGTTCCATGACCGTCCCGATGCGCTGGAGTTGAAAGTCACTCATCGGAGTTTCTCGCAAGGCTGCCCATGTCGACCGAACCTAGACAAGCAATGATTGCCTCGACAACTCGCTTCGTCTCGTGGGGATCTCTGACCTGTATGCAGTAAACACCTGCTTCCTTGACGGGATAATCGTTCCCGCCAGGGAACAAGGCGTCTCCGACAAATATCATTTCATTCAAGGAGAAGCCCGGAACATCCCGCAGTTTTCTGATTCCGTAGGCTTTATCGATGCCCAGCTTCGTCACATCGATGGATGTCGTTCCGCCAATGCGCACGGAAAACTCTGGCATTATCTTGTCAAGGGTGGCTTTTATCTGCGCTCGTTTGGAAAAATCAGGATCCCACTTTTTCTTTTTGTCCAGAGGCGCTTGTTGACCTAATGCCGAGAATGTAATTTGACTTCCTCGATCTTCGATCCGATCTCCCCAGACCTGTTCATCACTTACGTTTGATAGGGCTGTCGCGATCCGCAATGACTCCAGTATCATCGTCTTTTCCGCACCAGAAAAGTCCTCCGAATATAACTTCGTCCAGCCTGACTTATATTCGTAGAACTTTGTTCCGCATGCGGGAAGTAGATATAAACGCTCAAGATTGGCGTCATCAGGGATGTTCGCGATGACTTGCTTCTCGAATTGCGGCCAGTCCCCACCTGATATAACCGCGACTTTGACGATGGCGAGCAGGTCGTGCTGAAGCGAGGCCATCTCCGTATCGAGCGGCGACTTGCTTTCGGCAAGCGTCCCGTCCAGGTCGAAGATGATCAACTCTTTCATTCAAGCTACTCCTTGCGACGCAAGGTCGAGAACGCGGACGACCGACCGGGCGATCATCAACTCTTCGTCGGTCCGAATGGTACGTACACTGACCAGACTACCATCGATCGAGACGAGCGAGGCGTTCCGCGTGTTGCGGTCCTCGTCCAATTGAATGCCGAGGAAGGCGAGGCCATCGCAGATCCGCTGGCGGGCGACGGCTGAATTTTCGCCGATGCCTCCCGCGAAGACCAGCGTGTCCAAGCCACCGAGTGCCGCGGCGAAGGAGCCGATCCATTTTTTGGCCTGATAGCAGAAGAGCGCCACGGCTTCGGCCGCGCGAACGTCGCTGGCCTCCCTGGCAAGCAAATCGCGCAGGTCGGAACTGATTTCGGACACGCCAAGCAGCCCCGACTCGTGGGTCGCCATCGTCTGGAATTGCGCAGCGCTCATTTGCTCGGTGCGCGCCAGATAAGAGGCTAATCCCGGATCCACGTCACCCGTGCGGCGGCTCATCATCATTCCGCCTGCCGGTGTAAAGCCCATGCTGGTATCGATGCTTCGGCCATCTCTCACGGCCGCCATGCTCGCGCCATTGCCAAGGTGGGCAAGGACCACGCGACCTCTGGTCGCCGCCGGGTCACCGAGGCGTGTGAGTTCCGCCATCAGGAATTCATACGACAGACCGTGAAAGCCATACCGCCGAACGCCGGTCACCTCGTAGCGGCGCGGGATCGGTAGCAGGCTGGCGACCCGCGGTAGCGTGTGATGGAACGCGGTGTCGAAGCACGCGACTTGAGGCAATGCGGGATGGCGGTTGAGGAATGCTTCTATCAACTCAATCTCGAGGGGCAAATGCTCCGGATCGTACGGTGTGATGCGGCGCAACTCGTCAAGCAACTCAGGCGTGACTCGCTCGGGTTCATTGTGCGTCATCCCATGCACGATTCGGTGCCCCACGGCTTGGACCGAAGTAAACTCCGGCTGGCTTTCGAGCCAATCAAGGAGAAAAGCGACAGACGAACGATACTCGGCTGGGTCGACGGTATGGCTCGGTAGCGATTGCCCGGCTGAATCCGTGGACGTCAAATTCGTGCCGCTTAGGCCGACACGATCAACTTTGCCGGACAAAAGCCGCCGTAGCGGTTGGCCCCCGCTATAAACCGCAACCCGTATGCTGGATGAGCCGGCATTGACAGCTAGAACCGTTCTCGCGCCACCGCTTGCCTCGACAGTTTTGGCATGTTCGGACAGCACCGTCGGGTTTGCTGAACACGGCTGTCGACCGTCGCGCATGGCACTTCAGCGCCTTCTGTTCATGGTGGCTCAACCGCTGCCATAAAAAGGCGTGTTCGGTCGCGTCAGGGAGGGCGATGCGCAGTCACTGTTCTTCGTTCGGGTCAGCATCTAGTTTTTAGCTGAGCTTGTTCGAGTTCGGGAGGCTCGGAATCTACTCAGAACAACGTCCATTCCGACCAGCGATGTTCGAAAATGGCAGGAACGAATG
>JANLPY010000739.1:0-3195 GCA_031367505.1 Hyphomicrobiaceae bacterium | reverse complement strand
CCGCTGAGATCCAGCTCGGGCTCATGGATACCGCTATCGCTGGCGGCATGGAGAATATGGATGCCGCTCCATATCTCATGTACGGCGGCCGCTGGGGCTACCGGATGGGTAATGCCCAGATTTTCGACGCCATGCTGCAGGATGGCCTGGACGATGCTTTTTCCGGTGAGCATTCCGGCTGGCACACCGAGGATCTCGTCACGAAATACCAGATCACGCGCGCCGCTCAGGATGCATGGGCGCTGCGGTCTCAACAGCGATTCTCAGCAGCACAGGCGGCGGGCAAGTTCGATACCGAAATCACACCGGTCATGGTGAAGTCCCGTAAGGGGCCGCAGCCTTTCGCAAAGGACGAGCACAACCGGCCTGACACTACGGCTGAGAGCCTGGCCAAGCTGAAGCCGGCTTTCCGCAAGGATGGAACGGTCACAGCTGGCAACGCACCCGGTCTCAACGCCGGAGCGGCAGCTATGCTTATCGCGGATCGGGCATGGGCTGACAAAAAAGGCGTGAAGCCACTTGGTCGTCTGGTCAGTTGGGGTGTCGGCGCCGTCGAACCTGGCATGTTTGGCCTCGGCCCAGTCCCGGCCGTCAAACAGGCCCTCGATCGGGCCGGCTGGAAAACATCCGACGTCGAGCGCTTTGAGATCAACGAGGCGTTCGCAGCCATCGCTCTCGCCGTGATGCGGGACCTCGGACTGCCGGAGGACATCGTCAACGTCGAAGGCAATTCCATTGCCCATGGACATCCGATCGGCGCAACCGGTGCCCTTCAAACCACGAGGCTTCTGCACTCGATGCAGCGTGACGGCCTGAAGCGAGGCGTCGTCACGATGTGTATCGGCGGCGGCCAAGGCATCGCTCTTTGCCTGGAGGCAGTAAAGTGAGCGAGGCAAGTGAGCGCCTCCAGCTCGGGCTACTGACGAAACCGACACGATATCTTTTCTTTACGGGCAAGGGAGGCGTCGGCAAGACGTCTCTTTCCTGTGCCGTCGCGTTGGCGCTGTCGGAGGCTGGACGGTCGGTTCTGCTCGTCAGCACCGATCCTGCATCCAATCTCGACGAGATGTTCGGCACGCACCTCACGGACACCCCGAGGGCCGTTCCGGGGGCGCCCGGTTTGTTCGCCATGAACATCAATCCCGAGGGCGCAGCCGAGGCCTACCGTCAGCGTGTGATCGAGCAAATGGCTCTGTCCGCCACGGATGCCGACAGGGCGATGGTTCGCGAGCAGCTATCGGGATCCTGCACGACCGAGATCGCCGCGTTCGACGAGTTTGTCGGCCTTCTCGGTGAGGATGCGAAGAGCTACGACAACGTCGTGTTCGACACCGCTCCGACAGGTCATACACTCCGGCTTCTCAGCCTCCCGAAGGCTTGGACGGGATTTCTTGAAGGCAATGATCGCGGTGCCTCCTGCCTTGGGCCGCACTCGGGCCTCAAGATGCACGAGGCCCGGTTCCGCGCGGCGCTCGACGCACTCGGAGATCCTTCGCAGACCACACTGGTCCTAGTTACACGCCCGGATACGGGCGCCATGGCCGAGGCGGCCAGGACGTCAAACGAGTTGCGCGCCCTTGATCTCGCCAACCAGCGTCTCGTGGTCAATGGAGTATTCCGGGCGAGCGATGCGACCGACACTGTTGCCAGGTCGTTGCAACAGCTTGGCGAGCGGACGCTCGCAAACCTACCGCCTGTCTTGAATGATCTTCCGCAAGACCGCGTGCCGCTGCGTGCTTTTGACATGGTTGGTTTGCCTTCGCTGCGAGCGCTTCTGGCAGCGGTTCCAGCGCCAATTGAGGCCAGCAGTCAGCTCGACCAGTTGCCATCCCCTTCTCTCCCTGATCTTCATCAGTTGATCGAGGATCTCGCGTTGTCGGAGCGAGGGCTCATCATGGTCATGGGTAAGGGCGGCGTCGGAAAAACCACCATCGCTGCCGCGGTTGCAATCGGCTTGGTCAAGGCGGGGAAGACGGTCCATCTCAGCACGACCGATCCAGCGGCACACGTGACAGGCATGCTCGCAGGAACCTTGCCCGGCCTGCAGATCGACCGGATCGATTCGAAGGTCGAAACGGAGCGCTACATCGAGAAGGTCATGGCCAGCAAAGGCCACGATCTGGACGATGCGGGCAAGGCGTTGTTGCGAGAGGATCTACGCTCGCCTTGCACCGAGGAAGTTGCCGTCTTTCATGCCTTCTCGCGAATTGTCGGGAAAGCCCGATCTGAATTCGTCGTACTCGACACCGCGCCGACAGGCCATACGATGCTTCTGCTCGATGCGACTGGAGCCTATCACAAACAGATGGTCAGAGACCTGGATCCGCATGCACAGGGGCGGATTGTGACGCCATTGATGCGATTGCAAGATCCCACATACACACGAATCCTGCTCGTTGCCCTGCCCGAAGTAACGCCGGTGTCGGAGGCCTCGGCCCTTCAAGATGACCTCAGGCGTGCCGGCATCCAACCGTATGCGTGGGTGATCAATCGAAGCTTGCTAGCCGCGAGCACGCGCGACCGACTGCTCTCCGCGCGAGTGGTAGGAGAGCGCGCTCAAATTCAACGAGTAGCGGATGGATTGGCCCAGCGTCTGTTCGTTGTTCCCTGGCAAACCACGCCGCCAGTCGGGATCGAAGCACTCGCGAAGCTGGGCAGCCGTTGAGACCGAGTATGCCGGATCGCGCGTAACGCGTTCAAAGCGGTGCTGCCGACTGCCTATCGCGCTGGCCTTACTCATCGCAAATTTGTTCCGGCTCATCTCCAATTTAGCGGGATCAGTTTACGCCGGTCAGCGTGAAGCCAATTTCCGTCCGGGACACACTTTGTCACAACTCCCCGGCCGGCCGAAAAACTTCTGTGACATCTGCCTCCTATCATTCAATCAGTTCAGGAAGGGCTGCACATCGAGCCGCAGGATGCCCACGAAGAAGATCTACGGCATTTAGTGCTCGGGAGATCAAGCAACCCATCATGGGGAATGCTCGGCAGCGAACCTGAATCGATTGTGCAACTGATGACCGGACCTGTCTCAACAGAGGTCCAAACGGAGAATAAAATGCAAGAAACTCACAATACGACGGACAATAGCAGCAAATGCTGCGGGAAGAGTTCCGGTCGACATGGTCGGCGCGGCGGGGGCTGCGGTTCGCAAGGACGCGAAGACACAACACAGGGTATGTCCTCTGCGCTGGA
>JANLPY010000722.1:0-2326 GCA_031367505.1 Hyphomicrobiaceae bacterium | reverse complement strand
CGGCCTCGCCAGGCTGGGGGCTGATGGCGAAAGCTTCGGGTGCTAACTACGATTTATGAATGAGATGAATGAGTAAATGCCTACTCGGGGCCAGTCCCAGGACCAGGACTGGAGCCATGGGTCCGCCGCATGCGATCTGGTGGGTTTTGGAGGAACAACGCTCCCCTAAAATGGGCGACGTAGGCGAAATATCCGTATGTCGATACCGGCAAGTCATTGGTTGGTAAGGAGTTACTCCGATATTGAACCGCCCCGCCGGCGGTGGCCCGGTTCTTCCCGGGTTCTTCCTGGATGCCAATGCTCCCTTACTGTCAAGACATTAAGGATTCGAACTGATTCAAGAGCTTGATATGGGACTCCGTCGTAAGCGGTGCCGTCGAATAGAATCTGTTCGCCGAGAATGGAACATTCGAACGTCGCTCAATCAGAAAAGGGCCGAGCCCTTCGGCTGGTTCTTTAGTGTCATATCCCACGCTTACACTGACGGCCTCATATTTTCGCCCGGTATCCGCTGTGAGCTCCGCGCTTATACTCGCAAGCGCCTCTGAAATTTTAGATAGACCTTGCTTCGACTCGACCAATAGAGCACTAAGGTACCGACGCTTTCTCACCATCGCAGGCTCAAAATATAAACCGTGCTGCTTTTGAACAAAGGCTAGCAGGTCTTCTAAGAACGCCTCCGAATACGCCGTGCCAGCAGAGGTCTCTGCAACAAGGCCGTCATTGAAGATAGAAAAACCGACAGAAATGCTGTCGGACCCATCGGGCTTGAAACTCCCGCGTTCAAACTTAATGCCATCCCTGGCACCTTCGATCTCTTCTCGGTTCTTGTGCCCAGCGAAAGCGTATCTGCTTCTAATCGCCGCCGAAATCGGGTCGAGATCCAGTCCACGAGGATTCAGCTCCATCGTTTCGAACAGCCAAATCGCTTTGCCGGAACTGACACTCACCACCCGCATGCTGCACTCCTCCGCTCAACAAGGGCTTCCCGCTGCAATCCCGCAGAGCTTGCGCCCCTCCTAGGGTTCGCCGGAATGATTGGCGCTCCGGTTGTCGCGGCCACCGAACTCCAAACCGGTTGAGGCTGGCTCGCGATGCTCGCAGCACTTGAGATTGATAACGCCTGGGCGCAATGTTCCTCACCTTCGGCGTTAGCCGACGAACTCAACTTCTCCGTTTCTTCGGTAAAGGCGGCAACATTGCCAAGTTCGGCTTCTGAAAGGTTTAAGAACCACTGGCCAAGTTCACTAAAGGGTACGAACTTGCCAATGAAAGCTACGTCAAAACCAGCCGCGACCCGAAGGATTGTGTTGAGCGTGAGGTTTCCGTAAGTCGGGCTCGCAGCACGAGAAACAACTCCTTGTTCAAGCGCGGACCGCGTGGCGAGTTCTTCTTGACTCCATCTTCGGGTCTTGAGCATTGCTCGGATCTGAAAAGGAATTGCCTTTTTCACTTGTGCCGTGACGAATGCTTCCCGATATTCCTTCGTCTCGAATCTGCCCCAAAGTCTTTCAAATTCGCTCACGGATACTACCTTTTCCTTTCGCTAAATCTGCAGCCTGCTTCTGAGCCAAATCGAACGCCCCGGCGGGAATGTAGGTCCCTTTATGGTGCTTTTCGCAACCGCGCAGGATCACGAAATTGTTCCCGTTGGTAGGCCAAGGTCCTACCGGCCTAAATCTGCGCTTATGATCCTTTCCTTTGCTCTGAACAACGTATTGGAAGCGGATCTCCCCGAGACCTTGATTGCGGTTCGTTAGGACTTTGAACTCTTCAACATCACGATCAGTCCAACCTTCTTTAGGTTTAGATCGCAGAATATACCACGTTGAATCGAAAGCAGCCTGGACTGCGGGATCCTGCTCGTTATACCAATCTCCAAACCAATTCTTGCCGTTTGCATCGACGTACTCGAAGAGTTTCCACAAGGCCATCTTACACCACCTCCGGCCAATATGCAATATTGCATATTGCGATCGAACCGAACATGATGTGAGCCAAAATAAGACTTTGGACGGCGACGGAACGTTGTGGAGATTTGCTCTTGAAATGAAGGTGGGTCATAGAAAAGCCTGCCAAGCGACGCTCTGCAAGCTCATCGCAGTCCTGCTATTTATAGCAGGACTGGTCACACAATAACAGGCATTTCGATATCTCGGTAAAAGCACGGGGCCATCGCCGAAGCACGGGGCCATCGCCGGGTATCCACCGACCCTTCTTTAATCTATAGCAACATATATTAGTTAACGCCTCTTGGATTTGCGGAACTCGTCTCCGCCCGAAGGTTTTCGCGTTTGGGAATCGCTCCTCATACGGACCTGTCCTT
>JANLPY010000683.1:0-2134 GCA_031367505.1 Hyphomicrobiaceae bacterium | reverse complement strand
TCGGCGTACTTGACTTGATGCATCGCGACGTGCGACATCTGGCGATGGCGTTGATCGGACACTTCGGCCTGGATCCCGGCGCGCACTATCCGGCCATCCTGTTGCAGTACGCGGCCATGCTTTCCGACATCAACCCGGTTTCGCTGCTGCTGCTGGGTGTGGTCTACATCACGGTGCGCCTGCTGGAAGCCTACGGACTCTGGAACGACAAGGCCTGGGCCGAGTGGCTGGCGGCGTTGTCGGGGGTGCTTTATATTCCCTTCGAGCTTCACCACTTGCTGTATCGGCCGTCACTCATCAATACTGCGGTGCTCGCCAGCAATGCCTTCGTGGTCGGGTTCATGACCTATCAACTATGGCGCCGGCGGCGTTAACCATGCTTATTCGGTAATGTGCATGCTGACACTTTCGCCATCTTGCGGGCGCAATGTCCAGAACGACAGCGAAGACAGGATGGTGACTGCGCCCAGCGTCAGAAAAGCATGATGCAGCGCGCCAGTCACCGCAACCTGATCGGTTTGCGGCACGTCGCCGAGGTACCACGCGGTGACCAGCGAGCCGCAAGCCAGCCCGAAGCTCAGCGACATTTGTTGCAATGAACTGGCGATGGTGCTGGCCATGCTCGAATCGGCGGTTTCAATGTCGGCAAACGCCATGGAGTTCATGCTCGAAAATTGCAGTGAGTTGAAGAAGCCTGTCGCCAGTCCCAGCAGCACGATCAGCGCGATCGGCGTGGTGGGGTTTATCTGCGAATACAGGCCGATGCTGACGCCGATCATCAGCGTATTCACGATCAGCACGTTTCGATATCCGAACCGCGCCAATATTTTGCTCGAGATGAATTTCATCCCCATCGCCGCCGCTGCCGCCGGCATCATCAGCAAGCCCGACTGCCAGGCCGGCAGTCCGAGGCCGAGTTGATAGAGCAGGGGCAGCAGAAACGGCAGGCCGCCGACGCCGAGCCGGGTGACGAAGCCGCCGACCACGGAAACGCGAAACGTGCGCACATGGAACAGCGCGAGCCGAAGCAGCGGATAAGCCACTTGGCGGGCATGCAGCACGTAGGCGGCCAAGAGGCTGATGGCAAGCAGCAGCAAAATGGCGGCAGACGTTGGGTCGAGATGGTGCTCGCCGAACACTTCCAGCAGCCATGAAAGCAGTGCGGTGCCGGCGCCGAACAGGACCAGACCGATCACGTCCAGCGGTCGGGGTGCATCACCGTGATAGTCCGGCATGTAGCGATGAATCAGCCACAGCGCCAGCAGACCAACTGGCACATTGACGAAAAAAATATCCCGCCACGACAGCCAGTGCACGATCAGGCCACCCACAGTGGGCCCGAGCAACGGACCGATCAGCGCCGGGATGATGACGAAGTTCGTCGCCATCAGCAGCTCCGATTTTGGAAAGGTGCGGATGATCGCAAGTCTGCCAACCGGCATCATCATGGCCGCGCCTATTCCCTGCAATATTCGGGTCGCAACCAGCATCGGCACATTGACTGAAAGGCCGCACAGCACCGATGCAAAGGTGAAGATGGCCACTGCAATGCCAAATACGCGCCGTGTGCCGAACCGGTCGGCGATCCATCCACTGACCGGAATGCAGACCGCCAGGCTCAGGATGTAGCTGGTCACGACCGCTTTCAGACTCAGCGGTGTGACGTGGAGGCTCGCCGCCATTGCCGGAACCGCCGTATTGACGATGGTGGAGTCAAGCTGCTCCATGAACAGCGCAGTCGCCACTACCCAGGGCAAATAGCGTTTGACCGTGTCGGCGCGCATCAGTCCTTGCAATCCTGAGCGCCGAAGCTGCGCGAGAAGCCGCCGCCGCTGTCTCCGCCATGTGCAGGAAGAATGCACAACAGGACCGCAAACGAATCCATCCCGTTGCGGAGATCCGAAGGGAAGGCCGAAAACGGCGCTGCCAGATCAATCACGCTCTTGATGTAGGTGATCTCGGCCTTCTGGTCGGATGCGCGGATCACGCGATAGCGCTTCAAGCTGCCGTCGGGGTTCAGCACCACCTGTACCAACGCCTTGTGCGAGCCCTGGGTCCTCGGTTCGCGCTTGACGAATGCCGCGCTCTGGTTCATTTTGCGGATGAAAGCGTCAAAGTACATCTGCAAACTGAA
>JANLPY010000666.1:0-5439 GCA_031367505.1 Hyphomicrobiaceae bacterium | reverse complement strand
GGCCGACATGCCGGATGCAGCCGCGAAGCCGGTGGCAGTGGGACCGGGACAGAGCGCGCTCACATGGATATCGGTGTGCTGCAGCTCCTGCGCGAGCGCTTCGGTGAACGACAGCACGTACGCCTTGCTGGCGTAGTACACCGCCATGCCGGGCCCTGGCAGGAATGCGGCGGTGCTGGCGACATTGAGCACCGACCCCGTGCCCCGTTGCAGCATCGCCGGAAGCAACCGGCGCGTGAGGTCAGTGAGGGCGGTGACGTTCACCTGAACGATGTTGAGCTGCTCGTCGAGTGTCAGCGACGCGACCGGACCACTGGCGCCGACGCCGGCGTTATTGATCAGCGTGTTGACTTCGAGTCTATTTGCGCGCAACTCGGCGCAGAGTACGCGGGCCGCTGTTGGATCGCCGAGATCGGCCGGGAAGATGGTGACCTTTGTGCCATGCAATCGTTCGCAGCGCTGGGCCACATCGGCCAGTGCCTGCACGCGTCGCGCCACCAGTACGAGATCGAAACCGTCGGCTGCCGCGCAGGTAGCGAGATCGGCGCCGATGCCGCTCGAGGCGCCGGTGATGCGGCAGATCGGATTCTGTTTGGGGCTGGACATGCTATCGCTTAAACGCTGAGTGGCGACCGCATTGCGGTCGCCTCTCAGGATTCCGGACGCTATGCGTCAGTTTGAGCGTCGGCGACGGGCTACGAGGCCAAGAGCACCGAGACCAAGCGCCATCAGAGCAATGCTGGCCGGCTCCGGGTTTTCTGCGAACGCTATTGTACCAGCGCCAGGCAACTGTGTCGCCGGGCCGGTGTTCGGGCTGACAGGCGTCGAAAAGACGTCGGCGTGTTTGTCGTTGCTCTGGAGTGCGAAGTAGCTCGCGCCTGCCAAGCCAGCGATGCCTACCAGCGAGAGGCGACCCTTGGTGGAACTGAAGAAGCCGGCAGCGCTCGATGAATCGTCGGATGCAACTGCGTCTGAGATATTCGAGTCGTGGAGCTTGATCGCGCCCCAGTGGCCTGACGGAACGCTTTCGGCGATCAGATCGACGTCATCGGCGGATCGTGTCGTCGTTGCGACGCTCGGCTTGGCAAGCTCGACCGATGCAAGGAGCCCCTGCATGGTTGTCGCGGAGCGAGCCGGCAGGAGCTGACTCATGTCGGCAGATGTGAAGGCCGTGGTCTGCGCTCCAGCTGTCGTGCTGATGGCGGCAATCGCGGCCAGAACGCCGAACGTCGTAAAGCGGCTTCGCGTCATGGTCTTTCCTCGGGGTGGGGGCGAGGTGTCTGTAACTGGACGGCGCTCCGATCGTCCTGAGTATCTGGCGTGCTCCAATGGACGGAAGCGAGTGCACGATCTATTCCAGCGCCGGCATGCTCAGCGGTATGCGTCTTCTGCGGGGGCGGGTGCGTTAAACCGAGAACGCAACAGCTTATGCCGCTTGTGGTTGTGCCTGCTCCGGGGCGACGTTGATGTGGCGTTGGGTCAGCAACCGCGTGACGGAGCGGCAACTATTGCAGCGGCGTTTGAAAGTCCGGCCTTCTGACCGAGTGCGCTGAAATGATCGTACTCGGACTGATTGGCGTTGCGAATCCTCACCGTACCGATGAGGGCGAATCGGTTGAAAATCAGGTTGAGGATGCTAGGTTTGGAGGTTTGGTGGGTTGATGTGATCCCGAGTAGCTCAGGTGGTTAGAGCAGCTGACTGTTAATCAGCGGGTCGGGGGTTCGAGTCCCTCCTCGGGAGTTGTGGAAAGCGTTGTGATTTAAGAACTTAGACAGAACGCCCTGCCGGGATCCGGTGGGGCGTTTTGTTTGGGGTTCCCCCGGGTCTCCCCACAAATGTGCGGCTGCCGCAGGTCGTTAACGCAGCCGGACACTCGCGCCCTTTGCCAAATTCAGACTAAGAGGCGCAGCGCCCGTCCTCTCCGCCGTGCTGGTTCAGACGATCGGGTTCGCTGGAGCCTCGTAAGCGTCATGCTGTGAGGCTGGCTTGTCGGCCTATGGAATGACGCGATTTAACCTTCGCACACCGAGCTGAGACGCGACAAACGAGGCATCGATCAGCGATCGTCACGACCTCACATTTGGGCCCGAACAAACGCCAAGACAATCGCGCTATGTCTATGCATTTAAACGTCTTAGCTATCCATCACCAGCCAAAACTATCGTGCTCTACCGCGCCTCATGAAGCTGGAAATGACTACCAGCTCGTCGATGAAACCCACTGAGGCTTGGATCGTTTGAATGAGAGGGTGGGTAGTTCTAACTGCGTCTTACTATGGAGTAAGCCCCTAGAGTTTTCTCAAACCAAGTCCGATATTCTCTCTCCAGTGATTGATTCTTTACCGCCCACGTTGGCTGTCAATGAATCGCATCGGCAGAGTTACTAGCTCAGCCTCTTGGACACGGATACTAAAGATGGAAAAACTCTACCAGGCTCTAAGGCTCTACAAGAAAGACACACGGGCAATTCGCTCGGAGATGTCAAAGCCGGCGGCCGACAATGAAGCACGACGAAACATCTTCTCGCGCGTCGATCGCATGTTCTCGAACACGACGAATGGCGAAATCACGAAGAAGGTTACGCTCGTTGTGAAATAGAGCGCATTACATTACGTAATTCGCAGCATCAGTTTGTATTTGATAGGCGGGCGGAGAATGCTTCGAGCTTCTCCGCCCGCTCTTGCCTTCGGCCAATCACGTGAACGACGTTTCAGCGGCACAACTGACAGTAGAGCCTCTCTCGGGACCGATCACGGAAACCTTTGACTGCGGACGATCGGCGCAGACGGAGTTCCTGCTCAACCACGCGTGGCCGCACCAAGAGCTTGGCTTCTCAAGGACTTACGTCTTACGCCAGAGCGGGAAACTCATCGGGTTTGTGACCCTCGCTTTTAGTGAAATCCTACTCGATTCGAGCGAGAAGCCCGAGGGCGCCCCATTCGCAACTCTGCCGGCTGTCAAACTCGTACAGATGGGAATTGGCTCCGAGTCGAGCGGCAAAGGTCTTGGCCAAGAGCTCTTCGCATTTGCCGTTGGCGTGGCTCGTAAGACTGGCGAGAACGTCGGCTGCCGCTATCTGATTCTCGACAGTGTACCAGAGCGAGTCAGTTTCTACGAGACAAAGTGTGGCTGTATCATCAACACTGGCGTCTATGAGACTCGCAAACGCCAAGCCGAGAAGAAGAAGCGGGATCCGAATGCGGAAAATGTGAGCATGAGATTTGACCTGCGGCAGCCGGGCCAGCTGAATCCGTCAGCACTCTCGATTTCAAAAGCAGAAAGGCGTTCGCTACCGACGCTCATGGGTTTCGGCAAAGTCGCTGTCTTCGTGACTTGGCTCACCAGAAGGAGATCATGACGCGCGACCAGCCCGAGAGACTCACAGGCATTGATCTGTTCTACGTGAGAGGCGCATCGAGAGTCAGCGGGCAGGCCGCGATCCAGCAGGGCCACCGCGTGCTCTATCGTGAAGCGCACGTGCTGCTCGAGGAGCTCACCGACGCCACGCTCGACGGCACGCGCAAGGACGTGATCGCGGACCTCAGCACCGTCCCGCTGCTGATCATTGACGATCTCGGTATGCGCAAACTCCCCGCCACCGCTGCGGAAGATCTCCTCGAAGTGATCATGCGGCGCTACGAACGCGCCTAGACGATCCTGACGTCCAATCGGCCGGTCGACGACTGGGGCAAACGGCTCGGCGACACCGCCGCCGTGACCGCGCTGCTTGACCGGCTCCTCCACCACGCCCACGTCCTCACTTGCGGCCCGCGCAGATGGCGGGCCAAACTCCAGCCGGCGACCAATTCCTCGGTCGCCGCAGCTCGCTAACCCAGTCGCAGCGCGCCGGTCTGGTGGCCGGTTTTGCAGTGTCATCAGTGGCCGGATTTGAGGTGTCCACCGAGGACACATACAACAGCAGTGTCTCTGAAGCCACTCAACACGCCTCGTCCTCGCTTTCACCGACGCGTCGGACTCGGGAACACTCGCAAATCCGAGTCGATAGATTGGATCAACGCAGAAGCGAGCGAACGGTGGTTTTGATCGAAGCCTGTTCATCGACTGCCACTAGCACTACTGCGCGAACGAATCCGTCATGTCGATTGGCTGGAGCAACGCTCCGTCAATCGCGTCGCCCGAGTCTTTACCTCGCCTTCAACGGCGCGCATACGCGCGAGTCGTCACCCTCAGTACGCTTCGTAACGGCTGATACTAGCCGGAAAGTTTCTCAAGCCTGAAAGGCGGTCGCCCGAATGATTGCGCACTCGGCAAGGATTGGATGATCGGACCGATCCGGACTGCGACCAACACGTTTGCGGGTGCCTTGTGGTACTCGACCAATACGCCCGCGAGACCGAGTATTGGCCTAGTTTCGCCTTGGCCAAGGTCCTGGCGAATTGGCAGAAACAGTGCACCGCCACTCATACCGTGTGGATCCGCGCTCACAATACGCTTGCCATCGGCCGACACCGTGTTGCTTCGGTCGTAAGAGATCGCGATGAATGTCGCCGGATCCCGATCAATTTCCTGATACGCGCTATGTGTAACTGAGTCGCCTGTCACGAACATGAGTGCGTTGCTCAATGTTGATTGCGCGTTCCGCAACCGAGCTCGCGATGCTGGAAATCCGACTGCAAGGAGGGAATTGCCAGCGTCAATTTCACCATGTGTTGCTAGCGGGTGCAGCTCAGCAACGACAGGAAATCGTTCCTTTTCGCCTGAATTCGGCACCTGCGCCACGAGGGCAATATCTGGTGAGCTTTGGCAGCTGCGACACGGCTTTGCGTGATCTCACCGGATGCGTCAGTCGACACTGCTAGGGTCCGCCATTCCCGGCCCTGTCACGCCTCGACCTACATCCCGACGGACCGAGACTGACGCGAAGACCTGGCGCTCTCGATCGGCGTGACAGTCGCAGAACTCGGCGCAGGGTGTGCGGTTGTCGAACTGCCCGCCGCCGTGATCTTTTCGCCGAGTGAATCGATCGCATCCCGAACAGCCGATCCCGTCAGGTGCGCGTACTTCGCCGTGGTCGACGAGTTCCGATGCCCAAGGACCGCGCCGATTTCAGGGAGCGTCGCACCAGCCGCGAGCATGAAGCTCGCCGCACTGTGCCGCAGGTCATGCAGCCGGAAGGCCCCGAGCTGCGCCGTCTCTCTCACCCGGTCCCACAGATAGTCCACCGTCGCGATCGGATGCAGCCCAGGCGCCCGGCGCTTCGGCGGGTTCTTGCTCTTGCTGCGACTCTTCCGCCCGCCGGACGCGACTGATCGATTCGGCCGTTTCGGGTTCGCCTTGTGTGACGGCGACTCGAACACGTACAGATGCCCCACGGTGCGCGGCAGTGACTTCAGGACCGTCACCGCTGCCTTGGACAGGATCCGCTGACTCTTGCCGGTCTTCGTGCGCATCAGCGTGGCGATGCCGCGCTCCAGGTCC
>JANLPY010000641.1:0-2048 GCA_031367505.1 Hyphomicrobiaceae bacterium | reverse complement strand
ATTTGAACGACGCTCTTAGTTGTGACTCAGTAGGATTAAGGCGAATTGAAGAAATGCAGTCTATCTTCATTCCAATGAGCGAGCAGGTTGGGGCATCGATTGTCCACGTCTTCCGCCATCAACCACTTAGACACGAGGGCTTGTTATGATGAAGTTTGCAACGCGTTTCGTGAAGTGTGAAGCCGGCGCCACCGCGATCGAGTACGGCCTGATGGCCTCGCTGATCGGCATCGCCATCATCGCCACCGTGCAGGCACTGACGACTAACCTGAACACGACGTTCTCGAAGGTCTCCGGCAACCTCGGCTAATCAGTAAATTGCCCCTCCTAGTCCTACTGAGTCACAACACCACAGTCCGGGGACGGCGGGAATCAGACGTGCCTTGAGATTCGGTCGAAGCACGAGGTGCCCGGATGGATCTGCAAGGCGAAGGCGCGGACGTCGCGCGATTTACGGCTTATCTCGGGGAATTGGCAAGCGTCATTGGTCATGTCGACCGCGTTGGTCCACTGCGCGATTATTGCACGGGATTGCTGTTGCCGGGGGAACGCAAGAGTGTCGAGCCAATGGCCGCGATGACCGCGCCCGCCGAAACGGCCGCGCAACATCAGTCGTTGCTGCATTTTGTCGGCCAGGGGAATTGGTCGGACGAGAAGGTGCTGGCAAAGGTTCGCGAGGTCGTCTTGCCGAAGATCGAGGCGCACGGGCCGATCTCCGCCTGGATCTTGGATGACACGGGTTTTCCAAAGAAGGGCAAGCATTCGGTGGGCGTCGCGCGCCAGTATTGCGGCCAGCTTGGCAAGCAGGATAATTGTCAAGTTGCCGTTTCATTGTCGCTGGCGAATGCTCATGCCAGCCTGCCCGTTGCCTATCGCATGTATCTTCCGAAAGTCTGGGCCGAGGACAAGGAACGGCTAAAGAAAGCCGGCGTTCCGGAGGATATCGCTTTTAAAACAAAACCCGAGATTGCGTTGGACCAGCTCAAATGGGCGTGCGATGCCGGCCTGCCACCCGGCGTTGTCCTGATCGATGGCGGCTACGGTGTCTACACCGATCTTCGCAACGGGATCAGTGCGTTGGGCTTGCGTTACGCCGTCGGCGTTGGACCCGGCACGACCATACCTATCCCCATCAATCCGGCGCAATTGCGTGCGATCTGATGCCCAGCCCGGAGGTTGGCCATGGCAGACGCGGACACGGACGCACTTTGGCGGAATTTTCCCAAGACGGCGCCGGAGTTCGAGGCGCGGTTTGCCACTGAAGACGACTGTCGCGCCTACTGGATCGAGGCCCGCTGGGGCGGCAAACCGGCGTGCGCCAAGTGTCAGAGCGAGCGCGTCTGGCCCGAGCGCGGCGGCACCCTGTTCGAATGCGCCGAATGTGGCCATCAGACCAGCCTGACGTCCGGCACACTGCTGCAGGGGACGAGAAAGCCGTTCAAGACGTGGTTTCGCGCGGTGTTCGAGATCTCATCGCGGCGCAACGGCATCTCGGCCAAGGATCTGCAGCGCATCATGGGGTTTGGCAGTTACGAAACCGCGTGGACGTGGCTGCACAAGTTGCGAGTGGCGCTGGTCAGGCCGGAGCGCGAGCCGCTTTCACAACGCGTTCAATTCGATGAAGGATTTGTCGGCGGCAAACGCGGGGGAAAGTCGATGGTCCTGGTCGCGACCGAAACAACCGACGGAAGAATTCGCCTCGCGCACGCGGAAAACAACGATGAAGCCACGCTGAAACAGTTCGCCGATGCGCATGTGGCGCCAGCGGCCGCGGTCACGACGGATGGTCTCGCCAGCTACAATTCAAAAAGCCTCGGCGAGCGGCCGCATGAAGGGATCGTGCAAACCAAGGCCGAGCGGCAGGTGCACGACACGCTGCAAGGCGTCCACTGGACGATGTCATTGCTGAAGCGTTGGCTGCTCGGCACCCACGCCGGCGCGGTGAGCGGCAAGCATCTGCAGGCCTATCTCGACGAATTCGCGTTCCGCCACAACCGCCGCAAGACCAAGGGTGTCGGCCGCATCGCCGCGCGCACGCTGCACCAATT
>JANLPY010000635.1:0-6708 GCA_031367505.1 Hyphomicrobiaceae bacterium | reverse complement strand
TTGAGCATCTGAATAGTTGCCTCATCGGCTTCTTGCGGCGATACTGACAGAGAGGTCAGTTTAGGACCATGGTCAGGGTTACGCCCCATGCCTGCATTGCAGACAACTGCCACTGCCGCGCTCGACAAGATCGGTAGCTACCACGCCGAACTGACCGACATCCGGCGAGACATTCACGCCAACCCGGAACTAGGTCTTGAGACGCATCGCACAGCCGACGTGGTTGCGCGGCTCCTATCATCGTGGGGCATTGAGGTGCATCGCATGGTTGATGGCGCCGGCGTAGTGGGTGTCCTTCGCTCTGGCAACGGTTTGAAACGTGTCGGGCTACGCGCCGACATGGACGCACTGCCGATATTGGAGGCGACCGGCCTAAACTATAAGAGTGGCAAGTCCGGTGTCATGCATGCGTGCGGTCATGACGGGCACACCACCATGCTGCTCGGCGCGGCGAAGTATCTTGCAGAGACCCGCAGCTTCAACGGCACCGTCAACTTCATTTTCCAGCCAGGCGAGGAGGGCATGGGCGGCGCACTTGCGATGCTGAAGGAAGGGCTGTTCGAGAAGTTTCCGTGTGATGAAATCTTCGGCATGCATAACCGTCCCGGAGCGCCCGTCGGGCATTTCTCCATCACTCCAGGCACAGGCATGGCTGGCGGCGCATTCTTCGACATCAACATCAAGGGACGCGGCGCACATGGTGCCAGGCCGAGTGACGGGATTGACCCAGTCGTAGCGGCTTGTCACATCGGAGCAGCACTTCAGACTGTCGTCGCTCGTAACGTTCCGCCCGGCACCATGGGTGTCCTCTCCGTTACCCAGATCCACAGTGGCGACGCGTACAATGTTGTGCCAGAGCGCGCTCATATGGCCGGCACAGTGCGAGCAATGAGCCGTGAAACGTTGACGCTGATAGAGACGGGCCTGAAGCGTGTTGTTCTAGGCGTGGCATCAGGTCTCGGCGTCGAGGCTGAGGTCGACTACCGTCTAATATTCGCACCCTTGGTGAATGCGCCAGAAGCAAACTCAGCGATCGCCGATACGGCAGCCGAGTTGGTTGGGGAAGCCAAAGTGAAGCGCAATGCACCGCCGGCGCCGGCCTCAGAAGACTTCGCCTTCATGCTCGAGAAGGTGCCAGGCGCTTACATCAATATTGGGAACGGTGAAGGCAGTGCGCCCGTGCACAACGACCGTTATGACTTCAACGACGCGGCACTTCCCGTCGGTGCCGCACTGTGGGCCCGACTTGTTGAACGTACGATGCAGAAGCAGCCGGGTGAAGTGTGAGATGCGAAGCCTCTGCACTCGAAGGGCTCTGATCGACTATCACGGCTGAGCCCGCCTATTGCTTCCTGAGCAACTTGTCCGCTGCACCAATCAGGTCTTCGGCCGGGTTCGCGATGCAGTACTCTGCCAGATCTTTGGCTCTGGACTTGTCCTGGTCGACGATAAGAGGGTCGTCCTCCGTGCGATAGTAGCCATCGAGAAATGCCAGTGTGTATGTCAGATCATCCTTGGACATGGCGACGAAGTCCTTGCACGAGATCTCTCTGAGATTGATGACCGACGCTGATACGGGCGAGCCAACGGACAAGGCTACTGCCAAAAGGGCGACCTGTGCGATGTTCATTGTGATCCCGTTCGTGTGTGGTCTTGCGGCATCATACATTGAGTCATGACGGTTCCCAAAAGGTGATTGTGACCAGGTTGTCTATAGTTTCCAACTTCGGCGACTACTTACAGTTTGAGCTTGTTGGAGTCGCATTGTTTCCCGGGGGCACAGGCGCGACTTCAGCACTTCAATCTCCTTCAGCTGCGCCTGAACCAACTCCGCCTCAGTCAACGAAGGATCCTTGGCCAGCACGCCGACACGGTGCCGAGTTCGATTGACTTCCTCGACGGCGCTGCGCTTCTTGCTCCTGGTCCTTGATTGGCGAAGCATGTTCAGCGTTCCCTGCGCTTCCTCAATGCACCGCGGACAGCCTTGTCAGTCTTGCTGAGATCGAACATCCCCAGATCAAACCGGCTGCCGCTCCAACGCTTGAGATGCCGCTGTTCCTCGATCTCGTCCTCCTCCGGATTGAATAGGACGCGAAGGAACTCAGTATACCCAGATCTGCCACCGGCGTCTTCTGGCGGAGAGCGGCCGGGCGAGGGCCAAGTGATTGCTACTTCCAAGTCTTGCGGTGACATCGTCCGCTATCACTCCTACACGCCGGCGCCGGACGCAACAGGCGAGATCGCAGCCCTTTCCATGTGGGCCGGTCACTGCGCTGCACTGGTCCGCAAGGTTCAGCCGGCGGCGGAGATCGTTCGCGAAATCAACACCGATGCGCAGGCAATTCTTCGTCGGCTTGGGCGATGATGCGGTATCGGCAGGAAGGCAGTCTAGCCATTGCGGCGACAAGGGACGGTGTCGGTGAGGGGCAGCTGCCGGCTTGTCAAGAATGGGGCGAACTGGCAGCTTCCGGATGTGGTGCGGGCGTGACAGAGTTGGGGCGTCTCCGGACGGTCGTGACCCACTGCAGAACAAGAAGTGAGCTGAGAGATTGCTTCGAAATACTTCCGCTTGTTGCAATAGCGTCAACTCGCCTGGCTTGATTGCCGGTGAAATCTGACGGCCCACACAACGCGGTTTCCATGCATCCCTCGTATAAATATTCGGAGCTTTACTTCATTTTCCACTTGCATCGGTCGGTCGACCGAATTATAAATCGATGGATGACCGGGAGTTGGTCTTTATCTGGTCTCATCGGCTCTATTGCGCGCCAATTAGAAGTTGGAGCTTGTCATGTATAGGTATTGCGCATTCGCTTACGGCATCGCTTCCTACATTTTGTTCCTGGGAGTGTTTGTATATGCCATCGGGTTCGTCAGCGGCTTCTTAGTTCCGAAGCCGATCGACGCTGGCACGGTCGTGACCTTCGCGGAAGCCACGCTCGTGGACAGCGCTTTGATGTCCTTGTTCGCGATCCAGCACAGTGTCATGGCTCGACAATCCTTCAAGCGATGGTGCGGACTGTATGTGCCACGATCGGTCGAGCGTAGCACTTACGTGCTGTTGTCGAGCCTCGTGCTTGCTCTTCTGTTTTGGCAGTGGCGTCCTATTCCAGGTGTTGTGTGGACGATCGCCAATCCGCCACTAGCGGCTGCGGTATTCGGCATGAGCTTTCTGGGTTGGCTGACCGTGCTAACCAGCACGTTCCTCATCAATCACTTCGAGCTCTTCGGTCTGCATCAAGTCACGAACAATCTCACTGGCCGCGCAATGCCACCGCCGCGCTTTTACACACCGCTGTTCTATAAATTTGTGCGGCATCCCATTTATCTCGGCTTTATTATAGCCTTTTGGGCGGCGCCGATCATGACATGGGGTCACTTGCTATTCGCCGCAGTTACAACAGCTTACATCTTCGTGGGAATTCTGCTCGAAGAGCGGGATCTTACGGCGATCTTCGGAGACGATTACATCCGATATAAGCGGCGTGTGTCGATGATCCTGCCGTGGCGCAGATCTAAAGCGAAAATCGATCAGTTGGTGGTGCCTACGCAGTCAGAGGCATTTGCGCGGGAAGTTTTATGAGATGCACTGTAGCGAAACAGAAGGTCGAGACGAATACGACGCTTCTCGAAGCGGCGAAGAAGGTGCTCCGCAGGGACGGTTTTGCTGGGTTGTCAACGCGTGGGGTGGCTGCCGTCGCAAATGTTCCGCTCAGCCAGATCCACTATCATTTCGGTTCGAAGGAAGGTTTGGTGCTGGCACTGTTTGAGTATTTGAATAACCAGCTATTAGATCGCCAACACGAGATGTTCAGTAATCCTGATCTGAAACTGTCGGAGCAATGGGAGCTTGCCTGCACCTATCTCGACGACGACTTGGCTTCTGGCTATGTGCGTGTTTTGCAGGAACTTTGGGCTGCAGGATATTCTAATCCCGAGATTGCAAAGGTCGTGCGCGAGGGGCTCCTCGCCTGGCAAAAGCTTTTGACGAAAGTAGCGCGAGAGGCAGAAGCGCGATTTGGTCCGTATCCTCATTTCGGGCCCGAGGATCTGGCCGCGTTGGTCGGTGCAACATTCATTGGTTCAGAAGCCTACGCGCTCCTCGGCGTGGAGACTGAGGGAGTTCCCATCCGTGTGGCCCTCCGGAAAGTGAACTTGTTGATCCGCACAATGGAAGCAACCTCTCAGTCAGAACAAAGCAAGAGCAGATCGACGGCCAAGGCGAAGAGGTGAGGCAATGCGCGCCAAACTGCCGATAGAAGAAGGCTTCGTCGAACGAGACGGGGTAAAGCTATTTTACGAGGTCTATGGCACCGGCCTCCAGTCCATGGTGTTCCTTCCGCCATGGGCCATCGTTCATTCGCGCGTCTACAAGGCACAGTTGCCGTATTTCAGTGAGCGATTTCGGTGCATTACGTTTGACGGTCGTGGCAACGGTAAGTCCGACCGCCCAGACGACATTGCGGACTACACGCTCAATCAGTACGTCTTGGATGCGATTGCAGTCATGGACGCAACATCCGCAGGAACTGCCATTGTCGTGGGCCTGTCCTTCGGCGGGATGCTGGCCAGCATCCTAGCCGCACACCATTCCGACCGCGTGAAGGCGATCATTCTCGCCGGCACGGCCGCAATGATTGGGCCGGGCTATCCTTACATGACGCCACAGCATTTCCTGCAAATGCAGGACAACTTTGAAGGCTGGAACAAATACAATAAGGACTACTGGTCGCGGAATTATCCGGATTTCGCTCAGCACTTCATCAGAAATATCTTCTCTGAGCCGCATTCAACAAAGCAAATTGAGGATGGCCTAGACTGGGCGAGCGCAACGACCGGCGCAGTGTTGGCAAAGACCGTACAAGCCCGGCGAATACCGCCACCCTTCGACGTTGGCGAGGACATGTATCGCAAGATTTCATGCCCCATTTTGATGATCCACGGGGACGATGATCAAATTCAGCCTTATGCGAGAGCAAAAGTCGTCGCAGACATCACTAAAGCTGAGTTCGTAACCATTGCAGGTGGGGGGCACAATCCGTTGGGGCGTGCTCCAGCGAAATCGAATGCAGTGATGTTGGATTTCCTCGACCGACGACTTGGCGTTCCTTCACCGGCTCGGCCCGGGAAACGGTGGGGCAAGACGAAAAAGGTGCTCTACGTTTCCTCCCCTATCGGTCTTGGGCATGGGCGGCGGGATATCGCTATTACGCAGGAGCTGCGCAAGCTTCACCCCGACATCCACGTCGACTGGCTGGCACAGGATCCAGTCACGCGTCTGCTCGAAGCTCATGGCGAGAACGTGCATTCGTTCAGCTCTCGGCTTGCAAGCGAATCCAAACATATAGAGTCGGAATCGGGTGAGCATGAACTGAACGCCTTCCAGGCTATCCGCCGCATGGATGAAGTGCTGATAGCAAATTTCATGATTTTTCAGGATGCAGTCGAAGAGGGCGCTTACGACCTCGTCATTGCCGATGAGGCCTGGGATATCGACCATCATTGGCACGAGCACCCGGAGCTGAAAAAGGCCCAGCTCGCATGGTTCACCGACTTCGTCGGGTATGTCCCAATGCCGTCCGGCGGAAAGCAGGAAGCATTCCTGGCCAGGGACTATAACGCCGAGATGATCAAGCACATTGAGGGACACCCCGGGGTTCGCGACCGGGCCATCTTTGTCGGCGAGGCGGTCGATATCATTCCTGAGACATTTGGTGAAGGGCTTCCGGGAATGCGGAACTGGGTGCCCAAGCACTTCGAGTTTGCAGGCTACGTCATTGGCGAACACCCCGATACGTTCGGCCCGCGGGAAGAACTCCGACATCGTCTTGGCTATCGCGAAGATGAGCGCGTCTGCATTGTGACCGTCGGCGGTTCGGCCGTTGGGACCCACCTCATTAAACGGATCCTCCAGAGCTATCCAATTGCACGGCGCATGCTACCCGACTTGCGCATGATCCTCGTCGCAGGGCCACGCATCGACCCGCTTTCGCTGCAGGCGCCGGCGGGGGTTGAGGTGAAGGCTTTTGTACCCAATCTCGATCGCCACCTTGCGGCGTGTGATCTTGCCGTTGTTCAAGGCGGGCTCACGACCTGCATGGAATTGGCGGCTGCAGGTACGCCATTTATCTATTTTCCACTCAAGAACCACTTCGAACAGAACTTTCACGTTGCCCATCGGCTTGATCGCTATCACGCCGGCCTCCGTATGGAATTTGCCACCTCGACGCCAGAAATGATCGCCTCGGCAATGGTCGACACATTAAGAAAGCCATCTGTGTTCAAGGTCGTCGAGCATGGCGGCGCGCGGCGCGCGGCCGGGATGCTTTCTGATCTGTTGTGAGTGCTCAGTCGACACCAATAGGAAGAGGCCGCTTGCTATGATTGTCGACGCAATGGGCGACGTCGATTACGATGAAAGCGGTACCGGGACGGCGCTCGTCTTTGTGCCCGGTTCCTGCAGCACCGGTGCGGCTTGGCGGCCGATCATATCCGCGCTTGGAAGTGGCCACCGTTGCGTGACAACGAGCCTCCTCGGGTACGGCCGAACCTCGGAGCGACGGACTTGTGAAGATCCGGATATACGGCATGAGGCCGAGATGCTGGAATCCGTGGTCCGCAAAGCCGGTGGCTCCGTCCATCTCGTTGGACATTCCTTCGGAGGCCTGGTGGCGCTTGCCGTGGCACTCCGTGGGAACCTGTCTCTAG
>JANLPY010000634.1:0-53998 GCA_031367505.1 Hyphomicrobiaceae bacterium | reverse complement strand
CGTGCGTATAGTTCCACTGTCTTCATCCCCCACCCTCGGCCGACGCAGGCACAAGAGCTCTATCTGCCGCACTTTCACTCCGGCGGCGCGACCGAACAAATCAGCCGCTTCTGTGAGGGATTATTGCTCCGGCTTTTACAGGAGGAGCTGTGTGTCACGCAAGGCGCGGTCAGCCATCAGGTCAAGGCGCTGGAAACCGATCTTGGCTTCAAGCTGTTCAACCGCGAGCGCCAACGCCTCGTCATAACGGACGCGGGTCGCGAATATCTGGCGGTGGTCCGCGACGCCTTCGACCGAATCGCTCTCGGCACTGCGCGCCTGACGCAGCGGCAGGCATCCGGCGTGCTCACTGTCAGCACGTCGCCGGATTTCGCCGCGAAGTGGCTGGTGCATCGCCTCGGCCGCTTCTCCGAGATACACCCAGAGATCGACTTGCGCGTCTCGGCGACATTGCATCACGTCGACTTCGCCCGTGAGGACGTCGACATGGCCGTCCGGCACGGCACGGGCGACGCCAGCTGGAAGGGGCTCCATGGCGTGCGCCTCGCCACCGAGGAACTGTTCCCGGTGTGCAGCCCGCATCTCCTGCCGACGCGTGCGAAGCCGCATCCCGCCGCGAGCGCTTTGCGATTACCTTTGCTGCATCTCGACGATCATTCAGGCTGGACGCGCTGGCTGGAAGCAGCTGAGGTCAAGCTCAGCAAGCCGATTCAGGGCCTCGTCCTCAATCGCGCGAGCATGGTGATCGACGCGGCGATCAACGGCCAGGGCATCGGTCTCGCGCGTTCGACACTCGCGGCTTGGGATCTGGTCAACAAGCGTCTGATCGCGCCGTTCGGTGTCCGGCTGCCACTGTCGAGCGCCTACTGGATCGTGGCCCCGCAGGCGACGGCTGAGCTTCCGAAGATCGCCACCTTCCGCCGCTGGCTACTCAGCGAGGCTGCTGCTGATGACGCGTTGATCAGCGCACCGGGGAAAAAGCGATGATTGATTTACGCAATGGCCAGCCACAGCAAACCTCGGCCTTCGGTCCAGCACTATGAAACTGCTTGTGCCCACGAAATGAAGGCACGGATCGCTGGAATTTTTGGGTGCCATGCGCGATGTACGGCGTAGAAACCGTAACCGGCCAGCGTGATTGGCGAGACCTTTACAAGCGTGCCGTTCGCAAGCTCCGGGGCAATCAACACGTTGCTGCAGATTGCAAATGCCTTGTCCGGCAATTGCTGCCTCGATGGCATGCAGCTTCTCTCGAAGACTGATGCCTACGAGGGACGCGAGATCGGGAGTGCGTTTATGCCGGGCCTGGGCAAGCGCGGTCCATCAGCGCCAGTTCGGTGCGTTAGCATCGGTTGACGGCCACTCAGCCTCGATCAGCAGAAAGCGCACTGCGCATCGTCGACATTGTGGCGGCCGAAGCTGGTTCAACGGCCGTCAGTGCTTACGCGCGCCGCCGCCGGACGCTTTCGAGCAACGCCGCCAATCCCCCGGGGTATGTTCGCATCATCACGATCACGATGGCGGAGAAGATCACCATGCTCCACTCGCCCCAGTCCGTCAGATAAGCCGACAGAAAATGGATCGGTGGCGTTGCCAGGATTGGGCCGACGAAAGTCCCCATGCCGCCGATCACCACCATGACGACGATCTTCGCCATCTCGCTGAAATCGACGATCGACGGCGTCAAGGTCAGCACGTAGTGCGCGTTGAGAACACCCGCCAGCCCCGCCATTGCGCTCGATACCACGAACGCGAACAGCTTCACCCGTGTTGTGTCGACGCCGAGTGATGCTGCGCGCATCTGATCGTCCTTGACCGCGCGCATGAAGTAACCGATTGGCGACTTCAGGATCACATGCATCAGCAGCAGGCATAGCCCGGCAACAACCGCGAACGTGTAGTAATAGACCACCGGCCGCACGTGACCATAGAGCGAGGGCACACTGAGGCCGAGATCTCCACGGGTGAAATCATATGCTGCAGTCAACAGGATGCGAAACGTTTCGGCGAAGGCCCAAGTCGCAATCGACAAATAGATCGCACGCATCCTGAGGACCAGAATGCCGATGATGAAGCCGGCAAGTCCAGCCGCTACGATGCCCGCCGGAATGCTCACCCACAGCGGCACCTTCAGGTGATAGATCAGCAGGCCGGAGGTGTAGCCGCCGACGGCCGCGAACGCGTGATGGGCGAGCGAGAACTGCCCGGTGAAGCCAGCGAGCAAATTCCAACTCGCAGCCATGATCACGTAGTAGGCGCCGATTGCCATCACGTGCACAACGTACTCGCCAGCGACGAACGGCAGCGCCGCCACCGGCACGGCCGCCAGTGCCGTCACCAGCGCCACCCGTCGCCAGTCGACGAACGCGCCCCAGTTGGACGTCAACCCAATAGACATTCCTGCACCAGCTTGCGCACGCGCGCGTTGTCGAAGTCGCGGCCCGGACCTTCGGCTTTCACCTGCCCCAGGTTGAGAAGATAGAGATGGTCGGCGAGCGGCAAGGCCTGCTCGACGTTCTGCTCCACAAGCAGGATCGCAGCGCCAGTCGCCTTTCGCGCCGTGGTCAAAATCTCATAGACTTGGGCGACGAGATTGGGCGCGAGCCCGACCGTCGGCTCGTCGATCAGCAGCAGGCGTGGATCGGTCATAAGTTCTCGTGCGACCGACAGCATGCGCCCTTGACCTCCGGACAGCGAACCGGCCTTCTCGCGTCGCTTGTCCGTCAGTGCTGGAAAAGTCGCGTAGACGTGTTCGAGTTGGCGCTGCATGCGCGCCTTGTCGCGTCGAAACACCCATGCCCCCATCGCCAGATTCTCTTCGACGGTGAGCAGCGGGAAGCTGTTGATATCCTGCGTTACATAGCTGATGCCCGCAATTTTGAGCTCGCTTGGCTTAGCGCCGGTCACATCGCGACCCTGGAATGAGACCGTCCCCGTATGCGGCTTCAGGAAACCAAAGATCGAGCGCAGCAGCGTCGACTTACCGGCGCCGTTCGGGCCGATGACGAGCGTGATCTCGTTGGCTCGCGCGGTAATCGATAGGCCGCGCAGGATGTCTACTCCGGGCACGTAGCCAGCGTGAATGCCATTGGTTGTCAGAATCGCATCTGCGCTCATGCCGCCGTCCGTCCGAGGTAGGCCGTGATGACGTCCTCGCGGGCGGCGACCTCGTCGAGCGTACCAACGGCTGCCACCTGCCCCGCGATCATCACCGTCACAATCGGGCACATGCGCCGGATGATCTCCATTTCGTGGCTGACGATCAGGAACGTAATTCCGCGCGTCTTGTTCTCGTGGCAAATCAGATCGATCAGCGTATCCTTGACGACCGGGTTGATGCCGGCAAACGGCTCGTCGAGCACATAGACTGTCAGATGCGGGATCATGAAACCGGCACAAGCCTGCAGCAGCATACGCTGGCCACCCGACAGCGAGCCGGCGGCTGCGTCGGCGAGCGGCTCGAGGGTTGAAAGCCGCAGCAGCTCGCGGGCTCGTGCCATACCGGCCGCTGTACCCTTCTTAGTGCCGCTGGCGAACCACGGGATCATCAAGTTCTCGGTGGTGGTGAGATTGGCGAATACCCGCGCCATCTGAAACGAACGCACAAGCCCGGCCTCGGCGATGCGATGCGGCTCCTGTCCCGTGATGTCGCGATCACCGAGCGTCACGGTGCCAGCGTCCGGCGCCTCGACGCCGGTGACCAGATTGACGAACGTCGTCTTGCCAGCACCGTTCGGGCCGATCAGACCGCGCATCTCGCCGGGCTCAAGCCGCATGCCAGTACCATTGTTGGCGACGAGCCCGTCGTATCGTTTGACGAGGCCCTCGGCGATCAGCACCGGCGATGTCGCTTCATTCGCCGTCATGCCTCGCGCCCTTTCTCGCCGAACAGGCCATTGGGTTTAACCATCAGCACCAGGATTACTAGCAAGAAGCCATATGCGTTCTGGTACGGCGAGGAGATAAACGAAGTGCCGAGGCTCTCGACGAGACCCAGCAGCAGTCCGCCAATCAGTGCGCCAGGGATTGAGCCGAGCCCGCCGATGACGATGATCTCGAAGCCCTTCACCGTCGTCACCGCGCCGTTGGTCGGGTACACCATGAAGAGCGGCGCCAGCAGCGCGCCAGCGAGGCCGGCCATGGCAACGCCGATGGCGAAAGCAGTGGCATCGAGCCGGAACACGTCAACGCCGGATGTCTGTGCCGCGACCCGGTTCTGCGCGGTCGCACGCAGAGCCAGCCCGACCCAGGTTTTCTTGATCACCAGCCAGAACAGGCCGAGCGCCACCACCGCGCAGAACGATGCAGCGACTCGGGCGCCCTCCTGCGGCAAGGGACCTAGCCAGATGATCGGCAGATTCGTTTCGGGACGATATTGGTTGGGGCCGCCAAGCGCCACCGCCAGTGAGCGCAGCAGCAGCAGCAGCGCGATCGTCACCACGGTGGCGTAGTCGTCGCGGCGCTGCATCGGCCGGGCATACATCGGCTTGATCAGGATCGGTTCGATGATGTAGCCGGCGAGAAAGGTGCCCGCGGTCGAGATGATCACGGCCAGCCACCAGTAGTTTGGGCCGAGCAAAAAATGCACGGCGACAAACTGAATGTAGCTGCCGATCATGTAGAACTCGCCCATCGCCCAATTGATGGTCTTCACGATCGAATAGATGAAGGTGATGCCGAGCGCCATCAGGGCGTAAAGAACACCCACCATCAGGCCGGAGATCACGGTCTGGATCAACAGCTCAGTCGTATACATCATGGGGTGGGCACCGCACCTTTCCCTCGCCCCTGCCCCTTCGGGGGAGAGGGAACAAACGCATCACTTCCCCAGCGCGTAGGAGACTTCGGCATCGCCAACGGCTTGATCCTTGGCGGTATAGGTCAGGATCATCATCGGCGGCGCCCAGTTGTGCCACAGCACACCTTCGGCTTTCGGGAACGTGACCGGCACCGCCGACCAACCGGTGAACGAGCCGGTCTCGAGTGCGTCGATCAGAGCCTTGGGATCGGTCGACTTCGCTTTCTCGATGGCCTGCGCGAACACCAGTGCATTGCCAAAAGCATTGAGCGCGCCATAAACCGGCGCCTCGTTGTATTTCTCCTTATACTTCTGGGCGAGCCACTTGCCCGGCTCCGATAGCTCCGACTTCGGTGAATAGAAGGCGACGAAGCTGACGCCCTTCCACTTGTCACCGTGGATTTGCCAGAACTGCGCCCGCGCTGGCGCGTCATACGACGTCACCATCTTGGCATCTGGCAACAGGCCAACGGTGTTGGCTTGCTGGATCATCAGTTCAAGCGGCTGACCGACGCCAATGTTGACGATCACGTCCGGCTTGAAAGCCTTCACCTGCAACAACTGCGGCAGGAGATCGGTCGTCGTGCGGTCAAACATGATCTTCAGGGTTTCGATGCCGCCGGCTTCCTTGGCCTGCCTCTCGGTCTCGCCCGCCAGGCCGATGCCATAGTCTGTGGTCTCGCCGAGGATGGCGACGCGCTTCCAGTTGTTCTTTTTGATCCAACCCATCCAAGTTGCGACACGTGGCGGATCGACGGCGTGCGTGCGGAACGCGATTGGATAGTGTTTGCCGGTCACATCGCCAGCGCCAGTCTGGGTGCCCATGGTCGGCACGCCCATTTCCTTTGCAACTTCGTTGACGGCGATGTTGACGCCCGAGTGCACGAAGCCGAATACCGCGACAGCCTTCTCCTGCGTGACGAGGCGGCGATAGGCGGCGACCCCCTGCTCGTTCTTACCGGCGCTGTCCTGCACCGAAAGCACAACCTTGCGGCCGAGAATACCACCTTTCTCGTTGAGGTATTCGACGCCCAGTTCCGCGCCGCGCTTGACCAACTGGCCGAGTGCGGTTTCGCCGGGTGGTGAGAGCGGCGCGATGACGCCGAGGACGACCGGGTCCTGTGCCAAGGCGGCTTGGCCGCTAAGCGAAACCAGAGCCGCTAACACTGCGGCCGCTGCCATCAAAGTGCGTCTGTTCATGCTTCCCACTCCCTCACGATTAACGGTTGGTCGAGGAAGACTGCTACCGCCTGCCTCACGTGGCCGTAATGTTGCGGTGCTTTTAAGCGTATGTCCACGGGGTTTGCATTAGATGGCACGCGCCGTGAGTTTGTCGCGCAACTGCTGCATGGCGGCAAAGACTGCATCGAGATCGCGGACATGAAAGCCTTTCGCCAACTCGGGACTGACGGCTGCCAGTTCAACCTGCAACCGGCCCTTGTAGTGGGCCTGGCCGTGCGGATCGACGATCAACCCGTTGGCTTCTTCGTGTGCAAAGTTCCAGCGGATTGCGGCCTCGCGCGTCATCCCAGCCGGTAAATCGAGCGTCAAACGCCCCGCGATCGTGCGCACCGGATAACCGCCAGGCAGGCCTTCCGGCCCTGGGGCATGACCCTGCCAATCGCGTCGATGCGCCAGCGCCAGCAGCAACGGTGCGGCTGCTGCACCCGAAATGTCGATCACCGGTTCTGGAGTCAACTGCACGCCACGAAACGCTCGGAAGACATCGGCGATCTCGACGCCATCGAGCCAGACGCGCGCGCCCGCACTTTGACGGCCGGCTGGCAATCGCCGCCATGCCGCGAGGTTCTGATAGTGCGCCAATACCTTAAGCTCTTTAGTCTGCGCATTAGGTAAAGCGCCACCGAATGCATGCGCCAGGATCTGGATGTTTCCGATGCCGCAGGTGATGGGCAAACCCATGGCGGCAATCAAGCTATTGGCCACATCGGGAAAACACGCATTTATGAAATGCGCGGCGGGCAATGTCTCGACGCACGCGCGCGCCACCCGCGCCGACAGCATCGCTTGAAAAACGGCGGACGCACTCAAGCCGCCTGCCGCAACCAGCTTCGACCAAGCATTGCCCTGTGTTGAGATCACCGAGCCCGGCTGGAGTGATGCCGCCTGCAGTATGATGGCGGGGCGCAACGTCGCGAGCAACTCCGCAATCTCATCCGGCGCATTCAGGTCAACGACATGAGCGTTGACGTTGACCGGCTGGCCGAACATGTGCGCGCGTGCCCGGGAAGCTGTTTCCAACCACGCCAGCCGCTGAACATTGCGACTGGCAACTGCAATGCGTGTCGGTGTCTGCGCGGTCGCCGCCAGATCAAACAGAATGCGCGCCGCGAACGCGCCACTACCTGTGATCAGGATGTTGGTTGTCTCGCTCATCATCTGCTCCATTGTCCGTCGCCGACCAGTTTACACGACGCGCAAGCCTGGTGCACACTTCGCGGCATGCAGCGGCGTGGATCGAGGATGATGGGTGACAGGCCGTACGATGTTTGCATCATCGGTGGCGGGCTGGTTGGGTTGTTCAGTGCCTTGTTTCTAGTTCAGCGCGGCGGCCGTGTTGTGTTGCTCGAAAAGGGCGAATGCGGCCGTGAGGCAAGCAGCCTCAACTTTGGCAACATGCGACTGCAAGGTCGAAATCCTGCCGAGTACCCGCTGGCGCTGTCCGCGCACGATCTATGGGAACGCTTCGAAGCAATCACCGGCGAAAGCTGCGCGATTGAGCGTTGCGGCCAGGCCTACATCGCGCTCGCACCCGATCAACATGCGCGGCTGCAGCAGATCGCGGCGCAAGCGAACGCCGCTGGCATCAACGTTGATCTGCTCGACGATCGAGAGGTTCGGCGCTTGTGGCCGGCGCTGTCACCGCTGGCCTCCAGCGCGACTTGGTCACCGCGCGATGCCGTATCGGAGCCGCCCGATGCCACCGCTGCAGTGGTTCGAGCCGTGCGCCGCGCCGGCGTCGACATCCGCGAGGGTTGGACCGTCGTCTCGATTGATCGCTCATCTCGCGGCCTCGAAGTAAATTCGAACGACGGCCATTCGATAACAAGCCGTCACGTCGTCAATGCCGCCGGTGCCTGGGCTGGTCGCCTCTCCGCCACCCTCGGCGAGCCGGTGCCGATGTTTGCCGCCGGCCCGCAATTGGTCCTCACGTCACCGGCCGCAAATCTCTACTTACCCTCGATGCTAGCCGCCGACGGTTCGATCATCTTTCGTCAACGACCCGACGGCCGCGTTTTGACGACCATGTTCCCGCGCCAGCCAGGCGATCTCGAAAATGGTATGCCGCCGATTGCGCCGGCACAGATCGAGCGAACCTTGAGGCGTCTGGCCGAGGTCGTGCCGGCCCTCGGCAACGTCAACGTCGAGCGGGCATGGTCAGGCGTCGAAGGTTATTTGCCGGACATGCTGCCGGTGCTCTCGCCCAGCCGAACAACCGAGGGGGTGTTCCACGCCTTCGGCTTCTCCGGGCACGGCTATCAGCTCGCACCCGGTGTTGGCCGCGCGGTCGCCGACTTAATCACCGCTGGAACAACTGGCGTGCCCATCGCCGCCTTCGATATCGCACGCTACAATGGCAAGGTCGTCCCAAACGAGCGGATCGAATGGGAGTTTGAAATTACCCAAGCGGCACGCATGACGCAGAACGGCAGACCATGAACACGACATCACCTAAGAAAACCTACTACGGCGTATCGCTGGGCATCTTGATGCTCGAGACCTATTTCGAGCGCTTCAATGGCGATATCGGTAATGCCCGCACTTGGCCGTTTCCGGTGCAATATAGAATCGTAAAGGGTGCGAGCCCGGATCGCATCACCAGCCTAACGACCACCGATTTCCTGCAGCCTTTTCTCGATGCCGCAGACGAATTGATCGCGGGCGGCTGCGATGGCATCACCACCACGTGCGGCTTTCTCGCCCTCTATCAACGGGAGTTGGCCGAACATTGCACGGTGCCCGTTGCAACCAGCGCCCTGTTACAAGTGCCGATGGTGGCGCGCATATTGCCTAGGGCCAAGCGCCCGGCGATCATTACCTTCTCGGCGGATAGCCTGACGACGAAGCACCTGACGAGCGTCGGCGTGGATCCCGCGACGCCGGTGATCGGCATGCCGCCGTCGTCCGAATTCCAGCGCTCGATCCGTACCGGCGATACCGCGGTTTCGATCGATACGCTGCGGGCGGAAGTGCTTGACGTTGCTACGCGCGCGGTAAAGAGCGATCCGACGATTGGTGCGCTCGTGCTCGAATGTACCAATCTGACGCCCTACTCCGCCGATCTGCGCCGTGCCCTCAGCCTGCCAATCTTCGATGTGGTGAGCCTGATCCACTGGTTTCACCGCAGCCTCAATCCCGAGATATTTCCGCAGGACCGAGCATTGGAGGCATACCGCATCGCCGATTGACAGGTCCAAGGTCGCCACGACACGCTAGTCGCCAACCCAATGAGTAGCCACTGGAGTTCCCACGATGACGAGCGCCATCATTACCGAAGTGTCCGAGGGACTGGCGACGCTGACGCTCAACAAGCCGTGGAAACTCAATGCCTGGGATACGCCGATGCGGTCCGAGATCTCCGGCGTGCTGCGCGCCTGGAACAAGGACGCGAGCGTCCGCGCCATCATCATGACCGGGGCCGGTGAGCGCGCGTTCTCGGCCGGTCAGGATCTCGACGAGACCGAGAAATTCCAGTCCGGCAGCCAGGGTGCGACTTGGTTCCTGGGCTGGCGCGACTTCTACAATTCGATCCGCGATCTCGATAAGCCGATCCTGGCCGCGCTCAATGGCGTCGCTGCCGGCTCGGCCTACCAGGCGGTGCTGTTGTGCGACTTGCGGATCGGACACGCCGGTTCGCTGCTCGGTCAGCCGGAAATCAACGCTGGCATTCCGAGCGTCACCGGTCCGATGTTGATGCTACCGCGCGTCGGCCTTGCTCGCACCACCGAGCTCACGCTGTCCGGCCGTATGATGGAAGCATCTGAATCGCACGCCATTGGCCTGATCCAGCATCTGGTGCCGGCAGCAGGCGATGTCATGCCGAAAACGCGCGAGGTCGCCCGCATGCTCGCCGGCAAACCGGCGATCGCCATGCGTCTCAACAAGCAACGGTTGCGTCAGGTAACGCAGGACGCCTTCGACGAAGCGTTCAAGAATGGTGGCGCCTATCAGGCCGAAGCCTTTGCCTCGGGCGAGCCGCAAGCCGCCATGCGTGCCTTCTTTGCCGAGCGCACCAAACGCCGTGCCTTGCGAGATGCCGCCAACAAGAGCTGATCCGATGCAGCGTGACGTCACAGTCATTGGCGCGGGTATCGTCGGCGTATGCGCGGCAAGTTACCTGCAGCGCGCAGGCTGCAAGGTCCGCATCGTCGATGCCGGTGCGCCCGGCATGAGCACCTCGTTCGGCAATGCCGGCGGGTTGTCGTCAGGCGCGTTCGTGCCGCTGTCTTATCCCGGCATCATGACCCAAGTGCCCAAGTGGCTGACTGATCCAGAAGGGCCGCTGGTGGTGCGCCTTGGCTATCTGCCCAAGGCGCTGCCGTGGCTGACGCGCTTTATTCTCGCCGGCCGTCCGGCACAATTCGAAAAGAGCGGCGTGGCGCTGAAGGCGCTCACCATGTCATTGTTCGACAACTTAGTACCGCTGGCGAAGTCGGCCGGCGCCGAGCACTTGATCCGTCGCGTCGGCCAACTGCACCTGTACTCGACTGACGATGCCTTCGCCGGTGACGCGCGCGGCCGGGATTTGCGCCGTGCTAATGGCGTCAGGTTTGATATTCTCGGTGCTGAAGAGATCCGTCAGATGGAGCCGGATCTGGCGCCGATCTTTAAGCATGCGGTTTATTTCGCCGAACACGGCCATTGCGCCAATCCGTTTGGGCTGACCACGGCGCTGGCCGGGGAACTGGTGCGCAACGGCGCCGAAATCATCGAGGCGCGGGTAACCGGCATCGACGTTGGACCGGATGGTGCGCGCGCGATCGAGACGACGAAGGGGCGAATGCCCGTGCAGGAATTGGTGATCGCCACCGGTGCCTGGTCTAAGCAGTTGGCGGCGCAGATCGGCCACCGCGTGCCACTCGAAAGTCAACGTGGCTACCACGCGATGGTAGCCAATCCTGCCGCATCTCCGAAACGAAACCTGCAATGGACCGAGAAGAAATTCATTGCGACGCCAATGGAACACGGCGTGCGTTTCGCCGGTACCGTCGAGATTGCCGGCCTTGACGCCGCGCCCGATTACAGCCGAGCCGACATCCTACTCGCGCACGGCCGGCAGATGTTGCCCGGCCTCGCCGGCGGCGAAGTCACGAAATGGATGGGCCATCGTCCCTGTCTGCCGGATTCAGTGCCGGTGATCGGTCGCAGCCCAAAGGTGCGGAACGTCACGTTCGCCTTCGGCCACGGCCATATCGGCTTGATTACCGCTGCCAGTACCGGCAAGTTGGTTTCGGAAATCGTCACCGGGTCGCCGGCAACGATCGATCCGGCGCCCTACCGCATCGATCGATTTTAGAGGCCCTGATGTCCGCAAGCTTCGACGGCTTCCTAACCCTGTTTCGCTGTCACGCCGCGGCAAAACCCGATCGCATCTTTGCCAAATTCCCTGATCGCGCGATCTCATTCGGCGATCTTGACAGCCTATCGTCCGCACTCGCCGCCTGGCTGATCGGTCGCGGTGTCAACCCCGGCGAGCGCGTTGCACTGATGATGCGTAACAGCCCGGCATCACTTGCGTTGATGTTCGCCATCGCCAAGGTCGATGCGGTCTGGGTGCCGGTGAATGTCGCAGCGAGGGGCGACAGCCTCGCCTATATCTTGGAACATTCCGCGCCGAAATTGATCGTCGCCGACGACGATGTGCACGACACCGTTACCGCCGGCACCGCCACGGGGCGGATCGCCTCGGCCACTGAGGCCGCGACGGCGATGACAGCCGCGCACGCGTCGCCACCTCTTGTTAGCAATGCCGACCCGGATCGCCCCTACGCCATCATGTATACCTCCGGCACCACCGGCCGGCCGAAGGGCGTCATCGTTTCGCACCGGATGCTGCGCCTATCGGGCGAGGCCGTGGCGTTGATCGCTGCCCCCAGAAACGGCGACGTGATGTTCATGTGGGAGCCGCTGTTCCACATCGGCGGCGCGCAAATGATCATCCTGCCGCTGATCCGCGATGTTGAGCTCGCACTCGTCGAACGCTTCAGCGCCAGCCAATTCTGGGCCCAAGTCACGGCGACCGGTGCCAGTCACATCCACTTCCTCGGCGGCATCCTGCAGATCTTGTTGAAGCAACCGCCGGGACCGCTCGATCGCCGTCATGGGGTGCGCGTTGCTTGGGGCGGCGGATGTCCGCGCGATGTGTGGCGCGCTTTCGAAGAGCGGTTCGGCATTCCGATCCGCGAGTGCTACGGCATGACCGAATGCTCGAGCATCACGACGGCCAATCTCGATGGCACATTGGGCTCGGTCGGCAAGCCGGTGCCGTGGTTCGATGTCACCCTTCGCCGCGCCGGCGGTTCGCTCGTTGAAGGTGACGAGCAAGGCGAGATCGTCGTCACCACTCCGCAACCCGGTGCACTTACGCTCGGCTATCTCAATAACCCTGATGCCACAGCCAAAGCGCTGCGCGACGGCGCGTTCCACACCGGCGACCTCGGTTCGTGGGATGCGAGCGGCAACATGTATTTCCATGGCCGCATGTCGGACAGCGCCCGCGTCAGGGGCGAGAACGTATCAGCCTTCGAGGTCGAAAGCGTCGCCGCGAAGCATCCGGCGGTGGAGGACTGCGCGATGATCCCGGTCGCCGCTGAAATCGGTGAGCAGGACATCAAGCTGTTCGTCAAGCCGAAGCCTGGTGCCAATATCGATCCGGCGGAATTGTCGGCGTGGCTCGCATCCCAACTCGCGCCTTACCAGCGACCGCGCTATATCGCAATCATCGCCGACTTCGAGCGCACGCCGAGCCAGCGCATCATGAAGCACCAGCTATCGAAGCGCACCGACGGCATCTGGGATCGGATCACGGCAACATTGCCGCCTTTGCGCGGCTGAGGCTATCGCGGAAGCGATAGTAGGCGCCAATGCCCGGCAGCGCCCAGTTGGGATTACCGTTGTAAAGCGGAAAGTCCGGGAAGCCGGCGAGTTCAAAACCGCAAGTGGCATTTGATCCGCCGATAATGCGACGCGCGGTTTGATGCCCGAGGTAGGTCATCATAGCGACGCCGCTGCCGTTGCAACCGAGCGCGTAGTGCATGCCGTCGAGCTTGCCGGTGTGCGGCAGCGCATCCCAGGTGAACGCGACGTTGCCGGTCCAGGCGTGGGTGATTTTCGTGGCCTTCAACTGTGGGAAGCGGTCGGTCATGAAGCGATGCAGGATCGGCGCGCTGACCTCGGGCGTTACCGGCGTGAAGCGGGCCCGGCCGCCGAAGATCATGCGTTTGCCGTCCGGCGACATCCGATAGTAGCACAACACGCGCTTGGTATCGGCGAGCGTGCGGCCCTTGGGGATCAACGAACGAGCGAGGCCGGCGGGTAGCTCCTCCGTCGCGATGATGTGGCTCGCCAACGGGATCAGGCGCTTTTTCAGATTCGGTGTCGCGTCCCCAGTGTAGCCGTTGGTGGCAATCACGACGTCGCCTGCCGCGACCTCGCCGCGCGATGTGCGGATGGACCAGCCAGTGCCGCGGCGCTTGATCGTCTCCACTGCGGCCTTCGCGCAAATGGTGATCTTGCGGCGTCGCGCGGCATCGAGCAGACCCTTGTAGTACAGCGCCGGATGTAATTTGCCCGAGCGCTCGACCACCATGCCGCCGTAGTAATAGTCGGAGGCCATCTCCTCGCGCTGGCGTTCGCGTGGCACCATATAGCAGCCAGAGTTGGCGGCATCGTTGAGGCCTTGCACGCGCTGTTCCTGGACCGTGTAGTCGGCAGGCGTCCAGGCGCCGACGAACCGGCCCGTCTTCTCCCAGAAGCAGTCGATTTTCTCACGCACGATCAGCGTTTCAATCAGGCTGAATGCATCCGACGCCGAGGCGAGTAATACCTTGGCAACCTCCGGATCGGTGATCGCCGATTTGCCGGTGAAGCTCTTGCCGATGTTGACGCCACCGCTGACCGCGCCGCCGCTGCGGGTGCTAGCGCCAAAGCCGAGTTCGGCCGCTTCCAACACCACCGCCTCGATGCCGGCATCGGCGAGTTCGATCGCGCACGACAATCCGGCGTAACCGGCGCCGACGATCGCCACCCGCGCATTCTTCGGAACGTCTTCAAGATTGCCGGCTATCGGCTGATAGGCTTCCCACCAGTAGGGTATCGCCTTGAAGTCAGGGTGATGGATTTCGCTGCGGCTCATCTGGACTGCTCCAACATGGATACGGCGCTATCGGCACGGCCAGCCGAGCCGATAGGGTGGTGACGATGCCCGCGCAGCGTGGCGCACTAGTCGGGCGGTGCCGCGATGTTGACCGTGACACTCTTCAGGTCGGTGAAACTATCGAGCATCCCTTGCAGTGAGAATTCGCGACCAATGCCGCTCTGCTTTCGGCCACCGTAAGGTTGCCCCAGCGATTGGCCGCCACCCTGATTGACCTGCACCCAGCCGGCCTCCAACGCATGAGCTGTTCGTAGTGCCCGGCCGACATCGCGCGACCAGACATAACCGGCCAACCCGTAATGGCTGTCGTTCGCCATGGCTATCACCTCGGCTTCATCCTCCCAGGGAATAGCGACAAGCACAGGGCCGAAGATCTCCTCGCGCGCGAGCCGCCAGTCGTTGGAGGTGTCGGCGAATACCGTTGGCACCGTGAAGTAGCCCTTGCTCAAAGGTCCGCTGGTTGGCGGCAATCCGCCGATCACCGCGCGTGCTTCGTGCCGCTTCAAGCCATCCTCGATATAGCCGCAGACTTTGCGGAACTGCTTCTCGTTGATGATCGATCCCATATCGGTCGCCTCATCGAGCGGGTCGCCGATCTTGAGGGCCGCGGCTTTCGTCTTCATCTTGTCGAGGAAGCTGTCGAAGATCCTCTTGTGCAGGAACAGCCGCGAGCCGGCGGTGCACGATTGGCTCTGCCGGGTGAAACGCATTCCCGACATCACGCCGTCGACGACCCAGTCGGCATCGGCGTCGGCATAGACGATCGCCGGACTCTTACCGCCGAGTTCCAGCGACACCGGTACGATCCGCTCGGCTGCCGCGCGCATGATCGACTTGCCCACTGCCGTTGAGCCGGTGAACGAGATCTTGCGAACTTTCGGGTGCGCTGCGAGTGCGGCCCCGCACTCTGCACCGAAACCGGTGATGATATTGACGACGCCTTTGGGAAGGAACTCGGTGCAAATCTCGGCGATGAAGATCACCGATAGCGGCGCATCCTCGGCTGCTTTGAGCACGATGGTATTGCCGGCACAGATCGCCGGTGCGATCTTCATCGCCGACAGCACGCCTGGCGCATTCCACGGCACGATCGCTGCGACCACGCCGATCGGCTCACGCCGCGTGTAACTCAGCACGCCCTCGCCGAGCGGGAACGTATCGCCCTTGAGTTCGCTCGCAAGCCCGCCAAAATAGCGAAACGTGTCGGCAACGCCACGCGCCTCGGGCCGCGCTTGGGTACGCAACGCGTTGCCGGTTTCAGACGCAATGATCCGCGCCAAATCCTCGACGCGATCCTCGATTGCCTCGGCGATCTTCAGCAGCAGACGACCGCGATCGCGAGCGACGACACGCGACCACGCCGGAAATGCAGTGGCCGCCGCCGCCACCGCCCGCTCGACGTCGGCGCCTTGCGCGCGTGGTGCTTGACCGATCTGTTCTTTTCTAGCGGGGTTTTCGACCGCAAACACCTGGCCATCGAGCGCATCGACCCAGGCGCCATCAATCAACATTTTCTTCTTGGCGAACGCCGGGGCCATCTGCACCTGCTGTGCCGTGGAAGTCATGATGTCTCTCCTACATAGTGGAATGGGGCAACGAGGAATTGGTCAATGAAACTCAAGTCTTGATCTTGGCACCCGCCATCACGCTTTTGCAAATCTCGGCTGCTACCCGTTTCCAGTATCGTCAAACCGCAGCGACTAGGATTGCTTGCCCTGCTGCGCACGTTTGAGGGCGGCGGCAAACGCGCTTTCGCCGGCGGGCTCCGGCTTCTTCGGGATCGGTGCGCCGGGACGATGACCACCCTGTGACGCTGGCCGTGGCGCTGCCACACCGGGTTGTATTGCGCCTGACTTCATGGTCAGCGCGATGCGCTTGCGATCGACGTCG
Source organism: Hyphomicrobiaceae bacterium (assembly GCA_031367505.1). Taxonomy (GTDB): domain Bacteria; phylum Pseudomonadota; class Alphaproteobacteria; order Rhizobiales; family Hyphomicrobiaceae; genus JAKFWF01. Next base: position 37,913 of record JANLPY010000634.1, on the reverse strand, counting down.
ATTTCCTTGACGCGCACCTTCACCACATCGCCGGCCTTCACCACTTCGCGTGGATCTTTCACGAACGTATCGGACAACTCCGAGATATGCACGAGGCCGTCCTGATGCACGCCGACATCGACGAACGCGCCGAACGCTGCGACGTTGGTCACCACGCCTTCGAGTTGCATGCCGATACGCAAATCGGAAATCTTCTCGACGCCATCCTGGAAGGTTGCGGTCTTGAATTCGGGACGCGGATCGCGGCCCGGCTTTTCCAACTCGATCAGAATGTCGGTTATCGTCGGCACACCGAATGTTTCGTCGGCGAACTGCTTTGGCTGCAGCGACTTCAGGAACGCGCGATCGCCAATCATGTCCTTCAGGGGCCGCTTGGTCACCTCGGAAATTTTCTCGACCAGCGGATAGGCCTCGGGATGCACCGCCGAACCATCGAGAGGATTTTTACCGTTCATGATGCGCAGGAAGCCAGCCGCTTGTTCGAACGTCTTCGGGCCCAAACGCGCGACCTTCTTGATCGCGGCTCGCGTCTTGAACGGTCCGTTCTCGTCGCGATGCGCAACGATGTTTGCACCTAACGTCGCGTTGAGGCCGGCGACCCGTGAGAGCAGGGGCGCGGATGCCGTATTCACATCGACGCCGACCGAGTTGACGCAATCTTCCACCGCCGCATCGAGCGAGCGGGCGAGGCCGGTTTGATCGACGTCGTGCTGGTATTGCCCGACACCGATCGCCTTCGGTTCGATCTTCACGAGTTCGGCGAGCGGGTCCTGCAAGCGTCGCGCGATCGATACCGCGCCACGGATCGACACGTCGAGATCGGGGAACTCTTTCGCTGCAAACTCCGATGCCGAATAGACCGATGCACCGGCCTCGCTCACCATTACCTTGGTGAGTTTCAGTTGCGGCATCTTGGTGATAACCTCGGTCGCGAGCTTGTCGGTCTCGCGGCTTGCCGTGCCATTGCCGATCGAGAGCAATTCGACCTTGTGCTTCAAGCACAACGCCGCAATCGTCGCCATCGAACCTTGCCAGTCGCGACGCGGCTCGTGCGGATAGATCGTCGCGTGATCGACAAACTTGCCGGTCGCGTCGACCACGGCGATCTTGACGCCAGAGCGGAAGCCTGGGTCGAGCCCCATCGTCGCGCGCTGGCCCGCAGGGGCCGCCAACATCAGATCCTTCAGGTTCTTCGAGAAAATCGACACGGCCTCGGTATCGGCGCGCTCCTTCAACCGCGACATCAGATCGACCGCCAATGACACGTGCAGTTTGGCTTTCCAAGCGAGGCGCGCGGTATCGGACAACCACTTGTCGGCGGGGCGACCCCGATCGACGAGATTGAACGCACCCATGATTTTGCCATCGGCTGGATGCGGCTGTTTCTCGACCTTAGGCACGTCCAATTCGAGGTCGAGGAAGCCTTCGTTGCGGCCACGGAACATGGCGAGCGCGCGGTGCGAGGGTACCTCCTTCACCTTCTGCGAGAAGTCGAAATAATCGGAGAACTTCGCGCCCTCGGCCTCCTTGCCTTTCACGAGTTTCGATACGATCAGGCCGGTGTCCCACAACCAATCGCGCAATGAACCGACGAGATCTGGCCGTTCGCCGATGCGCTCGATCAGGATGTGGCGCGCGCCGTCGAGTGCCGCCTTGGTATCGGCGACGCCCTTTTCGGCGCTTACGTATTTCGCCGCTTCCTCGTCAGGAACGAGCGCCGGATTGGCGATCAGCGCATCGGTCAGCGGCTCGAGGCCGGCTTCGCGCGCAATCTGCGCCTTGGCGCGCCGCTTCGGCTTGTGCGGGGCATAGAGGTCTTCGAGATCGACCTTGGTCCCGGCACCGTTGATCGCGCGCGCCAGATCGTCGGTGAGCTTGCCCTGCTCGTCGATGGATTTGAGAACGGTCGCGCGGCGATCCTCAAGCTCGCGCAGGTAGCCCAGCCGCTCATCGAGGTTGCGCAGTTGCGTATCGTCGAGCCCGCCGGTCTTTTCCTTGCGATAGCGCGCGATGAACGGCACCGTCGAGCCTTCGGCCAGCATTTCGACCGTGGCGGTCACTTGCGCCAACTGGACACCCAGTTCGCGGGCGATCTGGGCGTTGATTTTTGAAGCGGTACTCATGGCGGTCTCCTCGAATTTCTAGCGCCCTCGGTAGCACCTACATCGACGCGAATGAAGGCGTCTTTTTTGGTTGCGCACGACTCTGCAGCGATCGGTGTCCGACCCTCCGGCGCGGACCATCGAGAGTTCAATGACTATGCTGCCCGGCTGCAACGACCGCCAACAAAAACCCGATTTCGAATACCTGCTCGATCGCGCCGAGCACATCGCCGGTGTAGCCGCCAATAAGGCGTTTGGATTGAAATGCGAGCAATAGTGCTGGGATCGCGCCACCGGCTAAACCGATGACGAAGCAAGCCGGGTCGATGAGGAACGTCGGCGCTAAACCAAAGGCAGCTGCGACGATCAATTCACGCTCGGTGACGCCAGTGGCCAGCGGCTTGACCTTGGCCGCGTCAAAGTCACCCGCGTAGGGCATCGCCTGGATCGCCACCACCGTCGCGAGCCTGGCCGACGCGTGTGCTGCGATCAACGCGCCGATCGCACTCGCCAGCTCCAACGATGCAATCGCTGTGACTTTCAACGCGAGCGCCAACATCAGGGCAACCGCGCCATAGGTGCCGATGCGGCTGTCCTTCATGATCTCCAGGCGGCGCTCGACCGTGAGCCCGCCGCCCAAGCCATCGGCGGTATCGGCGAGGCCATCCTCGTGAAAGCAGCCTGTCGCAATGATGCCGGCGATCACCGCAATCAGTGCGGCGAGATACACCGGCCAGACCTGCATCGCGCTCCAAAGAGCAATTGCCGATATGCCTCCGACCAAACCGCCAACCAACGGGAAATATTTCGCCGAACGATCGAGCCATTCGGTCTCGAACGCGGGAAAGCTCGGCACGGGCAAGCGGGTGAGGAATTGCACCGCCACCAGGAACAGCGTGAGCTCGCGGCGGATCATGCGCGCGGTGCTCCCGCGGCCGCCAACACATCGGCGAGATTGGCCATGTCGCTCAGGATCGACGCTGCCGCGCGCACCAGCGGAATAGCGAGCGCGGCACCGGTGCCTTCGCCGAGCCGTAACCCCAAGTCGAGCAGCGGCTTGGCTTGCAGTTGATCGAGGATGGCTTGATGTCCGGGCTCGGCTGAAGTGTGCGCGAAGATCAGGCGATCGCGCAGATTGGGGGCAAGCGCCACTGCCGCTGCCGCACACGCCGTTGCGATAAAACCATCGACGAGCACGATGCGGCGGCGGGCAGCGCCCTGCAACATGGCGCCGGCCATCATCACCATTTCAAAACCTGCAAACTCTGCCAACGCCGATGCCGGATCGCGTATGGGTGCACGAGCGAATGTCGCTTCGAGCACAGCGCGTTTATGCTCTATACCACCGGGCGGCACACCAGCGCCTGGGCCAACGAGCGTGGCCAGCGGAATACCAGTGACCGCATGCGCAACGAGCGCTGCCGCGCTTGAGTTGCCAATGCCGATTTCACCCAGTGCTAAAATTTCGGCACCGCTTTGGATCTGGTCGTCGGCGATGGTCATGCCAGCCGCGAGCGCACCGTCGAACTGGCGGAGCGTCATCGCCGGTTCGCGGCGGCTGTTGCATGTGCCAGCGGCGATGCGGTTTTCAATCAGCATTGGATGGGCCGCTAAAGGCCGCAACAAACCCGCATCGACCAGCACGAGCGCAGCACCGGCCTGCTCAGCCATGATGTTGGCGCCGGCGCGGCCCTCGAGCACAAGCTGCGCGATTAATCTTGATACATCGGACGGATAGGCGGTCACACCTTCTGCGGTCAAGCCGTGATCGCCCGCGAATATTAGGAGGCACGCCTGGTTCAGAGGTGATCGCGTCTCGCCTCGAATCAACGCGATTTGCACGGCCAATTCTTCAAGCCGGCCCAGCGCACCAATCGGCTTCGCCTTGCCGTCGATAAGCGCTCGAATCCGCGGCTCAGAAGTACGGTCGAGTGGAGGTATGTCGGGGACAAGTTTGGCTACGCTGCTGACCTCAACCACGGATGAAGTCCGCGGCTTCGCGGGTCGGCTGTGGGACGTCGGTGACGAACCCCTTGAACCCCTCGAGGCCACGCGGCACTGGCCCGCCGTGCGCCCAATCGAGTAGCTCGACGGTGTGGATGATCGGCGTCTTAGTGCCGAGCCCGATCTGGGTGATGCAGCCGATGTTGCCGGTGGCGATGATGTCGGCCTTGACGCTTTCGATGTTGGCGACTTTGCGTGCCCGCAATTGCCCGGCAAGCTCCGGTTGCAAGATGTTGTAGACGCCGGCCGAGCCGCAGCAGATATGCCCTTCCGGCACATCCAGCACGGTGAAACCGGCCTGTTTGAGGAGCATCTTCGGCTCGTCGGTAATGCTCTGGCCGTGCTGCATCGAGCACGCCGAGTGATAGGCCACGCGGATCGACGACCACCGTTTCGGCGGTCCGATGTCAAAGTCGCTGAGAAATTCCGATACGTCCTTTGTCATCGCCGAGATCTTCGCCGCGCGTTCGGCATAACCCTCGACACGCGCCATCATGTGCCCGTAGTCCTTGACCGTGGTGCCACAGCCCGATGCGTTGATAACGATGGCATCGACCGGCTCGCGCTCGATGATCTTGGACCACGCATCGATATTGGCTTTGACGAACGCGTGCGCCTCCTTCTCGCGCCCCATGTGGTGGACGAGCGCGCCGCAGCAACCAGCGCCAGCGGCGACTTCGACATCGACACCGCGACGCGCGAGCATGCGGATGGTCGCGTCATTGATGTCGGGCCGCAAAACCTGTTGCGCACAACCGGCCAGCATGATGATTTTCGCCCGGCGCTTCTCGGTCGTCGAGGCGGTGCCGGGGCCTGAAAACTTCGGCACCCGTCCGGCATTCGTTGGCGCCAGATCGATCATCGCGGCCAACTCCGGCAGGCCGGCACGACGCATCAAGGCGGTGAACGGACGACCGAACGGCGCCAAGGCAACGGCCTTTCGAAACCGCTCTGGATAGGGCACGACCGCTGCCAGCATTCGCCTGACCAGGCGATCCTTGAACGAGCGGCTCCCCGTCTCTTCGATGTGGACGCGGGCGAGATCCACGAGATGCATATAGTCGACGCCACCGGGACAGGTCGTCATGCACGATAGGCACGACAAGCACCGGTCGACATGATGCTGCACTTGTGGGCTCGCATCCTTGTCCTGCTCGAACATGTCCTTCATCAGATAGATGCGGCCACGCGGACTATCGCGCTCATCGCCAAGCAGAACGTAGGTCGAGCACGTCGCCGTGCACAGTCCGCAGTGAACGCAGCGCTTTAGAATTGCATCCGCCTCGGCGAGACGCGGATCCTGCAACTGTTCGGCTGTAAAATTCGTTTGCATATTCGGTCTCTAGAAGCTCGCGTACATGCGGCCAGGGTTCAATATGCCGGCCGGATCGAACGTCGCCTTCAGTTTAGCACTGATGCGGGCAACGCCTTGTTCGAGCGGTTGAAAAACTTCGACCGATGCCCGGACTGGAGCATCAGCACGGATGAGCGTCGCGTGCCCGCCGTGCACCGCCATGATGCGGCGAATATCGGTCGATCCGGCATCGGCCGACGGTGGCACTTCCACCCATATCAGGCCGCCCGACCAGTCGTACATGGCGTCTACGTTCATATAGCGGCGGATATCACTGACGACTTTGGGACCCAGGCGTGGCGTCGTCGAAATGCGCCAGAGCGTCGCCGGCGAATTTTGCAATACCGACAGCTGGCGCAACTCATCCCAAAACGCCACCGAGCTGTCGTGCTCGAGGATTTGAATTTCGCCAAAGTGCTGCAACAGCTCTTTCAATTTTCCGGTGCGATATCCGATGAAGCTCTCGAAATTCTCCAGGCGCAGCGCCGTGATCGACGTGCCCGCCGACCGCAACCCGGCATGCCACAGCCGGCGCGCGAGACCGGCCTGCAGATGCACCGTGCCACTGACTTCGAACGGCGAGCCGAGCGCCTGACACATTGCTTCCACGGCGAATTCGTCGGGCAGGCCCGCAAAAGCCAGCGTGGCGGATGTTTGCGGTTTCGGCAGGACCTTGAATGTAACTTCGGTCATTACCGCGAGCGTGCCCCAGCTGCCCATCAATCCCCGCGCGACATCAACGCCCGTGACGTTCTTCATAACCCGTCCGCCGGACTTGATCATTTCACCATTGCCGGTGACGGCAGCGACCCCGAGTATGTGATCCCGGGCCGCGCCCGACATAATGCGGCGAGCACCCGACAGGTTGGTAGCGAATACCGAACCGATCGTGCCGCCCATTGGCGCTTGGCCCAGCGCCGGCCCCAAATCGATCGGCTCAAAGGCCAGCATTTGCCCATTGATCGCAAGCTCGGCTTCGACCCGTGCGAGCGACGTTCCAGCGCGCGCCGACATGACGAGTTCGGTCGGCTCGTACAGCGTGATGGCGGAAAGGCTGGCGGTGCTGACCGGCGTGGCTGCTTGCACTGCACGGCCAACATCACGTTTGGTGCCCGCCCCCATGATCTCAACGGGGATTTTTCGCGCGGTCGCTTCACTCAAGATGTTGCGTAGTTCCCAGTCTACCGCTGGTCGCTGAACTTGTTGCAAGGCCTTTGATCTCGCTCGACGTTGATGGTTTCGTTAGGCAGCAAGAGGCGAAGGGTTAATCGGCATCCGGCCATCCAGCGGGAATACTTTTGCCGGGTTGAGCAGCCAATCGGGATCGAACACCGTTTTGATCCGCATCTGCAAACCAAGGTCGGCTTCGGAAAATTGTACCCGCATCAGGTCACGCTTCTCGATGCCGACGCCGTGTTCGCCGGTCAGACAGCCGCCAACTTCGACGCACAGCTTGAGAATATCCGCACCGGCCAATTCGGCGCGCAGGCCTTCGGCTGGATCGTTGGCGTTGTACAAGATCAGCGGATGCAAATTGCCATCGCCGGCGTGGAAAATGTTGGCAACCTTAAGCCCTTCCCGGTCGCAGATTTCCGTGATCCGGCGAAGCACCAGCGGCAACTGACCGAGCGGGATCGTGCCGTCCATGCAGTAGTATTCCGAGATGCGGCCGAGCGCGCCGAACGCCGACTTGCGGCCTTTCCAGATCTTTGCGCTCTCTTGGGCGCTCTCACTGACCCGCAGCGTTTGTGGATTGAACGCCTTCGCGATTTCGACGATGCGGTCCAATAACGCGGCGATTTCGGCTTCGGATCCTTCCACTTCAATGATCAGCAGCGCCTCGACGTCCATCGGATACCCGGCGTGGGCAAAGGACTCGCAAACGTGAATGGCGAGCTTGTCCATGTATTCGATCGCCACCGGGATGATGCCGCTGGCAATGATCGCCGACACACAGGCGCCAGCGGTTTCGGCGGAACCGAATCCGAGCAGCATGGGCCGTGCCCCCTCAGCAGCACGTAGGATACGCACAGTCGCTTCGGTGACAATACCGAACTGACCTTCGGAGCCGATGCAAAGTCCGAGGAGATCGTAGCCCGGTGCATCGAGATAGGCGCCGCCGATATCGACGATTTCGCCATCCATCATCACCATTTTCAGGCCGAGCACGTTGTTCGTCGTCACCCCATACTTGAGGCAGTGCGCGCCGCCCGAGTTCATCGCCAGGTTGCCAGCGATCGTGCAGGCAAGCTGACTGGATGGATCAGGCGCGTAGAAGAAGCCTTGCGGGCTGACCGCTGCGGATATCCCGAGGTTCGTAATGCCGGATTGAACGCGCACCGTGCGGCTGTCGTAGTCGATTTCCAAAACCTTGTTCATCCGGCTGACACCAACGACGACGGCGTCTTCGGCCGGCAACGCGCCTCCGCACAACGATGTACCGGCGCCACGGGCAACGACCTTGATCCCGCCATCCCGGCAGAAACGAAGGACGCGTGCAACGTCCTCAGTCGTGCGCGGCAGCACAACTGCCAGCGGCATACGCCGATAAGCCGTCAAACCATCGGTTTCAAATGCCCGGCGCCCATCCTCATCGCCGATCACCGAATCCGCGCCAATTAGCGCTGAGAGCTGCCGCACGATCTGATCCCGGCGCGCGATGATCGATTGGTCTGGGGCTGGCAAAGCGATGGCTGACACGAGATAGCTCCCGAAGGTCGAATTGCAGGCACGGATTGATATTCTTATGCGCGATCCGGTGCCCGTTAAGCAATGCGCTCGATCGCACGACCGCCAACCCGGCACTTTCTTCGATAAAAAGGGGTAACACCCGTTGATCTTCAACACGGATTTGAAACTGTAATTCGTTTATGCAATATGGACGACACACTTTAGTCGCGGCACAGCATAATCAACGAGGGGGAGAAAGTCTTGCAACAAAACTCTCGTGCCTCGCAAAAGGATATGTCCGTGACCGCCATCAGTGACCTAGACATTTTCGCACGCGTTGCCCGCACCGGCAACATGTCGGCTGCCGGCCGCGAAATGGGACTGTCGCCGGCAGTGATCTCCAAGCGGGTCAGCTTGCTCGAGGAACGCCTGGGCGCTCGCTTGTTCCAACGCACCACGCGCCAACTGACGTTGACCGAGACCGGCGAGGGTTATTTCAAGCGCGTCGTCGATATCCTGAGCCTCGTCGAGGAAGCCGAAGATTTCGTCAGCCGCCGCAATACGAAGCCGCGCGGGCAATTGAAGATCACCGCGCCGACATCGTTCAGTCGCCTGCACATCGCGCCGCACATGGCGGCATTTCTCGCCAAGTACCCCGACATCGAAATCGATTTTCACTTGACGGACAGCTTCGTCGATATCATCCGCGAAGGCTTCGACGTCGCGATCCGCATTGGCGAGTTGCAAGACAGTTCGCTCGTTGCCCGCAAACTCGCGCCTGACCACCGTGTGCTTTGTGCGAGCCCGAGCTATCTGGAACGCGTCGGTCACCCGAAATCGCTCGCCGACCTCGAGTTCCACAACTGCATTTCAGCTGGCGCTCAGGATCTGTGGCATCTTGATGGTCCAGGCGGCAGTCAACAGTTGCGTGTGAAAGGCAACCTTCGCTCCAACTCCGCCGAATTCGTCCGCGAGTTGCTTGTCGGCGGCCACGGCGTCGGCCTGCGCCCGCTGTGGGATGTCGGTCCCGACGTTCAATCCGGCGCGCTCGAAATTATTCTGCCGGAATGGCGCGCAACGTCACACATGGCGATCTATGCGGTCTATCCATCGCGAGACTTTATGCCGGCCAAGGTCAATGCCTTCATCGACTTCCTCGGCGAGACCTACAATACCGAACCGTATTGGGATCGCACGATTGCTAAGCTGACACCAACCCAGTTGCCGATCGCAGCCAAGAGTAGCGCCCGCGACAAGCCGTCGAAGGTACCCACACCCGACGCCAAGCCAACCCGGCCCGCGGCTACGTTGCGCTAACCGCGATCGTTAAATCATTGCGCGGGATAAAAGATTGAAACGCCCGGCGGATTGTTCTGCCGGGCTTTTTATTGGGTAGCCCCTGTACGCTGGCCGGACGCGTGTTAGAACCGTTGCCAAATCGCAATGTCGCGTCATGATGCCCGGATCACAATGCCATGAGCCCTCCTCCTTCAGCGAAGCCGCGCGTCGGCTTGTTCGTGACCTGCCTTGTCGATCTGATGCGGCCGTCAATCGGCTTCGCGGCGGCACGTCTAATCGAGCAATCAGGCTGCCAAGTCGAGGTGCCCAAGGCGCAGACGTGCTGCGGACAGCCAGCCTACAATTCTGGCGACAAGTCTAATGCGAAGGCGTTAGCCAAACAAACGATCGCGGCGTTCGACGGCTGTGATTATGTCGTCGCTCCCTCTGGCAGTTGCGCTGGCATGCTCAAATCGCACTATCCGAAGTTGCTCGCTGATGACGAAGTCTGGGGCCCTCGCGCCAAAGTTTTTGCCGAACGCGTGCACGAGCTGGTTTCATTCCTGGTGCACGTGCGTGGCATGAAAAAAGTCGATGCCGAGTTCCAAGGCCGCGTCACCTATCACGATAGCTGCTCGGGGCTTCGCGAGCTCGGCATCAAACAGCAACCGCGCGATTTGCTCGGCACGGTCAAAGGTCTCCAACTCGTCGAGATGGCGGACAACGAAGTTTGCTGTGGGTTCGGTGGTACGTTTGCGGTCAAGTACAGCGATATTTCCAACGCGATGGTCGAAAAGAAAACGCGCAATGTTGCCGCCGTCGAACCGGCTCTATTGCTTGCGGGTGATCTCGGTTGCCTGATGAACATGGCCGGCAAGATGAAGCGCGAGGGCCGCAACATCCAAGTGCGCCACGTTGCCGAAGTACTGGCTGGTGAACTAACTGATCCGCCGATTGGCGACGCGGGCTAAAGAATGTTGTGTCCCCTCTCCCCGTCCTTCACGGGGAGAGGGTTAGGGTGAGGGGCAGCCACGCGCTCAGCACGCTCGATCAATAGATTTGAGCGAGCGGCTGCCCCTCACCCTCGGCCGGCAAAGCGCCAGGGGGCGAACGAGGCGAACTAGAGGAAGCGGCAAATGGTTGAAATCAAGACGCGCGAGTTCAAGGCCAACGCCCGCGTGGCGCTTGACGACCCGCAGTTGCAACGCGCGCTATCAGGCTTGCCGGGCGGTCTCGTCGCGCAACGAACGGCTGCGCGCGACAGGCTGCCCGAATTCGAGGACCTGCGCGATGTCGGTCGCGATATCCGCGATCACACGCTCGCCCACCTCGATTTGTATCTGACCGAGTGGGAAACCAAGGCCAAGGCCGCAGGCGCGCACGTTCACTGGGCGCCGACCGCCGCGGACGCGCGCGAAATCATCGAGAAGATCTGCCGCGACGTCGACGCCCGGATCATCACCAAGGGCAAGTCGATGATCTCCGAGGAGATCAATCTCAACCATCACCTTGAAGGCAAAGGTTTCGAGGTGGTCGAGACCGATCTCGGCGAATATCTGGTGCAGATCCGTAAGGAGACACCAAGCCACATCATCGCGCCGGCGATCCATTTAACGCAGGAACAGGTGGAGAAAGACTTCCGGCGCCTGCACACGCATCTGCCGAAGGACCGCATCCTGGTCGAAGCCTCGCAACTGGTCAACGAAGCCCGGCAGATCTTGCGACAGAAGTTCATCCAAGCCGACGTTGGCATCACCGGTGCGAACTTCCTCATTGCCGAGACCGGCTCGACGATCATCGTCACCAACGAAGGCAATGGCGATCTGACGCAGAGCCTGGCCAAGACCCACGTGGTCATCGCCTCGATCGACAAGGTGCTGCCGACATTAGAGGACGTGAGCTCTATTCTGCGACTGCTGGCACGCTCGGCAACGGGTCAGGAATTTTCGACCTACTGCACGTTCTCGACTGGCCATCGCCGCCCCGGCGATCCGGATGGCCCGGAGAACTATCACGTCGTGCTACTCGACAACGGCCGCTCCGAACTGCTCGCCACCGAAATGCGCGAAGTGTTGCGCTGTATCCGTTGCGGCGCCTGCATGAACCACTGCCCAGTCTACAACGCCATCGGCGGCCATGCCTACGGCTGGGTCTATCCCGGCCCGATCGGCGCGGTGCTCACCCCTTCATTGATCGGCGTGAAAGCTGCGGGCCACCTCGCCAACGCGTCGACATTTTGCGGCAAGTGCGAAGCCGTCTGCCCGATGAAGATCCCGCTGCCGAAGCTGATGCGCCTGCACCGCGAGACCGAGTTCGATCTCGGCAATGCGCCGCGCGGATTTGCGTTCGGGTTGAAGACCTGGGCGTGGTTTGCACGGCGGCCCAGGTTGTACCAACTTGCCGCTCGTTTCGGTATCGCAACACTTGGTGCTTTGGGCCGTTCAAAGGGCGCCTTCAAGCGACTGCCCTTTGCCAGCGGTTGGACCAAGTACCGCGATATGCCAGCACCGCAAGGCCGCACGTTCCAGCAACTGTGGGCCGAGCAGCAAGCCGGACTGGATCGCCCTACACCATCAAAAAGGGCCAAGCCATGAGCGCGCGCGATACGATTTTCGGCAAGATCCGCAAAGGCCTCGAAGTAGAGATGCGCGATGCAGATCGCGAAAAGGCCGTTGCTGCTCGCATCGCCGCGCGCTTTCGTCATCCGACGCCGGGCCGCGTCGCCGGCAAGAGCCACGACGATCACATCGCGTTGTTCAAGCAGTATATGATCGGTCAATCGGCGACCATCCTCGATGCCGCGTCGATGGCCGATGTGCCGTCACTGATTGCGAACTATCTGCGCCAGCACAATCTGCCGGCCCGCATTTCGATGGGCGATGACGCAACGCTTAACGGTCTTCCCTGGTCGAAGGAACCAAGCCTCACGCGCAAGCCTGGTAGAGCCGCACCCGACGATGAAGTGAGCCTCAGCCACGCGACGGCCGGCGTCGCCGAGACCGGCACGCTGTTCATGGCATCGGGCCCCGACAATCCGGTGACGCTGAACTTCCTGCCCGAGACGCACATCGTCGTGCTCGAAGCAAAGGATGTGGTCGGTCCCTACGAAGATGCCTGGATGAAAATCCGCGCCCGCTTCGGCGACCGCACATTGCCCCGCACCGTCAACATGATCAGTGGCCCGAGCCGCACCGGTGACATCGGCGGCAAGTTGGTCATGGGCGCCCACGGCCCGCGCCGGTTGTGCGTGGTGATGGTGGGTGGGTGAAGATCTTGTTGCTCAGTGCCAAATTGATCAGCCAATACTGAACCCGTATTTAAGCACCAATGGAGCCGCCAAGCCGAGCACAAAAGACATTGCAGCCAGTCCCAAATTTGCTTTTTGGTTGTTGGCGTCCAAAACATGAACGGTTTGTTTGAGCAGTTCGTTTTGAGATCTGAGATCAGCAAACTCAGCTTTCTGTGCCGCACTTAGCTCTGTAAACTTGGGTTGAAGTCCTGACTGAACTTCATTGGAAACTGCGACTCCAACTTGCTTCTTGTTCCTGTCTTCCCAAGCCTTAACAACAGCAGCCGTCGCCAACGATCCCAATGCGACCGCAAACTTTCCCGTCTTAGCATTTATCCAAGCTGCCATTGTGCCCCCCGATTGTAACGCTGCACAGACGATAGGTTGAGTGGGTTTCGCGGTCAACGAATAGGTTGTGCACGCCACCTCCCCCCATACCTCGTGCCCAACCTTTCCATCAGTGACCGGAAGGTCGGGAAGCTGATGGCGATCATGGCTGCGTCGTCGACGGTGACGGGGCTGTCGCTGGCGAGGGCCAGGTACGCCATTGCCATACGGTGGTCGAGGTGGGTGGCGACGGTGCCCGCCACCTAGCACGCCCTTCGCGCCACTTACGGTCAGCGTCTCGCCGTCGACATTGTGTGGCACACCGTTGACGGCGAGGCCACGCTCGCGGTCGCAGCGAGGCGATCGCTCTCCTTGGCCCTAGCTCCGCCAGTCCGAGTAGGGGACCAGAGCTTCCGCCCCCGGAGCTTACCGAACCTACCCGCCGCTTCGTGCGGTTCTGATCGCGCCCTACCCTCCATCCCCGCCATCGGCTCGCGGCATCACGGACTTCGGTGCCGTTGCACTTGGCGCCACAACCGCCGCCGCATCTTCCCGGAACCGGTTGGTAATCGGATAGCGGCGATCTCTGCCGAAATTGCGCGCCGAGATCTTCACGCCCGGTGCTGCTTGCCGCCGCTTGTACTCGGCCAAATACAGCAGCCGCTCGATCTTCTTGACGACCTCCACCGGGTGCCCCCGCGCGATGATCTGCGGCACCGGCATCTCATCCTCGACGAGGCACTTCAGGATGTCGTCGAGCACTTCGTACTCGGGCAAACTATCCTGATCCTTCTGATTTTCGCGCAGCTCGGCGGTCGGCGCCTTGGTGATAATATTCTCCGGGATGACGATGCCACCCGGCGCCTTTCCCCCGTGCGGCACGTTGGCGTTGCGCCAGCGGCACAAACGGTAGACCTCCATCTTGTAGAGATCCTTGATCGGATTGAAGCCGCCGTTCATGTCGCCGTACAGCGTCGCGTAGCCGACTGACATCTCGCTCTTGTTGCCAGTAGTGAGCACCATGCCGCCGAACTTGTTGGAAACCGCCATCAACGTCGTGCCGCGAATTCGGCTCTGAATGTTTTCTTCCGTCAGCCCAGGCTTGGTTCCAGCGAACATGTCCGCGAGCGAGCCCATCACCGCATCGACCGGACCGCCGATCGCGACGGTATCGTAGCGGATGCCGAGTGCCTTCGCGCACGCCGCTGCATCGACGAGGCTGTCCTTCGAGGTGTAGCGATAGGGCAGCATGATCGCATGCACTTTGTCTGGTCCAAGTGCGTCGGCGGCGAGCGCTGCGACGAGGGCACTATCAACGCCGCCAGATAGGCCAAGCACGACGCACGGGAAACCATTCTTCGATACGTAATCGCGCAAGCCGAGCATGCAGGCGTGATAGGCAGCCGCATCGTGCTCTGGCAGCAGCGCCTTCGCGGCCGGCGCGCACGTCCAACCCTCAGAGCCCTTCTGCCATTCGGTGAGGACGATCGCCTCCTCCCAGGCCGGCAATTGAACGGCCAATGAGCAATCATTGTTCAGCACGAACGACGCGCCGTCGAACACGAGTTCATCCTGCCCGCCAACCTGATTGACATAAATCAGCGGCAGCTTGGTCTCGGTGACACGGGTGACGGCAACGTTGATGCGAAGATCGGGCTTAGGCCAATCGAACGGCGAACCGTTGGGCGAGATCAGCATTTCGGCGCCGCATTCCTGCAGGCACTCGGTCACCTGATCGGTCCAGATATCCTCGCAGATGGGAACGCCGATGCGCACGCCGCGAAAGTTCACCGGGCCCGGCAAGGGGCCTGCATCGAACACGCGCTTTTCATCGAATACACCGTAGTTCGGCAGATCGACCTTGAAGCGCACCGCTTCGATGCGGCCGTGGTCGATCAGGGCGACGGCATTGTAGACTTTACCATCTTCCGGCCACACGGTGCCGATGATCATGCCGGGGCCATCGGCTGGCAACGACGCTGCAAGCGCTTCGGTCGCCGCGCGCGACGCCGCGACGAACGCCGGTTTCTTGACCAGATCCTCCGGCGGATATCCGGTGATGAAAAGCTCGGACAGCACGACAAGGTCGGCACCTAGCCGGGCAGCCTCAGCGTGCGCGGCCTGGGCCTTGGCGACGTTGCCCGCGAGATCGCCAACCGTCGGGTTCGATTGCGCAAGTGCGATTTTAAGTTTGTTCGTGATCGGGTTGCTCATGGCCGCACACTAAGGCAGAGGAGCGGGTCCACGCAATCGGTGCGGCACGAAATGGAGCGATGCTGAAACGATCGCTTGGCCCACATCACCGCAACGCCGGCCCCGGCTTGTATTGGCCTTCCAACCGGTTGGCGTGTCGATGGATCAGGCGCCATTCACCCCCTGTACGGTGGAAAATGTGGGTCACGCGATTGGACCAGGTGGCGGGCTCGGCCTTGCCATCCATCGTCACTTGGAAGGTTTCGATGTCGGTCGTGTAGAATAACTCGCCACTGGCGACGCGGGTCAGCGGTTCATATGAAACGGTGCCACCTTTGAACTGCTGACCGGCCCAGTCCCAGCGCTTGTCGACCTGCGTCCAACCGACTTCGTAACCGCCCCAACCGTAGAAACTTGTAGCTTCGTCGCTGTGCTCGTAAAGCGCTTTGATCGCTCGGGTGTCGCCGTTGGCAACGTCGGCCATCGCCATGCGCAAGCGCTCGACCGCCGCCTCGATCGAAGATTCGCTCATCGCGCAGCCACGATCGCGATTTCGACGAGACAGCGCGGATGCGCCATCTTGGCCTCGATGCACGCGCGCGCCGGCAGATGTTTGGGATCGACCCATTCGAGCCACGCCACGTTCATGGCGTCACGCAGACGGATATCCGCGAGCCAGATCACCGCGCTCAAAATCTGAGTTTTATCCGACTTGCATAGGCCCAAATACTTGTCGATGTCGGCCAGCGCCTGACGTGTTTGGCCGGCAACATCGAGGGTGGTGTCGTCGGCGATGGCGCCGGCGGTGAACACGCGATCACCTGCCGCGACGACATTGGCCAACAGTTTTTCGAGTTCGTGACGTTCGATCAGCATACTCAATCCTCGAATTGTGCGGCGCGACGCAATATCGGAAAACACAGACAACTTACTGCCAAACCCAGTATTTTCAAGCAGCCTAGCCACCAACAACCAATCCGCCAACTAGCCTCGCAATAGCGCCAAACGAGCTTTTGAACCTCGGATTATCTGTTAACATACCGCTGTTCGAGTCTCGGCCAATCGAGGCAAACAGAACGGGGAGATAAAAATGGATCTAGCATTCATCATCCAACTGCTCAGTGGCGCGGCGGGCGGCACGGCGGCTGGCGGACTGTTGAAGAACCTCAGTCTAGGTGTACTCGGCAACGCGCTCGCGGGCCTCGTCGGCGGCGGTCTTGGCGGCAAGATACTCGGCGGTTTGTTGGGCGTTGCAGCGGCCAAGGCCGGTGGCGGCAGTCTCGATCTTCCGACCATCCTCGGCAGCATCGTTTCCGGTGGCGTTGGCGGTGGCGCTTTGACGGCCGTAGTCGGCATGATCAAGCAAATGATGGCCAAGTAAAAAAGGCACGGCCCTGCATCGACGAACTTCGAGGTGGGGCCGTGCAATCACGTTTTGTCGGCGAGCCGATGGTTTTGCACACCAAGCGGGGATAGTTTCGGGCGCACGCTCGAAATCATGCCGGAGTTCACTCCCGCCCAACTGATCTCACCAGATAACCGCCCATACTCGATCTTCGGGCAGCGGTTCATCACAACCTTGAACCCGGCAGCCTCCGCCTCGACTGCCGCGGCTTCGTTGCGCACGCCGAGCTGCATCCAGATGACTTTGATGCCCAGCTGGTCCTTCAAGGCGATTGCCTCGCGAACGATTTCGAGTGCGGCCTCCGAATTTCGAAAAATGTCGACAACTTCTACCGGCCCCGTCACGCCGGCCAGCGTTGCCACCACATCCTGATCAAGTATTTTCTGACCGGCCAAACCGGGATTGATCGGCACCACGCGGTAGCCTTTACCGAGCAGATATTTCATCGCGAAGTAGCTTGGCCGGCTGTTATTCGCACTCGCCCCGATCATCGCGATCGATTTTGTATCCCGCAAAATATCGGCGATATACTCATCGTTGTAAGCGTCGTGGTTCATCGATGGGTCCTTAACGGCTTTCTGGCTTACGGCTTTCTGGCCCCTTCACCGGCTTCTGGCAAATCGCCGAAGCGCATGTGATCGAGCGCCTTATTGGCAAAATGGGGAACGAAGCCGAGACCTTCCAGGGTCGCTCGCGCCGAGCTGATCTGCGCCGCGCGATCAAGATACTCTACCGCGAACACCGGTTTGCCTTCCGCAGTCAGTCGTTTCAGCCGGTCAATGCGTGGTCCGCTGATCGTCGCGGCGTTCTCGACGCCTTCAGTCTCTTCACCGTAAAGCAGGCTTTCCTTGGCAAGACCGTCGATAACGCTGCGATAGTCCGCATCGGCCAGGAGTTCATCGCCGTTCTGCGGCACGATGAGGAAGCCGGGCTTCAATTGACGGGCGCGGGCCGCCATCTTGGTGATGAAAGCGATCGTATCGGCCTTGGCCGAGGCGCGTGCTTTTTCCATATCGACGAACTGGTCGACCTTGTCGAGGTAGACGCCATCAAACCCCGCCGTGATGACACGCTCCAGATACGAACCGGGTTTGTCGAAGATGATATCGGCCCAACTTTGCTCCCAATAACGCACGCCGTAATTGCCAGCCCACTCGGCGTTGTGTTTTGCCCGCCATGACGGTGCGAACGCGCCCCACAGCCAGCCGTAGTGACGTTTCCAATAAAAGCGGTACTCCTCCGCTTCACCGATCGAGAGATAGGCGAGCACGATACGCTTGGTGCCGTCTGGGCGTGCTTGCATTTGCGCTATGTCGGCGGCGGAGAACGCGCCGTCGACCTGGCCGTTACGCGAATAATCGATGACCAGCACGTCAAAGGGCGCGCCAGCCAAGCGCGCCGGATCAGGTGCCTGCAGTTGGTAGCCCCAGCTCTTGGCGAGGCCCAACGGACCGGTAGATGCCGGCTTAGCTGCGATCACCGGCGCAACGGCCACCGGCAATGTTTGCCCTGTCGCAACGCCGGTCGTACCGGCAAAACCGATGACGACCGTGATCGCAAGTGCCGCGCTGCGCAGAAAACCAGAACGTTTCAACAAATCAGCCCCTTGTGAAAATACGATCGCCGGATCGGCATCCCGATCCGGCGAAGTTGCATGCTGGCGCTAACGACCTAGACTCATTTCTCCACCGTGCGAATGCCGGCCGGTCCACCTTTGGTCTTGATGGTGCCGACCTTCGACAAACCCTTCGAGGTCAAGCCCGACAACTTGAACACGTAGATCTCCTCCTCGACCATGCACTGCACCAGGATCAGCGTCGATTTGCGGTTCCAGGCGATGCCCTGGCACCATTTGCCGACCGGCACCTCAGCGAACTTGGACAACTGCGTGCCGTTGCGAGAGTAGACCTGCAACAGGCCATTGGCCTTGTAGAATGGTGACGCTTCGGGCTTGTTCGTCCCGTTCATAACAGCTACCGCGACATACTTGCCATCGGGTGACATCTTGATGCCCTCCGGCGTCTGGCCGACCGTCACAGTGTTGACGACGCGCGGTGGCTTTGCCGTCATATCGATCACGCTCATCGTGTCATTGTCGCCTTGACCGATACCGATATTGGCAACGACAGCCACCTCGCCCTTACCGGCAATGTCGATACCGTAGGGGCGAAGGCCGGCGTTCATATCGCGCTTGGTGTACTCGACTTTGTTGCCGTCGATAGAAAGCACCGAGATCTTGTGGTCGGCATCGCGGGTGACGAGGGCGGACTTGCCATCGGCCGCGAACACCACGTGACTCGGTCCGGCGTCCTTGTTACCGAGGTCGATCTTGCCGGCAGCCGTCAGCGTTTTTCCAGCGATCGTAAAGACCGAAACCGTGCCTTCGTTACGGTTGGCAACGAGGGCGAGCGTCCCCGCCTTGTTGATCGACACGCCGGCCGCACCCGCGCCTGCCTCCAGTGTCGCTAGAATTTTTGGCTTGGCTGGCGGTGTCTTGGCGCCCAGTCCCGTCGCCTTCTTCAAGGTCCCGACGATGCCGGAGCCTTCGGTCGCCAGATCAATCACCGTCAGTTTGTTGTCCGGAACTTGCTTGGCCGGATCGGCCGGATTGATCTTCATCGCGCCGGTGATGAGGGCGAAGTCTTCCTTCGGGCCGATTGCAACGCTCATTGGCGGTCCAACGACGCTCGTCGGAACCTCGATCTCGGTGACGATTTTCGGCGGGTTAGCATCGAGATCGATGATGCTGATGGTGTCCTTGCCATCTTTCTGAACTTGCACGACGCCATCGACCAGCTTGACCTTGCCGTCGTTGGCAGAGATCGCCATTTCAGCGCGGACCGCACCGGCGAATGCCAAAGACGCTAGCAGCACCGCGAAACTCACGCGGTTCAATTTAACACAAGACGACATCAGGCATCCTCCAGCTGTTTCAAAACAACGGTTTTTATTCAGTAAGGTGTCTGCTTCTAGCACTGCGATCCAACAGCGCAAACGAACTATCGCACCGGATAACCGGTCATCGCCCGCACGGTGCGAATGGCGAGGTTAGACTGCAGGCGGCTGATGTGGGGAAGCTCCGCTAGGTGCTCACGGTGGATGCGCTCGAAATCGGCAAGGTCAGCTGCCACCACGCGCAATAGATAATCGGTGCCGCCGGCCATCAAGTGGCATTCGAGGATTTCGTCCATGCCGGCGACCGCGCGCTCGAAGGCATCGAATGCATCGCCCGATTGCGAACTGAGCGAGACCTCGACAAAGAACTCCATGGTGAGGCCAAGGGCCTTGCGATCGAGACGCGCAGCATACCCCGTGATGATGCCGGCTTCCTCCAATAGCTTGACGCGGCGATGACACGCGGAAGAAGAGAGGTTCACCTCGGCGGCCAATTCAGCAATGCCTAGACGGCTGTCGCGCTGCAGGGCCTGCAGGATTCGCCGATTTGGTAGATCAATCGTCATTCGAATTTTATCCGCGTATTGCGCCAGAAATCAGAATTGCATTCGCAAGATTGGTCGTCCAGCCCCCTTGTTCAGGAGGTTTTTCACTTCAATCTGAATTATTCTCGGCTCGCAACTAAGCCCCCGGAGGAAATCACGATGCTGATCGGCTTGCCGAAAGAGATCAAAGTCCGCGAATATCGCGTAGGTCTAACCCCGACCAGCGTTCGAGAAACGGTCGCACACGGTCACAAGGTCGTGGTCGAGACCGGCGCAGGCTTAGGCATCGGCGCGGCCGACGAAGATTATATAAAAGCTGGCGCCACGATCGCGAAGACCGCTACCGAAGTCTTCAAGTCGGCCGAGATGATTGTGAAAGTTAAGGAGCCACAGGCGGGCGAACGCAAGATGCTACGCCGCGACCAACTTCTATTCACCTACCTCCACCTCGCCCCCGACCCCGAACAAACCAAGGATCTGATGGCCAGCGGTGCGACCTGCATCGCCTACGAAACCGTCACGTCGAATGCCGGTGGCTTACCGCTACTAGCGCCGATGTCCGAAGTAGCCGGTCGCATGGCCGTACAGGCCGGCGCATACTTCCTTGAAAAGGCACACGGCGGCCCCGGCATGCTGCTCGGCGGCGTACCGGGCGTGCCTTCGGCGAAGGTCGTCGTGCTCGGTGGCGGCGTCGTCGGCACCCACTCGATCGACGTCGCGCTTGGTATGGGCGCCGACGTGCATGTACTCGATCGCTCGGTCGACGCCCTACGCCGTCTGTGGACCCAGTTCGGCGCGCGACTGAACACCGTGTTCTCGACCCGCGATGCGATCGATCATCATCTGGCCGATGCCGATCTAGTCATTGGCGGCGTGCTGATCCCAGGCGCTTCAGCACCGAAACTCATCACGCGCGCGCATCTCAAAACGATGAAGCCTGGCTCGGTCATCGTCGATGTCGCGATCGACCAGGGTGGCTGTACCGAAACGTCAAGAGCGACCACGCACGACGAGCCAACCTACGTTGTCGACAACGTTATTCACTATTGCGTGGCGAACATGCCGGGTGGGGTACCGAAAACCTCGACGCATGCGCTCAACAATGCGACATTGCCGTTCGTATTGGCGCTCGCCGACAAGGGTTGGAAACAAGCGCTGAAAGACGACCAGCATCTGCGCAACGGGCTCAACGTTTGGAACGGCAAGATCACCTACGAGGCTGTCGCGAAGGCGCTCGGGCACGGCTACACGCCGGCTGCCGAAGCATTGGCATAATCGCAAGCTTATTCGCGAGCGCATTGGCGCTTGGGAACAAGCCAGCCGTGGCGGCGGACGATGAAATCCTCATCGCCGTCGCCGGCCCAATGACCGGGCAGTATGCGGCGTTTGGCCGTGAAATGCAGGCCGGCGCTGAAGCTGCGGTCGCGCAGTTAAAGATAAACGGCCGTGCCGCCGGGACTAAGTTGCGCCTCCTGATTGAGGACGACGAGTGCGATCGAAGCCGGGCGATTGCCATCGCCGAGCGCCTGGTCGCAAAACGGGTCGCGTTGGTTGTCGGCCACTACTGCGCGAGCGCATCGATGGCGGCGGCGCCAATTTACGCTGCAGCCGGCATCATCATGATTTCGCCCGGCACGACCGATCCGCAGTTCACCAACAAGCGCGCGGGATCGTCTATCTTTCGGCTAGCCTGGCGCGATGATAGACAAGAGCCTGCCGCCGGCGGCGCTTATATCGCGCGGCACTTCTCAGGCAAACGCGTTGCGATTCTGCACGATCGAACACAAGCCGGCATTCAACTGGCGTCGGCGACGAAGCAAGCGATCAACGCGGCCGGCCTCTCCGAAGTTATGTATTTGGGATTTATTGCCGGCGAGCGCGACTATTCCAGGCTGGCTCGTGATTTGCGGGCACAACGTATCGATGCAGTTTATCTGGGCGCCTATCCCAGCGAAGCCGTATTGATCTATGCCGCGTTGCGTGCCGACGGCCAGACGACGACCGTGATTGGCAGCAATCTTCTTGCCAACATAAATGCCGATAAACCCGTCAGCTCCCAGATCGACGGCATGCTAGTTACGACGGTGCCGAGCACCGCTGGGCTTGCCAACTCTGCCGGTCAATCATCGAGCGGCTCGCCCGATCGGATCCATGCGCTGGTCCGCTCCAACAGCCAAGCCGCATTGGAGGTTTGGTCGCAGGCATCCACAAACGACGATGGCCCGCGATCGTCCAACTCTGATGTCGCAATCACGCTACAACAGAGGGCGTTTACGACGATTCTGGGTGAGGTGCGGTTCGACAGTAAAGGGGACGCCATGGTCCCCTACTTCAAAGTTCACGTTTGGCAAGGCGGAGAACTCGTCCCCGCCCCTTGAGCGCTCAGCGCCCCTGGCTCTCGGCCATAAAGTCGGTCATCATGGTGCGCTCGACGCGAACCAGATCATCGGGCACTGCCCAACCGGCAGAGCGATATTCGCGGATGCGATCCTGCACCAAAGCGAACGCCTCACGTGGGTCATCCTTGGCTTCGATTTCGCTCATCAGACCGCTGAAGTCTTCATAGAGCTTCTCAGTTTTACGAGCCATGAACACTCTCCTCTATGCACTGAATTAGAATACTGCCCTCTGGCCGCTGGAGCAGCAATGAAGTGATCTCGCGTTGCAGCGCAAATCAATCGCCCAAAACCGCCATTTTATTGCTTGCAAGCCTGCCTATGTTTGCAGTGCACAATTTTTATGCACCGTTATACTTGCAGGATCTGGTCATCGCACTCGATCCCAGGACATCACTCCTCGCGCACCATAGCCCTGAGTGTGGCTCGACTTTGACGCTCAAGGGGCGTCACCGCGACCATCTCTTGACCCTCGGCGTGCAACGGGCGAGCGTTGCAGCCCAATCACTTTGCGAAACCGGGAATTCATGACTGAACGCCTCAACCTGTTGACGGATATAGCTGGTGTCCGCGTCGGAAACGCCCACGATGCGCGCTTGATGAGCGGCGTAACGGTGGCACTTTTCGACACGCCAACCGTCGCCTCGGCGGTCACCCGCGGCGGCGCACCGGGCGGACGCGATACCGGGTTGCTGGAGCCGGAAATGAC
This sequence comes from Hyphomicrobiaceae bacterium, assembly GCA_031367505.1. Lineage (GTDB taxonomy): Bacteria > Pseudomonadota > Alphaproteobacteria > Rhizobiales > Hyphomicrobiaceae > JAKFWF01. The sequence goes on along the minus strand of JANLPY010000634.1, from coordinate 14,746 downwards.
CGTACCGGGCATCCACGCGATGGTTTTGTCGGGCGGCTCTGCATTCGGCCTCGACGCGGCAGGCGGGGTCGCAGCCCACCTGCGGCAATGCAACGTCGGTTTCGAAGTCGGATCGGTCCGCGTGCCGCTCGTTGTCCAGGCCATCACATTCGACCTTTTGAACGGCGGCGATAAATCGTGGGATCGAATGCCGCCCTATTGGGACCTCGGTTGGCAAGCGGCCAGCGCTGCGCGTAACGGCGCATTCGCGCTTGGCTCCGAGGGCGGCGGCTTTGGCGCAACAACTGCGACCTATCGCGGTGGACTGGGCTCAGCCAGTGCGATCACGTCAACCGGCTTCAACGTTGCGGCACTCGTCGTGGTCAATGCGATCGGCACGGCAACGATCGGTGACGGTCCCCATTTTTGGGCCGCTCCGTTCGAAGTCGGAGCGGAGTTCGGTGGCCTCGGATTTCCAGCCGCCCTGCCAGCCGGCGCACTTGACCTGACAATAAAGGGGCGCGCACCGCCGTCGACCACGATCGCACTCGTCGTGACCGATGCGATCGTGACCAAGGCACAAGCCAAGCGTCTCGCTATCATGGCCGACGACGGGATTGCCAAAGCCGTCCGCCCCGCTCACGCACCGATGGATGGCGACACGGTCTTCGCAGTCTCGACGATGGCCAAGCCGATGGCCGCCAACAGCCACGACCTCACCGAAATCGGCATGGCGGCCGGTGATTGCCTGGCACGCGCCATCGCGCGCGGCGTGTACGAAGCATACACTAGGCCCGCCGGATGGGTTGGTCCGCCCGCCTATCGCGAGCACTTTTCAAACGGCCGCATTGCATGAGCCGCAATCGCATCGTCATTACCGCTGTCGCCCTTGCCGTGCTCGCAACGCTGTTGCTGTGGCAGCGCCAGCGACTGGATCAAGTGCACGCCTGCGTCGCGCAAGGTGGCATATGGGACGGCTCTGCGAGCGTCTGTAAGCCCGATCCCAACCGCATCCTCATTCAGCGCGAGTTGCAGCGCAGCTGACACGATCAACGATAAAGATCGGCCCTAGTCGGCGGCAGCAGTGATGGCCGCTTGGCCGTCTTGCTTGCGAGCGTTTGAAATAGGCGTGCGGTTCCGCGCTCGAACGCCAAAGCGCAGCCGGCCAGGTACGCCACATAGATGCGATACTTGTCTTCGCCAACGAGCCGGATCGCATCGTCCCTTCGCGCCGTGAGCCGATCGAGCCACATCCGGCAGGTGAGCGCGTAGTGCATGCGCCAGCCCTCGACATCATGCACTTCAAAACCGGCCCGCTCCATGGCGGCGACCGTATGGCCGATGTCGTCGAGTGCGCCGCCTGGGAAGATGTACTTGGCCAGCGCCTTTTGCTCAGGCCGTATACGGTCCGGGATCAGCCGGGGCTTTTTCGCCTTACGCGAAATCGCATGATTGAGAAACAAGCCGTCGTCGCTCAGCAGCGCGCGGACTTTCGACATGTAGTGCGGGATGTTGGCGAGCCCGATATGTTCGTACATGCCGACCGATGCAATCTTATCGAAGGTGCCAGTCACCTTGGCGTAGTCGATCAACTCGAATGTCACCTGTGAACTCAGCCCCAAGCGTTCGATCTTGGCTTGCGCCAAATCCAACTGCTCTTTCGATAGCGTGATGCCATGCGCCGTGACGCCGTAATTCTTGGCCGCGTGCGCGACGAGCCCACCCCAGCCGCAGCCGATGTCGAGAAAGCGATCACCGGGCTTCAAGCGCAGCTTGCGGCACACCATGTCGAGCTTGTCGACTTGAGCCGCCTCCAGAGTGCCGTCCCAGTTTTTGAAGTAGCCGCACGAATAGACCATCTCAGGGTCGAGAAAGAGCTGATAGAACTCATTCGATAGGTCGTAGTGGAATGAAATGTACTTCTGGTTGTCGCCGGCTTTGCGGCTATCGCCGGTGAATTCACCAGCGAATTGTCCGCCGGTTTTCACCGCCTCGCGCGGGGCGAAGAAGAACGGCGCAAGATTGCGGACAAGCCCCAGTTTTTGAACGGCACCGAGTTTTATACTGCGGCCACCACGATTCAATTGCCGGCCGAAATCGAGCAGCGTGCCGCCGCTGAAGTCGATGCGCTTCGATACATAAAGTTCGACAAGCGTATCGATCGACGGACGGCGAAGTAGTGATGCCACAACGCCCGCATCGGCGATCTTGAGGACGAACGGCCCCGTCACCGATGCGCCGATCGGATGGCGGCTGCCATCCCAAAGCTCGACCTGCGCGTCGAGGTCGAGCTTCGCGCCAACGTCGCGTGCCAGAGTAATTGCCCGATCGAGCAGTCGCTTGTTCTGCTGTTCATCCATACGCGATGCGCCTATCAGGCTGCGCCGCGCATTTCAATGCTCTTTGCCGACTCCAATATAGCCGCGACCCCCATGCCACCGGCCGTGCAAATCGAGATCAATCCGCGACCACCGCGTTGCGACAACAGCTTCGCCAGGTTCATCGTAATCCGCGCGCCAGTTGCCGCGAACGGATGGCCGAATGCCAGTGACGAGCCCATGACGTTGAGTTTCGACCGGTCGATCGAGCCTAGCGGTTGATCGAGGCCAAGCGTATCGCGACAATAGACCGGGTCCTCCCACGCTTTCAGCGTCGCCAAAACTTGCGCGGCAAACGCCTCGTGGATCTCGTAGAAATCGAAGTCCTGAAGCTTGAGGTTGGCTCGCCCCAACATCTTGGCGACCGCAATGGTCGGCGCCATCAACAAACCTTCGCCAGCGACGAAATTGTTCGCCGCCGTCTGCGAGTAGGTCAGATACGCCAGGATCGGCAATCCACACGCGGCGGCCCATTCCTCGGACGCGATGAGCACGCAAGCCGCGCCATCGGTTAGCGGCGTCGAGTTGGCAGCCGTCAAAGTGCCGCGCTCCGACTTGTCGAATGCCGGCTTCAAAGTCGAAATCTTTTCGAGGCTGATATCGGCGCGCAGGTTGTTGTCGCGATAGACGCCGGCGCACGGCACGATCAGATCGTCCATGTAGCCGCTATCGTAGGCAGCGGCCGCTTTCTTGTGGCTTTCGAGCGCCAACTGGTCCTGCTCAGCCCGCGTGATGTGCCATTGCTGCGCCATCAACTCGGTGTGCTGGCCCATGCTGAGACCGGTGCGCGGCTCCGATACCGATGGCGGCATCGGGGCGAGTTCGCCAGGCGAGAAGCCCTTGAACACACCGAGCTTGGCGCCAAACGATTTTTGCAACTGCACATCGCGCAACCGGTTCGCGAGCTTCTTTGAAATCACGATCGGCGGATCGGACGTCGTGTCAGCGCCAACCGCGATGCCACATTCGATCTCGCCAGTCGCAATCTTGGCAGCGGTCCCCATCGCCGCCTGCAAAGATGTCCCGCACGCCTGGATCATTGTGATACCCGGCGTCGAAGGCGCAAGCTTGGTTCCGATTACGGCCTCGCGCGCGATATTCCAATCCCTCGAATGCGTGACGACCGCGCCACCGACAACCTCGTCGATATGAACTCCGGCGAGCTTATACTTCTCAACGAGGCCGTTCAGCACCGTCGTCATCATTTCGAGGTTGGTTAGATCAGCATAAAGCGTATTCGAGCGGCAGAACGGAATCCGCACACCACCAACGATGGCAACACGGCGAAGGGATTGGGTCATGGGGTAGTTCCTGTGCCACTAATTTGTGAAAACGTTTCATGAGTTGTCGTCGCCCGACTCGTCGCACTCGACTTGGAGCTTCATTTCGACGATCACCTCTCGAAGCGACAACAAGTGTTTGGTCGCCGTTCGCCAGATCACATGATCAGCCACACGCTGGTAGTCGTGCCGCAGAAAATTACCAATCGCACGCATCTCTGCCCATGGCACATTCGGAAACTTATCTGTCAATTCCAACGGAATGTGCCGAGATGCTTCAGAGATGATCTCAACGCATCGCTCAACTGCACGGCGTGTTTTTTGATCGCGCTCATAGGCATCATAGCCAGGTGACTCTAGATAGCCGTCGATCTCATCGATCGCGTTGAGGATATCCTGAAGCCGGACCCTGACTGTGCGTTTGACCATCTGGCTAGATCACTCGGATACTATCGTGCTCGATTTGCTCTCGCAGCATCGGATGCAAGCCATCGCGGGTGGCAAGATCTATCTTACGTTGAAACCGATCAGACAAATACAATTGCAGTCCACATAACTCGATCAGCGAGAAGCCGCTGGTCCGGTCATATTCGATGAATACATCGATATCACTGCCGGGTTCGATCTCGTCACGAGCGGCTGAGCCAAATAGGTACAGCGCGGTGGCCCCGAAACGCCGGATCGACGCTTCTTCCTGCTTAAGCGTTTTCACTACCTCGTCGCGCGTCATCGGGTCCACTCCTCTGTCACCGTCGAACTACTCCGCGGCCGCCGCACGTGGTGTCATCGGCACGACCTTGCCCTCGCTCGCTTTGAAGTGCAGCGGGCCACCGCGGAACGGCGCAAAGCCGGTGCCGAAGATCACGCCGGCGTCGACCAGATCGGCGCTCTCGACGACGCGCTCGTCGCGGGCACGCTCGGCCTCACGGATCAATGGTTCGACCAACTCCCGGCCCAATTTTTCGAGCGCCGGTTTGGTAGTCGTCAGCTCACCCCTTACCGGCTTGGCGTCTTTCCAGACGTAGAAGCCCTCGCCTGATTTCTTGCCGAGCCGGCCTGATGCCACCAGCTTATCCAACGGTGAGCCGTCCGGGTTATTGCCGAGGATCTTGCCAACGTGCGCGCACACATCGAGGCCAACGGTGTCCGCCAGTTCGATTGGCCCCATCGGCATCCCGAAAGTCCGAGCCGCCTCATCGATCTTTTCTTTACTTTCGCCAGCCTGCATGCGCGCCATCGCCGCCATCATGTACGGCGCCAACACACGATTGACGAGGAAGCCCGGCACGCTCCTGACGATCAACGGGAACTTGTCGATCGCGGTGACGAACGCGGCGCCCTTCTTGACTTCCTCGTCGCGGCTCGTGGTGCCACGCACGATCTCGACAAGCGGCATCTGTGCCACCGGATTGAAGAAGTGAATGCCAATCAAACGTCCTGGATCGGCGAGTCCCTTGGCGATCTCCTCGATCATGATCGAGGACGTATTCGACGCCATCACGGCGCCCGGCTTCAGCTTACCTTCGATCGACTTGAACAACCCCTGCTTGACTTCGAGCTTCTCGACGATCGCTTCGATCACCACGTCGGCGCGGGCGATACCGTCGCCCTTCGGATCGGCAATAAAGCGGGCTTTGGCGGCATCGCGTTGTGCCTTGGTCTTGAACTTGCGGCCGAGCGTCTTAGCCTGCGCGGCGATGCCTTTGGTGATCGCCTCCGGATTGAGATCCTGCAGCGTGACTTCCATGCCGGATGCCACACACCAACCGGCGATGTCGGCCCCCATCGTCCCGGCGCCGATCACGTGCACGCGCAGCGGTTTGAATCCGAGCCCCTTCGGCGCCTGTGCCTTTAGTTGCTCCGACAGATTGAACACGCGGCGCAAGTTGCGCGAAGTTTGACTGACCATCAAAGGCGCGAAGGCCGTCGTCTCGGCGCGCTTCATCGCCTCAAGATTGCCGCCGTGTTGCTCGAACAGATCGATCAATCGGAACGGTGCTGGGTAATGATCCTCGCGCGCTTTCTTGGCGGTCTCAGCACGCATTTTACCGGCGAGAAAACCGCGCAGCGGCCACTTCGCCATCAATGCTTTCCAAGCCGGCGCCAGCTTCGATTTCCGCTTCTGCAGGATCGCCTTGCGCGCGGCCCAATGCAATTGTTGCGGACTATTCACCAGCTCATCGATCAACCCCATGCCGCGTGCGACCGACGCGCGGATCATCGAGCCGGTGAGCATAATCGGCATCGCCGCCATTGCACCTGCTTGGCGGATCGAGCGCGCGGTACCGTTGAAACCGGGAAAAATGCCGAGCTTCACTTCCGGAAAACCAACGCGGGTTGAATCATCGCGCGTCGCAATCCGATAGTGGCATGCGAGAATGAGTTCCAGTCCGCCGCCGACGCACACGCCGTGGATTGCCGCCACCACCGGCACCGGCATCCGCTCTATGCGATCGAGCATGGCGTTGACCGGCCGAATATTCTCGATGACCTTGGCTTCGCTATCGAGCTGATCGAACTCGCGGATATCGGCGCCGACGATGTAGCCCTTCTCCTTGCCCGACATCAAAGCCAAGCCAACGATGGTTTTATCGACGGCCGATTTCTCGACATGCTCGACGATCGCCATCAACTCTTCGATCGGCCGGCGGCCTAACGAGTTTGCACTTTCACCTTCGCGATCGAACACCGCCCAGGCGATGCCCTCCTGATCGACGCTGAACTTCCAGTCCTTCAACGTTTCGATGCCTGGCATGACTAGCTCCTTATTTCCCCTCTCCCCGCCAAAGCGGGGAAAGTGGATACATCTACTCCGCGGCCGATTGCACCGCGCGCGCATTGTGCCCGACGGTCATGAAATTCGGGCGCACTTCTGCCGGATCGAAATCATCGACCGCGATGACACGTGCCGTCAAGGCTTCGACTTCGCGCAGCAAGATGCCTTCACTCTCGGTGATGACGTTTTTCTTCATCGCATCTCCGATCCAATCGATGCCGTGGAAGCGCTGGACGATGCCATCGCGGATCGCACGATCCAGCTTTTTCTCGGCCGGTTCGGCCGCGATCACTTTTTCCATGGTCACTTCCAGCAGGCCGGTCGGATCGCTCGGGTCTTTCGAGACGAACATGAAGCGGGTCAAACGATCGCGCACTTCGCCGGGCTCAATGGCCAAGCGAACGACATCGTGCGCCAGCCGATCGGACGCCGGCTTATAATGGCCGCCAACCGGATAGACCAAGCACCGCATCAAGATCCGCGCCCATGTGATGGGGAAATTCTCGATCGTGCCACGTAGCGCCACCTGGAACCGGTAGAGGCCGTTTTGTGCGGCCAACGCGACGATCAAGCGGTCTGCTGGTGGCTTGCCGTCATCCTCGTAGCGCTTGAGCACGCACGACGTCATGTAAAGCTCGGACAGCGCATCGGCGAGGCGGCCGGTGAGCTTCTGTTTGACCTTGAGACCACCGCCGAGCACCCCCACCGTGATGTCCGCCACCAACGCAAAATTGCGGCTCGAGCGCGACAACTGCCGGTACCATTCAGCCGTGCCATACGCCTTCTCCGGCACGTGCGCCAGCAAGCCGCCGGTCAGGTTGTGGAACAGCGCACCGAACACGTTGCCGACGGCAAACTGAATGTGCCCGAGGAAAGCATCTTCAAAAGCATCGAGTCCGCGCTTGGTGTCGGTGTCTTGCACCGCCTTCACCTCCTTGTAGAGGAAGGGGTGCGAACGCAGCGCGCCTTGGGCAAACGTGATCAGCGTGCGGGTGAGAATGTTCGCACCCTCGACGGTGATGCCGACCGGCACCGCTTGATAGGCCGCCTGGAGATAGTTCGTCGGTCCATCGCAGATGGCGCGCCCGCCATGAATGTCCATGGCATCGTTGACGGTACGCCGCATGCGCTCGGTCGTCTGATACTTCATCAGCGCCGAGATCACCGACGGCTTCTCGCCACGCGCCACCATCGATGCCGTGACCGCGCGAGCCGCCTCGTTGACATAGGCGCTCTCGACCATGCGCCCGAGTGGTTCCTCGATGCCTTCCATCTTGGCGATCGGCAGGCCGAACTGCTTGCGAATGCGGGTGTAGGCAGTCGTAAAACGCAGCATCGATTTTGCCGCTGCGGTCGCCGACGACGGCAGCGAGATGGCACGGCCGGCAGCGAGGCACTCCATCAGCATGCGCCAGCCGTGGCCGGTCATCTTCTGGCCGCCGATCACCCACTCCATCGGGATGAAAACGTCGTGACCCGAATTCGGCCCGTTCGGAAACGCCGAGCCTCCTGGCAGATGGCGGCGGCCGATGTTGACGCCTGGATGGGTGGCCGGGATCAGCGCCAAGGTGATGCCGATGTCGGCCTTATCGCCGATCAACTTATCGGGATCAAACAAGCGGAACGCGAGACCTAGCAAGGTCGCCTTCGGTCCCAACGTAATGTAGCGCTTGTCCCACGTCACCTTGATGCCGAGCGTGTCGCGCCCCTCATGGGTGCCGCGCACCACAGTGCCGATGTCACGCATGGTCGCTGCATCGGAGCCCGAGGTCGGGCCGGTCAGAGCGAAGCACGGAATTTCGATGCCCTTGGCGAGGCGCGGCAGATAATAGTGCTTCTGCTCATCGGTGCCGTACTTTTCAATCAACTCGCCGGGTCCAAGCGAGTTCGGCACCATCACGATGGTGCAAACGTCGGGCGAGCGTGAGGCGACCTTGCCGAGGATCAGCGATTGCGCCTGAGCCGAGAAGCCCAAACCTCCGTGCTCCTTCGAGATCAGCATGCCGAGGAAACCGTGGCGGCCGACAAACGTCCAGATCTCGTCGGGGATTTCCTTGTTGTTGAAGCGGATCTGCCAGTCGTCGATCATCCGGCAGAGTTCTTCCGTCGGGCCATCAAGAAAAGCGCGCTCTTCGGCGCTCAAGACGATTGGCGGCACGGCGCGCAACTTCTCCCAATCAGGAGTGCCGGAAAACAGCTCGGCGTCGAAGCCGATGGTGCCGGCATCGAGCGCTTCCTGCTCGGTATCCGATACCTTGGGCAGGATCTTCTTGACGATCCCGAAAGCCGGCTCGACCAGCAAGGTGCGGCGAAGCGAGGGCACCGAAAGCAACGCCAGGATCAGTCCCGGAATCCAAGCGATCAGCGACAGGACACCAAGTTGCAGCCCGTTGTATTCGCCCGCAACCAACCCGCTCTGCCACAGGTACGTTGCCACCGCCGCGGCAAGGGCCCAAGCCCATAACGGCGCGTGACGCATCGCCAGCGTGGTTGCCACGCCCAGACACAAGATGAGGAAAACCAGCTCGGTCATGCAGCGAACTCCCGCTTCAAACGATGCTTATTGCGCGCACTTTGGCCGCGCGATGATTGACATTGATCAATCATACAGCAAATCGCCTGAAAAGGGTAGCTTTATTGACGTTAACGTCAGGATACGCGTTGACGCATACGTCAATCACGACCGTTCGTGTTTTACCTGCAAAATCGAGCATTGGCAGCCATTCAGCGGGTCGCTAACATGCCTACGGGAATATGCGTTAAACCTCGAAAGTTGCCTATGCGAGCCAAAACCTCAGCCCTATTGATCGCGGCGGTCGTGGGTCACGGCGTGGCCGGCGCGGGGCCCGCCGATGACCGCCGATTATCGCTTGGCCGTCATTTGGCTCAGGAGTGCACCACGTGCCACCGCATTGATGGCACAGACAACGGCATCCCCTCGATCGTCGGCCAAGACCCGGCGCATTTCGCGGAGACAATCGGGTATTACAAATCCGGCGCCCGCTCCAACCAGGTAATGGTATCGGTCGCGCAATCGCTGGACGACGAGCAAGTGGCAGCGCTCGCTGCCTACTACGCGAGTTTGCCGAAGGTGAAGAAGTGAGCGGGGGAGGCTGTCACTCCCCGCCACTTCCGCCTCGTCATCCGACCAGCTCTACTCTCTCGCCATCAACCGCCGGCGCATGCCTTTGAGCACGAACAGCGCAAGCAGGCCGGTCAGAATATCGAGTGTGATGACGATACCAAACACGGTGAGCCAACTGCCGGTCTTCTCGAAGATCATGGCCGCGACCGGCGCACCCAAGATCGAGCCGACGCCTTGCGCCATGTAGAGGAAGCCGTAGTTGGTGGTGGCGTTCTTCGCGCCAAACGTGTCGGTCAAGGTCGAGGGGAATAGCGAGAAGATTTCGCCCCAGCCAAAGAAGACAAGGCCCGACAGCACGATCAGCATGAACGGATCGGTGCGGTACTGCAGCATCAGCCAGATTGCGCAGCCTTCGAGAATGAAGGCTATGCCCATCGTGTTTTCGCGACCGATGTTATCCGACACCCAGCCGAAGAACGGCCGCGTCAGGCCGTTGGTGATGCGATCGAACGTCAGCGCGGCCGGGATCGCGGCCATGGTCACGCCCATGATGGTCACCATCGTTTTGCCGTCGATGCCGAACGCCTTGGCGAAGTTGGTGAACTGAGTGATCACCATCAGCCCGCCGGTCGACATCATCGCAAACATCACGAACATCAGCCAGAACACCGGCGTTTTCAACATCTCGCCCGGTGTGTAATCGCGGCCGCCAACTTCGCCGGTCAACTTCGGTTTAATGGCGATTTCGCCAGTCGCTGGTGCACGCAGAAAGAGTGCGGCGATCAGGCCAACAGCGCCAAAGATCGCGCCGAACAAGAACAGCGTCTGCTGGTAGCCCTGCGCCTTGATCATGTCGTCGATCGGGAATGTCGTGAAGATCGCGCCGAAACCGTAGCCGGCCGCCACCACGCCGGTCGCAAAGCCGCGCCGCTCGGGGAACCACTTCACCATCAAGCCGACGATGCCGATGTAGACGATGCCGGTGCCAACACCGCACAGCAGGCCGTAGGTAGCATAGAGCCCCCACAAGCTGGTGATATAGGACGAGGCGACCCAGCCGGCGCCGCTTAACGCCGCGCCAAGCCCGATCAACATCTTGGGCCCGAAGCGTTCGACGAGCCGACCTTGCGCCGGCGACAACCAAGTTTGGATGACAATGAGGATGGTGATGGTCCACTGCACTTCGGACAAGATCGAGCCCGTGGTCTTCTGGAACGAGCCCGAAAAGAGCGTCCACACGTACTGCGGGCTCGAGATCGTCATCATGATCACGAAGCCAAGAAGTAGCTGCAGCCACCGCGCGTTTGTCGCTGCATCAGCCCGCGCAGCCATGTCGCTAGGAATAGTTTGAGCCGTCGCCATTTATTAATCCCTCGTGCTGTGAATAGTGTGGTGCGAAGCAACAAACGTGCCACATTGGGACGGGCGTTCCGAACTGGCACACCATATGCCAATTACAACGCCAGCTCGGCGGCGCTGCCGAAAAAGTAAGCATTCGGCGCATAAGTTGGCAGTCGAATTACAGGGTGCCGTGACACGCGGGTAGGATGCCGATAGCGTTTGGCCTTCCGCACCCATCAGGATCACACTCGTTGGAACTTACCGTATTTCTCGCCGTGCTGGCGGCCGCCGCCATGCACGCGGGCTGGAACGCGTTGTTAAAGGGCGGTGGCGATCCGTTCGATACGATGGCGCGGATCAGCCTCGCCGGCGGGGCAATTTCGATTGCTGGCGTGTGCTTCGTGAAGCTCCCGATTGCCGCCGCCTGGCCTTGGCTCGGGCTATCGTTGATCATCCACGCCGCCTACCGCTATTTCCTGATCGCCGCCTATCGCGCCGGCGATCTCACTCAGGTGTACCCGATCGCTCGCGGCACGGCGCCCTTGCTGACCGCAATTGGCACCGCCATCATCCTCGCCGAAACACTACCCTTTCTTGGGTACGCCGGAATTGCGGCGTTGGCCTGCGGCGTGTTCCTGATGTCGATGAAAGGCAGCCGGGCGAGCGGCTTCGATTTGCACGCGGTCGGCTATGCGCTGTGCACGTCGGTGGCGATCAGCGCCTACACGATGGTCGATGGTTACGGCGCGCGCCTCAATGGATCGGCGGTGAGTTTCATACTCTGGGAGATGCTGGGAAACTCCGTGATCGTCGCCCTCTCGGCACTCTATGTACGCGGGCCATCCGTGTACGCTGGCTTGAAAACAGAATGGCCAACGGCACTCGGTGCAGCCGTCATGTCGATGACCTCCTACATCATTGCGACGTGGGCGATGACCAAGGCACCGATCGCGTTAGTTGCCGCATTGCGCGAAACCGGCGTGCTGTTCGCGGCACTGATCGGCGCTATTCTCTTAGCCGAGCCGATGACGCGCTGGCGCTGGAGCGCTGCCGCCATCATCGTCTCGGGCGTGGTATTGCTGCGGATCAGCTGACGTAATGCATGAACCGTAGGTTGGGTTAGACCGGCGCCTTCCGGTCGTAACCCAACAATCCACGGGTGGTCCAAGTTGTTGGGTTACGAACGCGAAGGTGCGTCCTAACCCAACCTACAAAATGGCCCAGCGCGAATGCTGGACCTTCAATAAACCTACAGCGTGTTCTTACGCTGCTGGATCATCATGTAGGTGTCGTAGGTGTTGTCGGGCAGCTGGAGCCAGAGATAGCTCTCGGCGCGGAACGCCTTCATGCTCTCCCAGATCTTCTTGAAGTCCTCGTTTTTGCCCGAGATGTCGGCATAGACCTCGTTGGCCGACTTGTAGCAGGCGTCGAGGATCGCTTCCGAGAACGGCCGCAACTGCACGCCATTGCCGACCAGCCGCTTGAGTGCCGCCGGATTGACGATGTCATAACGGCCAGCCATCACGCTGTTGGCTTGGGCTGCTGCTGCCTTGCAGATCGCCTGATAGTTCTTCGGCAGGCTATCCCATTTTGGCTTGTTGACGTGCAGGCTCAACATCGCGCCGCCTTCCCACCAACCGGGATAGTAGTAGTACTTGGCGACCTTGTAGAAGCCGAGCTTCTCGTCATCATACGGGCCGACCCACTCGGCGCCATCGATGGTACCCTTTTCGAGTGCCGGGTAGATATCACCGCCACCGATCTGCTGCGGGATGACGCCCAGCTTCGACATCACCGCGCCGGCAAACCCGCCGATGCGCATCTTCACGCCCTTGAGGTCGTCAAGCGTGTTCAGCTCCTTACGAAACCAGCCACCCATCTGCGCGTTGGTGTTGCCGCACAGCAAGCTATACACGTTGCTCTTGGCGTGGAACGCATTCATCAACTGCTCGCCGCCACCCTCGTGCCACCACGCAGTTTGCTGCCGCCCGTTGAGACCGAACGGCACGGCGCAACCCAGCGCCCAGGTCGGGTCCTTGCCCCACATGTAGTATTGCGCCGTATGGCACATCTCGACGGTGCCGTTGATGACGGCGTCGGTTGCCTGCAACGGCGGCACGATTTCGCCACCGGCAAAACACTGGATCTGGAACTTGCCGTCGGTCGCCTCCGACACATATTTGGCGAAATTTTCGGCGCCGCCATAGAGGGTGTCGAGCGACTTCGGCCAGCTCGCCGTCAGCCGCCATCGAATTTCCGGCGAACTCTGCGCGATTGCAGGTGCTGCAAGCGTGCTCGCGGCCGCAACTGTGCCAGCCACGCCGGCTGTCTTCAGAAACCGGCGTCTCTTGAGATCGGTCATGTGAACATTCACTCCCTGTGTATTGATGTGCACGAGTATATGAGTGGAACCGTGAAACGGCAAAGGCTGTTGTGATAACCCTATGATGAGCCGAAACGAACTTGTATCACCGGGCAACCGATACACCAAAGCCAAGAGCTTACCATGACAGACGAATATGCCGTTCGCCCAACCCCCGACGACCCGAGGCTGTCGGTGACCGTCGCCGGCATCGATCAGACCGGCGCTGCGATCGAGACCGCCGTCGTCACCGAGCGGCCGCTGACGCTGTTCCTTAACGCGCGAGAAATCGTGACGATGATGACGATCGGCGATCACCCGGACCTGCTGGCGGTCGGCTACCTGCTCAACCAAAACATGCTGAAGGCGGACGACGAGATCACCGCGATCGAGCACGCCGAGGACATCGACACCATCGTCGTGCGCACCAAGCGGCAGACCGACTACGAGGAGAAGCTGCGCAAGAAGACCCAAACGTCGGGCTGCGCGCAGGGCACCGTGTTCGGCGACTTGATGGAGGAGTTCGACAAAATCGAACTCAACACGTCAGCCCGTCTCAAAACATCCTGGCTCTATACACTCGCCCGCAAGATCAACACAGAGCCGAGCCTGTATCTCAAGGCCGGTGCGATTCACGGCTGCGTGCTGGCGCAAGAGGATCGCGTGCTGGTCTACATGGAGGACGTCGGCCGCCACAACGCGGTGGATAAAATTGCCGGCTATATGTTCCTCAACAAGATCAAGCCGGACGACAAGATCTTCTACACGACCGGACGCCTCACCTCCGAGATGGTGATCAAGACCGTCAAGATGCGGATTCCGATTTTGCTGTCGCGCTCGGGCTTTACTGCATGGGGCGTCGATCTCGCCAACAAGGCTGGATTGACACTGATCGGCCGCGCGCGCGGCAAACGGTTCGTCGCCCTCGCCGGTACCGAGCGCATTATCTTCGACGCCGATGTTTCGCGCATGGACGATGAAGGCTCGAAGCACCGGCGGAAGGGTGCCGAAAACTGAGCTAACGATGCAGCACCGGCTGCCCGGCATATTTCCCTGGCGCGAGGGCGTGGATGCCGGCGGTTTGATTTCCTACGGCACCAACGTGCCAGCAGCTTGGCGCCAAGCTGCCCGGCTCGTCGACCGGTTTCTGAAGGGCGCAAAGATCGGCGACGTCCCAGTCGAGCAGCCGGTGGCGTTCGAGATGGTCGTCAACCTCAAGACCGCCAGGGCGCTCGGCCTCACCGTGCCCCCCCTCCTCCTAGCCGCCGCCGACGAGGTTATTGAGTGATGGGTGGTGAGCTTTAACGGCTGGGAGGGGGTGAATTGACGGAGATGCGGTTGGGAACGTTGATGTGGTTTGGCGCAATCAAATTTGCAGCTGCGTGGGTTTAGGCGGGCGCCGACGGCTAGCCCGGCCTTCTCAAGCTGGGTAGTCGCATCGGGGCTCCGACTCAGCGAAAGTTGTTGTGCAGCAACGACTTCACGTTTGAGCGAGGATTTCCCCGATGCCGACAGAGTGTAGCCAGGATTCGTTCGATTTCGGAA
>JANLPY010000595.1:0-1977 GCA_031367505.1 Hyphomicrobiaceae bacterium | reverse complement strand
GCCGGACCCGTTCTTCCTGGTCGATCGAAAGGACACGCAATACAGCGCCTCGGCCGGCCTGATTTTCGTTCCGAAGAAGAACCTGCATATCACGCCGCAAGTCAGCTGGACCGAAAACAGATCCAATATCAAGATCAACGAATTCGACCGGCAGATTTACCAGATCGTTCTACGGCAAGACATTTGAATAAAGGCCACCGAAGTGACGGACGAAGGCGCAATTCAAATGCCGAAAACAACAGAGCCATCGAATTAAACGCTGAGTAACCCATATACGGGAAAGGTCGATATGTCCCAGAATCGTTTCGCTTTGAATAGCCGGGCCGCGCTGCTCGCGCTGATTTCCTCGGCTTATCCCGTGATTGGTTATTCAGCCCCGGCGGCGCAGGTGGATTTTTCCGTGGGGAACGTGACAGCAACGGGGCCCGGCGGACAGAGCCGCGCGTTGGGCAAGGGTGCACAGATCGAGCAGGGCGACACGGTGAATACCAACGGCGGGCGCGCCCAGCTGCGCTTCACGGACGGTGCCTACGTTTCGCTGCAACCCGAATCCCAGTTCCGGATTGACCAGTACCGTTACGACGGCAAGCAGGACGGCAACGAGAAGGGCCTCTTCAGCCTGCTCAAGGGCGGATTACGCACCATCACCGGACTGGTGGGCCGCAGCAACAAGCAAAACTACCAGGTCACCACCTCGGTGGCGACCATCGGCATTCGCGGCACCGAGTACACCATTCAGTACGGCAATTCGATCACGGGCACAGTCGGTGATGGCCAGATCGAGGTTTGCAATAGCGGGGGCTGCCTGCGCGTAACCAATGGCGAGTCGTATTATGTGCAGGGACAGGAAGTAAAACCGATCCTGACCAACAAGCGCACTGACTTGCCGCCGCCTGAGTCGACGCAACCGCCGTCAAATTTCGCGCAGGGCGAAAACAAGAACGCTGCGGGCGACCCGTTGCCGGGATTTATTTTGACGGGAATTGTAAACCCGGCCATTTATGGGCGGGTATCTGATGGATTTGGTTGTTGCCCTTCCCAAACTGTTAATGCCTTCGGATCGGCCACGCTCGACAGCAACGGGGTGCTGACCGATTTGAATGGCGAGACTCTCAGTAATGTCGCGATGAGCGGAAACGATGGCATCATCGCTTGGGGTACTGGTGTGAGTGCGTCCGGTGCCGAAACGGTCCATTTCATCCTCGGTACACCGACGCAGGCTAGCGACCTTACCAGCTTGGCGATCAACAATCCGATCGGCACTTATACGTTGATTGGCGGAACAGCTCCGACTTTGCGGGACTCAAAGGGTGCCATCAAAGGGACGTTGGACTCGGCTTCGCTGAGGGCGGATTTCGTTTCCATGCGGGTCGACGCGTCGGTTACGACAACGTTCAATACTGCTGCGGGTGCCATGACCCTTACTGGTACCAGTTCCGGGATGTCATACTCGGGATCGAGTTTTGCCAGTTTCACTGCAACCAATAATAGTTGCACGATGACTGGCGGCGGAGCCTGCACGGTAGGGATGCAAGGTTTTTTTGCTGGGCCTAACGCAATTCGAGCGGGGCTGGTATACGACATGAGGGTCGCAGGCAACACCAACACCAGTATCATCGGCGCGGCGGCGTTCGCCAAGAGGTAGGTGCTTCGGCCCTCCAACGGCCTAAGAACATTTGATCAACGTCAATACTGTCGTCGAGGGAATCGCGTGGCCCGCGATTCCTTCTTCCGCCGCCAGCGCAATGCTGGCGATGCAGTTCCAGCTAAACCAATCGCAATGGCTCTGTCCGAAAGATCTCCGACGAAATCAGTTACGCCAATTGCATGCACTCTTGGCGCATGCGCAAGCGACTGTGCCGTTCTATCAGGATCGTCTCAAGGCGGCGGGATTTGACGCAACGCGAGAACTGACGCCTCAGCTATTCCACAATCTTCCCTTGCTCTCGCGCCGAGAAGTGCAGGACTACGGTCCTG
>JANLPY010000562.1:0-5507 GCA_031367505.1 Hyphomicrobiaceae bacterium | reverse complement strand
TCTGGGGCTCCTTCACTCGCGCGCATGTGATCGGTGAAAAACTTCACGGTGCTCGAATTCCGTCCGATTCCTCGCGTGATTTATTGGTCATCGAAGTTGCGGGGTTGCCGCAGGACGCACCGGCCGAACGGACGCAATGCTGTGCGAGAGATCATCGCGCTGCGGGATCACGTACAAGCATCAACCGAAGCCACGCACAAGGAACGGCGTCGCATACCGAGTGCGCGCTGTAGAGAAGAACTGGCGCGGCATGTCCGGCATCTCAAACGATCTTTGAGGCGCGTTGTGCCGACCCAGTGAAATCCCTCGGGTCGGTGAAAGTCGGACTTGAAATCAGCGGTGGAGATGTCAACGATGATCGCGTTCGTGAGATCCCTGGAGTGACGTTCGAGGTCGAGCGGCACACACCGAAATTCAAGTCTCTCGTCGCGTTCAAAAGTTCGGCCCGAAATTTCAGCGGGCGCCAGGCGCGATGACGGGACCGAATTAGTGCCGTATCTTTAGTGGTGGAAAAGTGGGGCAAGCGTGGCGCGTTGATGGGGCCGCAGCGTTAACCCCAAGTGGCACCCGCTGAGATGAACACTGTGAACATGAGTGCCCTTCCTCGCTCTGGTCGGCGCGAAGCATCGCAGGGAATTCATCGTCATGGTGGTTGATGGCGCAAGCTCGCATGTGTCCAGAGACTTGGTTGGTGATTCCCAAAAACATCCGACCTTTACGCACGTCCGCCACCTTACGCCCCCGAACTCAATCCACAGGAGCACGTGTGGGCAAGGCCACGTGTGGGCTTGCCGCGGCCGACATTCATGTCTACCGCATTTGGTGCTGCTGGGATTAGCTGCGTTGCACGCGTCATTGGCGCTCTACCATCACTCGGTGCGGGAAGACAAGTTGCTACTGCGCATGCGTCCAGAGCCGCTGGATCGAGGCGATCTCCCGGGACGAGGCGGACCGAGTGCGCTGACAGGGCGCAAATATTTATGGACCTGAATCGAGGTACCCGTCCAAAGGCTTGCGCCCGGTGACCGCGTCCGCAGCCTTGCCCTGTCCCAAGCGAAAGAGCATGTAGGCTTGCCCGCCGTCGGCGCCGCACAAGGTACCGAGCAATCGCTGAAGTTCATCTTTGACGCCGACTGAAACCCAGCCGTGGCCCGGCGTTTGACGAACCAACGCGGTTGCGGCGGCCATCGGCTGCAGTGCCAAACTCTCATTTTCAGCGGCTAGCCAGACGCGCTCGAACGCGCGACCAGCCTGCAAGCTGCCCAGCTCTTCACCTTGGCCTTTGACGACAATTAAGCCAAGGTGCGGGGCCAGTGCGCACGGCAGGTAACCGGCCCGCAAGCCCAGCGCAAGGTGCGCGCCGATCCAAGTGCCCGCCCGCATCACCCCCCAATGGCGCATGAGCGCAAACGGCTTGCGCATCGGTGGTTCGACCTGCAACGCGGCCGGTGGTAGCCATTCGTCGCACGTCGTCCTCCAGCCGATCTCAAAGCGAATCGAGTCGAACAACTCTGCGTGCAGCGCCTGACGCCGAAACCTCTCTGTTTCGGCGATACGAATCGCCTTTAGTGCAAGCGCCCGGCTGGCAGGCTGGTCCAGCCAAATCAGCGCGGCTCCTGGAACGACGGTGGCAGCGGCAGACAGACGCCTGAGGATCTGAGGCGGAAGCACCGCGCGGCGATAAAAGCGCCGGTTCGTGTGCCGTGACTTGATCGCGACGCTGAGCGGGTCGTGCAAGACGGTCGCCTCAGTCCAACTCAAGTCGGCCAGCAAGGCGGCGGTTAGCCCTTGCGGCAACCAGCGAACGGCCATCGCGAAGCCCAGCTCGGACGAACGCAGGGCCATGTTTTCCACCACCGCGCCGTATGACAAGAACGCCAACATTTGGCGGTGTGGCCGCTCAGCCCAAGAAAGTTGGTCGGTACTGAAAAGCTGAACTGAGTCCGCCAGCACGTTAAAGCGCAAGTAGTGCTTGTTCTCGGCCGACGGGGCCAAGATGCCGCTTGCAAGAATGCGTAGAAGCTGGTCCGAATTCGGTCGCATCGGCGTCACGCGTTTCGCAGTCGTCGCCTTGCGATGGCCAGCAGCAGACGCTGGAGAGGGTTGCCGTTACCGCCCGGTCGCCAGGTTTGCCGCATGCGGTTGCGAAAGGCATCGAAGTGCAGCCCCCGCGGTGCGCAAATAACTTCGCCGCGCCCCAGGATCAACTTGAGCACCTGCGTTGCCGCGATGCCACTGCACAGTTGAACGCCAATCACCGTCGAGGGGCCGCGCCGGTTGGCCAAGTCCACGCGAGAGGGATCGACAAGGTATGACATCTGCAACATCGTCGGAGAAAGACCGACCAGAAACCTGAGGGCCTGCTCGTCTGGCGCGCGTCCTTCAAGCCGAAAGTATTCCTCGAAGGTCATTCCGCCTGGCACGAAATTGAGCATCGCAGCCCCCATCCCTAACGGAGCCACGGTAGTGGCTGGCATTCCGCGTGATGCGCACAACGCAAAGACGCGGCGTCGAATCTCCAACGCGAAGAAGTCGAGGCCGTCGACGTAGATGTCGCCGTCGGCGAGGAACGCGTCGACGTTCTCGGCGCACAGGCCGGCGTCGAAGACTCTGACATCCAGCTCCGGGTTGATTTCGCGAGCCATCGCCAGCATCACTTCGCTCTTGCGGCGGTGCAGGGTCGACACGGTCGCACCCACTTGCCGGTTGAAATTTGCAAGTGCATAGGTGTCGAAATCGGCAATTGAGAACGCACCGATTCCCAACCTTGCAAGCGTAAGCAAGTACGCCCCACCCACACCACCCAGGCCGGCGATGCAAACTCGCGAGTGTTTCAGTCGCAGTTGCTCAGCCTCGGTCACCCATCCGATGTTCCTGCAAAAAGCTTCGTTGTAAGAAAAGTCGTTGCCTGCCAATGGCCGCTACCTTGGACGCATCCACGTCGGTTCAGTGATCTCAGCGCGCGACCATTGACCTCTGTGGCCAATCTATGCGTCGCCGGAGTGTTAGCAGATGAGGCAATCGCGCAACTTGCAACCTGGCAATTCAACGACTGGTGCGCATGTGGGACGGCGGCGGCGCACCCGCGCGGCCCCCGTCATGACATCAGCGGCGCGAGTTAGCTTTGGCGACGGCGCGCGATGAACCCGACCACTGCCAAGCCGGAAAGCAGCAGGCCAAAGGTGCCTGGTTCCGGGACGGCCGAGATGAAATTGATCGAGCCGCCCCCCTGACGGATTCGGAATCCATTGGCGAACGGCTCAACTTCGCCAGGCGTGTTCGTGAACGCGGTCTCCGCCAGTGCATAGAACGGGGTCGGCGAGGCGAAGAAGGGCTTGTCGAGCACGGTCCAGTTGACCCGGGCGCTGGCGGAAGGCGTAAATGAGCTGCCATCTCCCGTCGGAATGGTGCTCACACTGCCGAAAATCAGGGTGCCGCTTGCCAGCGCCGTCTGCGCGCCGGTGGTGGTAACCGTCGGGGTGTTGCCAGTGAAGCCGAAGGTGCCGGTTCCGTTGTAGCCGAACAGCGTGTAACTCAGCGACGAGAATGTGCCGAATGTCGGGAACAGGGCCGGGTTCGCCACCGACTGCTTGCCGGCGGCACTGAACGAGAAGTACATGCCGTACGTGCTGTTCAGCCCTGGGGGTGTGAATGTTGCGCCGCCAAGTTGGAACGAAGTGACAGCCAGGAAGCCCGTGTCGGTGAAATTCCCACCGGCATCGATCGTTACCGTAGAGTAGTCGGAGATCAGGATGTTGTCGGCCGTGATCGTTGAGGCCGGTGCGCCGGTGATGCCACCTGCGGCGGGGTCGAACGTGAACTGTGGTAGCGCTGCAGAGGCAGTAGCACAGACAGCAGCCGAGGCGATGGCCATGGCGGTGACCCGCAGTGCGCGCGGGTACGGAAGGCGAAATAACGGCGTCATGTGAATTGCTCCTGAAAAAGTAGTCCGAAGGCCGGACAAGCAATGTGAACATTTTGGACTGCGGAGTGCAATAGGAGAACGTGCCGTCTCTTTGCCAACCCCCCTATCTGGGGGGGCACTGAATTTCAGCAAGCCGCTGACGGCAATGCAGTCTTCTTTCCTACATCTGGTTTCCATTCCGCGGGCCAGACTTGAGGCTGAACGAAGGAGTGGACGATGACAATGCAGATTCCCATGCTGATGAGATCGTGGGCCCACTCAAACACGGCTCAGCCTTCCTGTTGTTTCCGCGACCCCATCACGCGGTTCTCGCGCGAAAGTTGGATAGAGATCTGCGCCACCCGGCTGGGTGAGGTCGGTCACGATGGCGATAATTCAGTACTGGCTCTACTCGCAACCGACCTGTGGGCAGACGTGGGACTATTTGACCCGACCATTGCCGCGGAAATTGAGCACGAGTCCTGGGCTGCATGTTCGTAGGTGAGGTGAAACTACGGCTCAAGCAGCGGAGAACGGACTTCGTGTCCGAACGAGAAGTCGTCCGCCGAAACCCCTGCCAGGGTGACTACACGTCAACCTATGAACGCGCGATGCGGCTGTTTGCCTGCCTTGGCCTGGTCTGATCCGGTGTGGACGTACTCCGAATCGGGCTGGGTCTGTTTCAAGCGCGCAACGATGCTGGCCTCCTCTGAAACAGAAAAAAAGTACGGATAGAGCGACCGCTCGACAAGAGAGAACTCCGGTTTCCCGCCGAACCTGTCGATCTGGTCGTGCGCGTGCGCGAAATCCAGGCAGAGCAGCACCGCAGGTGCATTGACGCGCTTGTTCAAACGCTTCTGTCCGATGGCCTCAAAACCTAACATTCGCTCGTAATAGCGGACGTGACGCGGATTGACCTCGATCAACAGATTGTCAAAGCCCATCATCCGGTAAGCGTAGATGTAGGCGACATGGAACAAGGATGCCAACACACGCTTTGAACGCACGACGCTGTCGATCGCAAGCTTGGTGAACTCGCAGATATGACGGCCTGCATCACGCAACTGTGCGGTCTCGATGGCAAAAAGATCATCGACATGAAGCCCTGTCGGTGAGTCAAATCCAACCGTGATGGTACCGATGGTGGCCTCGTGTTCGCTCGCCACCAACGTCACTCGGGTCGGTAGCTGCGGATCGGGCAGCGGTGTGCTGCGGTAGCCACGGGTGGCGTACATCCGATTGACCAAAATGCTCGCTGAACTGCGCTGGCCAAACGAGTCGGCGCTGCGAATCTTGAACAACCGGCGGCTGACATCGTCGTCTTGCGCGTCATCCGGTTCTGATTGATCCTGAAGAAGCGAACGCAGTGCGTGGTGAGCTTCAAACGGTACGCCAATGATCGTATCGCAACCCAATGCGCATTCCTCCGGTTGATGAACGGGCGAGTCCGAGTCGACAAATTGTCGCCCACAAGGACAGCGCTGAGCGCGAGAGAAACGGATGTTCGCACGTGCACGTAACAACGTCGAAAGCATTCGTAACGCCGAGACCCAAGATGGGCTCACTCCAAGCGCAAGCACTCAGGCTCGGACGGACATCGATC
>JANLPY010000554.1:0-6046 GCA_031367505.1 Hyphomicrobiaceae bacterium | reverse complement strand
GCAAACGGTTGCCTCAATCACCAGCCATCGATGCCGTTGCCGACCAGCGACTCGCGGCGCTCGATCCCAATTGCGGAAGTGGCATCGCCTGCGAGAGTGCCATGCAGCGTCACCCGGGGCCTCGTCGGCTTCGGAAGGGATCTCGACGACTGCTGGCGCAGTCGCTTCTAAATGCCGCTGACCTGTCCCGCAGCGCCGAGGAAATAGCCCATGAGACTTTTCAACGCTGTAAGCCAGCCGGTACCGTTCTGATGTGCTGATCAATCTAAGCGGAACGAGCGCGGGAGCCGCTTCGTTGCCGCAACTGTCGGTCGATACCTGTGCGTGAAATCCGCATCTTCATCAGACTCTCGCTGACACCGAAAAATCGCGCGGCGTCCCTTGGATCGCTGTTACCGGCGAGGAATTTCAGAGCAGCCTCGCGCGGTATCAGCAGGGCAGCAGCAAGCCAGTCGGCTTCATCTTCCTGTTCCGCGCTGTAGTTGTCGAGAAACATGAGGCCGTTCGGCGACGTCACCATCTGGGCAGGCTCGTGCTCCAGCACGAGATGCGCGAGCTCGTGCATCAAATCGTTGTTGCGACGGTTCGCGCCATGAGACGAGTTGACGATGATGAAGCGCCCCTCCGGCAAGGTTAGGGTGACGGCAGACCAGCTTCCCTCATCATGTACAAGCAGCTGATCCCGGCTCTTCCTGTCGAGGCCTGGTATGTCATCCGGCGTCCAGACCGTGATTTCCAGATGCGCGGCGAGGGCGTCCGGCGACAGCGGACCGAACTTGTCCACTGCGAGATCGCGCCGGAACCCGTGGGCCACGTTCTCGCACCATGTCTTGAAGCCCCTCCTGAACTCCCCCATGGATGATTACCTGCGCCCCGCTGCATGACGTTGAGCGGCGAGAATCATTTCGGCCAGCGCATGGGCCGTCTCCTGCGAGACTTCCTTCTTCCGTTTGAAATGCACATGCGCCACGGCCTCCTGGCCGACCTTCGGCGCGTCTGCGACTGAACCGACATCGATGCCCAGCCAGTCGCAGATCTTCCTGAAGTTCTCCAGATCGGGCAGGTGCCCGTGCTCAACGCGCGACAGCGTCGCCGAGCTTATTCCGATTTCAGCAGCAGCTGCTCTCAGCCCCTGATTGCCGCGCTTCTTTGCAATCAGTCTCCCCAGGCTCTCCAAAGTGATCATCTGGCGGCACCTTCTCCTTCTGTTTCATATGTGAGACAATCGTTGACACGTGCAACGCGCTCTGGCATCGTTTCATATGTGAGACAGATTCACACGGACTGGGGGGCGGTGGCAAGCCGTCTCGGACAATAAACTAACAGCGGGATGATCCCTCCCGATAGCACCGGAGTCATGCCCGGCCCGCATCACAAAGGAGAAGTCAATGTCGCAAGACGCTGAAGCCAAAGATAAAGACAAGACGGTGACCATCACCGTAGACGGCACGCAGTACGAAGTGCCGAAGAAGGACTTCATCACCTACGAGGAGGTGGTGACCCTGGCCTATCCCGACTTCCCGCAGCATCCGGAGATGACCTACTCGGTCACCTATTCGCGCGGGCACAGCGACAAGCCGGAGGGGATTCTCTCGCCGGGCGCCAGGGTGAAGGTCAAAGAGGGGATGGCTTTCCGTGTCAATCGCACTGGCCAATCATAATCCGGATATCCGCCGCCTGCTCGAACGGGGTTACGCGCTGCGTCTTGACAGCGCGCACCTCGTCGTGCGGGACATCCCCTACATCGACGCCGGCGGCGCTCTGCAGCGGGGCGCCTTCGTCACCATGCTCGTCTTCACGGACAAGGACCACGTTCAGCAGCAGGACCATCAGATCTACTTCGCCGGCTCGGTGCCGTACGGACTGAACGGCCAGCCGGTCCCCAATCTCGGCGGCGGCGCTGTGAGCATTCCTCTCCAGAAGAAGGATGTGGTGGTCGAGCGCTCGTTCTCGAACAAACCGCCGGCCGGCTTTGCTGATTTCTTCGAGAAGATCGAGCACTACAAGACGGTCATCGCCGGCCCCGCAATGGAGCGATTCGGCGCGTCTCCCTACACGTTCAATGTCGATCCTGATGAAGCATCAGACTCGGTGTTCAAGTTCCGCGACACGCTCACGAGCCGCGCCGAGATCGGCGATCTCGCGGCGCTGCTGAAGCAAGAGGTAGCCGCCATCATCGGCCTCGGCGGCACCGGCGCATACGTGCTCGACTTCATGGTGAAGACGCCCGTCAAGGAAATCCGCGGCTTCGACGGTGATTCCTATTTCATCCACAATGCCTACCGCTCGCCCGGCGCGACGGTCGAAGCCGAATTCAGGCAAGGCAAGGCCGAAATCTACCAGGCCCGCTACGACAACTTCAGAACCGGCTTGTCCTTGCACCGCAAATACATCGATGCCACGTCCGCCGACGATCTTGCCGGAGTTACTTTTGCGTTCGTGTGCGTCGACAGGGGCGAGGCCCGGGCAGAGATATTCGATCTCCTGATCAGGCTGAACATCCCGTTCATCGATGTGGGCATGGGCCTGAACAGGAAGCAGGGTGCGCTCTCCGGAACTCTGCGTGTCACCCACGTGGCGAGCAGGCAGGGGGAGCGTGTGCGCGCCAATGGCTGGGCAGTACTTGCTGACCATCCGGATGACGAGTACCGGCGCAACGTGCAGATCGCAGAACTGAACGCCCTAAATGCGGCGCTTGCGGTCATCCGTTACAAACAACTGCGCGGCTTCTATCTCGATGAGTGTCCTGGACCGCATCTGCTGATGGAGACGTGCAATCTCCGAATTCTTGCGGAGAGCCTGACGTGAACAGAATTGCGCTGAGGCACGTCGTCAATATGCCACGCGAGCTGGAACCCGGCATCCTGTACGTGTCACCGGAGTATGGTGTTGCGGGGCATCTCTGCGCTTGCGGCTGCGGCAACAAGGTCATCACGCCGCTCGGACCGGCCGAGTGGACGTTTAGCGAGCGTGGGGGACAACCTTCGCTTCATCCTTCCATCGGAAACTGGCAGCTTCCCTGCCGGTCGCATTACGTCATCGCCGGAGGGCAAATCCGGTGGGCGGCTGCGTGGTCGGAGAAGCAGGTAAAGGCAGGACGCCACGCCGAGGAACTTCGCCGCGAAAAGCACTATCGTTCCCTCGATGCGCAGAGGGGCTTCTGGAACCGTCTTCGCAACTGGATCAGTTCGGTATTCACGAGATAGAGGGGCCGCCTCCGCGCTGCCACGTGGACCGGGCTCTCTTGGACGGGAGCCCGAGGAGGGTTTCCGCCATCCGGCTTCGATCCCTGGCGGGATGCTACGCGGCGGCATGCCACTTCGCCATGTTCGGCTACACTTCTCCCGTGTGCCCTCGCATAGCGATCCGGCTCAAGTACGGGCCGCATATCGGCTACGCCGTTCTTCGAGTACAGGAAAGCGGCAATGCAGAAGTGGGCGGATGCGGTCGCCGGTGCGCGAACGGTCGAGCACTGACGAACTCCTTTATCACCGCTTCCCCCGAGAAGAGTATTCCGCACTATTCGGGCTGATCGCCGCATACATAAGGTCGTACAAAACGGATAGACATCCGGGCCCATTGCGGTTTCGAGTTCAAGTTCGGCATTCCCATGTTCATCGCTGATCTGTGGGTCGCACATCGATGCTGAACGTGGATTGGGCAAGCAGTGACGGCAGCAGTGCGGGTTGCAATTCATCCGGTCGGTGACAAAGGTAGACCGGACGTATTCTCTAAGCGAGCATCTACCTCGCATAGTGCAGGCGCCCGAGTCTGCTTTCTCTGGAGCCTGTGTGAAAACTCGGGCCGAAAGGCGATTTCGACGACGATCCGTAGTATGATTTGCGTGTCATGAGCGGGGGCCCCATGAAGCGCTTCATCGAAGGCCTGGACCGGAACCAGACGACGCTGCTGCCGGAGTGCATCGACGACTACGTCGATGAGGAAAACCCGGTTCGCGCCATCGATACTTTTGTCGACGTGCTCGATTTGGGTGCGCTTGGATTCGGGATCAAACCTGAGGAGACCGGTAGGCCGGGGTATCACCCGGCGACGATGCTGAAGCTCTACCTCTTCGGCTATCTCAATCAGGTTCAGTCGTCGCGCCGGCTCGAGCGTGAGTGTGGACGCAATCTCGAGCTGATCTGGCTGACGGGGCGGCTCAAGCCGGATTTCAAGACGATCGCCGATTTTCGTCGCGATAATGGCCCGGCGATCCGCAAGGTCTGCCAGCAGTTCGTAGCTCTCTGCCGCGATCTCGACCTGTTGGACGCCAAGATCGTCGCGATCGACGGCAGCAAGTTCAAAGCCGTCAACGCTAAGGCCCGCAACTACACGCGCGAAAAGCTGCACCGCCGCCTTGGCGAGATCGACGAGGCGATTTC
This sequence comes from Hyphomicrobiaceae bacterium, assembly GCA_031367505.1. Lineage (GTDB taxonomy): Bacteria > Pseudomonadota > Alphaproteobacteria > Rhizobiales > Hyphomicrobiaceae > JAKFWF01. Next base: position 1,664 of record JANLPY010000554.1, on the reverse strand, counting down.
GCGCTACATGACCGAACTCGATCGTGCGGACGACGTGCTCGAAAAGACCGGTATGATCATGCCCGAGGCGCGAGTGGCGCGCACGATGAAGAAGCTTGCGCACTACAAAAAGGAAGCCGGCACGCTTCGCGCCGTCGAGAAGCGCATGGACGCGACCGGCGAAACGCAGATCTCGCTGACTGATCCCGACTGCCGTTCTATGGCCACGACAAGCAAGCAGCCGCGCGTCGTCGGCTACAATGTGCAGAGCGCCGTCGAGACCAAGCATCACTTGATTGTCGCCCACGACGTCATAAATCAGGGTTACGATCGCGACGCACTTTCGATGATGGCACGCGCCGCCAAGGACGCGATGGCGAGCCCGAAGATCGAAGCGGTCGCCGACAAGGGCTACTACAGCGGCGAGGAGATCGTTGCCGCCGAGAACGCCGGCGTCGCTGTCACGGTCCCGAAGCCAAATACGTCGAACGCGGCGGCCTTCGGCCGCTTCGACAAGGCCGATTTCGTCTACGTTGCCAAAGACGACACTTATCGTTGCCCGGCAGGACAACGGTTGACATACCGCATGACGAGCGAACACGACGGCAAACAGGTCCGCTTGTACTGGACAAGCGTCTGCGAGGCTTGCCCGATCAAGAGCCGGTGTACGACAGGTGAAGAGCGACGCGTCCGCCGGTGGGTGCACGAGGCCATCCTCGAACGCGTTCAGAAGCGCCTCGACGATGATCCTGCGAAGATCCCGTTACGGAGCAAGACGGTCGAGCATCCTTTCGGCACCATCAAAGCGTGGATGGGCGCGACACACTTCAAGATGAAAACGCTTGCCAACGTCGCGACCGAGATCGCGCTACATGTCCTCGCCTACAACATGACGCGTGTGATGGCCGTCATCGGCGTGCCGCGCCTTGTCGAGGCGATGAGGTCATGAGGGGGACACATGCGTTCACGCACCGTTTGAATGCTGCCGCGTAGGCCGCTCTGGGCTCAACCGAGATCGACTCCTACGCTCGAAATCGAGAAACGCGCCACTCTTCGACCTCGCCTCGCAAAGCGTTGGCGGAATTTCGCTGCCCGGCGAGTTACCACACAGCCTCTCTGCACAGCCGCCATCGCGCGTCGCGGCGCCCTTGGCGGTCACATCGGCAACGCGGCAGATGGCCGCAACTCTGGTGGCGGCCGCCTGACCGCTGGTAGCCCGAGACGATCAAACTACCCACCTACTGCGCTCCGGGGCTCAGTAATGCTGGAATTCTGCACCTTTGAACTTTCGGGATCGCTCTCGTCCTCTCACAATCAGCATCCGCAAGCACCAAGGCGGGCAGACCCGAGATTTACCAGTCGCCAGCCTCTACTCATGACTTGATCACTCGGCGGGCGGGGCGCTGCTACTCTTCTTTCGGCTCACGGAAACCTTGGGACGCTGGAGCAAATCAGCGGCCTCGACACCGAGCTCACCGGCGAGGCGATCCACGACCTCGATGCTTGCGGCATACACGCAGCGCTCAAGTGCGCTCACATAGGTGCGGTCGAGTTCGGCCCGGTGCGCAAGCTCCTCCTGCGAGAGCCTCGCAGCCTGGCGCCGACGTCGCAGATTGATGGCGAAAACCTCGCGTATCTCCATGGACACGAGAGGCCGGTATGGTAGAGTATTCCACCACGGAGTA
>JANLPY010000546.1:0-25437 GCA_031367505.1 Hyphomicrobiaceae bacterium | reverse complement strand
CAACTGAAGAGGAACAGCGCCGCGCAGACCAAACCGCCCTCATCCGGCGGATGCGGCTTCATGCAGCGATTGGTTGCCGGCAATCCGTTGTCGGAACAACGCGCGCGACAAGCAGGCACGTTGAGAAGGTCGGGCTAGGGGGCCCAGTCCGGTCGAGCTGATCCCCTTATCGTGTAGAAAACGGCCGTTATAATAGTACATGCCTTTCGATGTTTTTACGCCGATGTGGCCAGGACCATCGAATTGCGTTCCGATCTGCCCCAATTCTGTTGCGACGAATTCGTCGTTGTAGACCATCTGCTGGCTGCCGAATGGTCCACCCGTCGGCAGTCCAGGAATGAGCAGTTTCCAGCTTCGCGTGCCAAATGCCGGTGCGTCGGACGAATACACTTTGCCAAGCGTCGCGACTTTGCCCTGCTTGACCAGTCCAATGGCCTTCAAGACCATCTGTGCAGTCGTTCGGTTCGGCGCTCCGACTTTGTCGTCGGGGCCCCATTCAGTTGGCGACCATTTGTCGGTCAGTGGGCTATCGTTGGTGCCTTGGGCATTCGCTGTTGCGCAAATGACGGTCGCGCCAATAGCGATCGCGAATCGGAAGAGATGCCTCATAATTTCCTCCTGGTTTCTAACACGAACGACATTATGTTTGGGCACATGTGTGCTCGAACTGTGTCGATGTTCGTGCAAACTGTTGAGGAAAACGCGCGGCTGCTCTGCAGCATGCTGTAATTTAAACGTCAGCGTTATCGGCAGGGAACAGAGAAATCGACGTGATAATGCTGGTCGTGCCGAACCCACGCGGTGCGGTCCATGAAAGGCAGCCGTTGTGATAAGGCTTGGCCCGATGCGGTTTTGAATAGGTGCCGTTGTAAAGATGGTTCGAATATCACGCGATTGATTTTTATGCCGCGCCCGCGCACTGCTTTGTCGAGGGCCGTCAGATGTTGTGCCACAGCTTCAAAGTCGATGCTCAGTCCGTCGCGTTTGCCGTCGTCATCGAATTTCACGTCGTAGCCGAGCCTGTTGAATAGCGACGCTGGTACCTGCGCCATGGCACCACGGTCGGTGCGCAGAGGCACCATGAAGTCGACCGAGGTGCCATTGCTATGCGAGCGATGGGGAATGAACTTACCACCGAACGGCCAGCCGGCTTCGGCATAGACGTAACGCTGCTCGGGCGCACTTTCCTCGAGAGCTTTGTAAGCATCGAGCACGGCGTCGCGGACGAGCCCGTGCATGAAAGTGCGCCCGGCCATGTATCCAGCGATGTGATAGGCGGTGAAGTTGGCACCTGACAGCGGCAGCCTCTTGCCATTGATGAGATGTCCGCCGACCACGCCGCCGACGCAAACGCTCGGCCGGCCATCGTCGATCCCGTAATAGGCAACGACCCCAGATCCGAGTGCTGCGAGCATCACGGCGACAGTGAAGATTTTTGAAAACAGCCTTGCGATTCGCACGAGCGATCCCCTTGCCCCCATTGGGCTTTTGCCTATCGCTTATCAACGTCGTTATCACCGAAGCAACAGGTTCTAGCCGTTTGGGTGCATCAGTGTTGCATCAGGGTTGTCGCTATGCCCCGTCGTGATATGCTGAAAACCAGTTCTTCGTGAGGGGATGTTTCATGACGATTACGATTAGGCCAAAACTTGTGTCGCAGCGACTGTTGGTACTGGCTTGCGCAGCGGTTGCCGGGGTAACGCTTGCCGGCGGATCGCTACATGCCAAGGAGTTCACATTTAGCGCCAAGGCCAATGAGCGTCTCGCCAAGAAAATGAAAATTCCGGTCTATTTCGCATTGCCGGCGAGCGCACGGGCGACACTACCGCAAAGTTTCGACACGACGGACGTGCTGGTCGATTTCAAGCACCCCGACGCCAAGAATGCGACAGGTGATGTCGGCCTCCGTATCATCAACGCGAAGCGCGCGGGCATGGCCGAGCGACTGGCGAAGAGCGGATTGGTGAAAACGGGCGATATATTGCTGACGTTCCGTACCGAATGGGGTGGTTCCGGCGCATACCCGAATGTGCAGATGGGAATTAGTCATACGGGTATCGCCTACGTCAAAGACGGCGTCGTCCACAACTTGGACAATCCGCTGACCGAGGAGTATCTTGGCGCCGGCATGCGGGCGGATCTGACCAGCGAACATTACCGCACGCTCGATTATATCCATGTCATCCGGCCGCGCGAACTGACCGAAGCGCAGCGCGCAAATCTGCTCGCCTGGTCTAGCCGCTTGAATAGCAGCGCCAAGCGCGTTTATCCTTCGCAAGTCAGTTTCAACAGCGATTATAACGCGCCCAAATTCAAGCCAGGCAAACCGGTCGATTTCGTCAAACATCTGGGGCAGATTGCGCTCGGCCAAAATCCACCGGGCAACGTCGATATGTTTTGCTCGGAATTCGCTTGGTCGGTTCTGGCGCTGCGCGATTGCGATCCGTCGGCAACCGGCGATGCTTTCAAGGGTGGGGGTGTTCCTGCGTGCGTGAAGCCCATCATGCAGCCGATGGAGGCGACTGGGAATTACCTGACCAAACGTAGCCGCACAGCGCAGGCAGGTTTTGCCGATGGTCCACTCATGGTGATCGATGCGCTGAAGCTGCCGAAGGTTGAACAAACGGCGTTGCTGAAATCGGTGTTCGTCGCGGGCAATACCGCGAAACTATCGGCGGGTCACAAGAAGGTTGCCGAAGAAATGCAACCGAAGTTCGCCAAGCTTGAGGATTATTATGTGGGGATGGAAGGCAACATGCTGCAGAAGTTGAAAGCGCGCGTCACCAGCGCCGCCTTCAATCGCGCGATCCCAGAGAACTATTCGCCGACCTCGTATCTCATCAACACCTTGTTGCCGCCAGACAACGTCAACCGGACAATGGATTATGTCGCGACGATCGTAATCGAGTAACATCGCGCAAGGTGAAAATCGGTGGCTCGTTCGTGAATGCGTCCTGCTGCGTGCAAACTTATACAGGACAATTGCGAATGGATCGGCGGCACTTCTTGGCTGGCGGGTTAGCGGTTCCGTTTGCAATTGAGGCGCGTGCTGCAGCCCCACCGCAACCGATCTTCATCGGTGACATGCACACTCACTTGTTTTTCTTCGGCCCGAAATCGGCATCGTCACATCCGCTGGGAAAGTCCATGACCGCCGGCAACGCCACGCTCGTTTCGTGGGCGCTGGTCGGCGACGTGCCTTGGCTGCGTTTGGTACGTGGCGGCTTCAAGCAATCAGGCGATCCGAAAGCCGGTCAGCCGGTGACCTGGTTTTATCAAGAGTTGGACCGTATCAAGCGGCACATCGCCGAGCAGGGGCTGAAGATCGTACGTGGGCCCGGCGATATTGACCGGGCATTGCAGGGTGAGCGCCACGTCGTGCTTTCGGTCGAAGGCGCGACGTTCCTCGACGATGGCCTCGACAATGGACTGGCTGAGCTGCAGCATGCCTACGATCTCGGCGTCAGGCAAATCCAGCTCGTCCACTACATCCGCAATTCGATTGGCGATTTCCAAACCGAACCTCCCGAGCACAATGGTCTGACCGCGCTCGGCAAGAAAGTCGTCGCCGAGTGCAACCGCCTCGGCATCTTGATCGATCTAGCGCATTGCACGCCGCAAGCCGTTCGCGACGCGCTCGCGGTGTCCAAGGTCCCGGTCGTGTGGTCACATAGTTCGGTAACGAGGGCCGGTACACCCAACTGGCAGTTGCCGGTATGGCAGGCGCGGCAATTGTCGCTCGAAGGCGCGAAGGCGATTACGACAGCGGGTGGCGTGGTCGGTCTGTGGGCGTTGAGCGCAGATGTCGGCCGGACGGTATCGAGCTATGCCGACCGGTTACTTGAAATGGCTGATTGGCTCGGCTACGATCACGTAGCTTTCGGCAGCGATATGAATGCGTTAGCCAACCCGGCGATTGCAGGGTTTACCGATCTTCGCCGCGTCGTGCAACTTCTTGAGCAACGCAAGGTGGCGGAGATGTCGATCCGGAAACTGGCGATGGAGAATTATGTGCGCGTTCTTCGCGGAGCATTCGAGTCTAGACGCGCGTAGGGTGCCAACCTCGGCGCTTGACCGTTGGTAACGGCGGCCCTCAGTATGCTCGTTCATTCAAGATGCACCCAGGAGTGCCAAGCCAATGTTTGATTTTGACCGCGTGATCGACCGTCGCGGCACGCACGCCACGAAGTGGGACATGATGACCAAACTATCCGGCATCAAGGCGCCTGACGGGATTCCGATGTGGGTCGCCGATATGGACTTCGCAGCACCTCCCGGCGTCACAGCCGCGCTTATGGAGGAGGTTACGCGCGCGACCCACGGCTATTACGCAGATACCGGCACCTGGGCTGCGTCGGTCTGCGAGTGGATGGCGCGCCGGCACCAACTGAAGGTCGATCCGGGCTGGGTCAGCCAAGCACCGGGGATCGTCTCCGCGTTGGGCCTTATCCTGCAATCCGAGACGGTGCCGGGCGATGAAGTTGTCGTGTTCACACCGGGCTATCACGCCTTCCGCAAGATCATCGTGGCCAACGAACGCCGGATCATCGATGCCCGGCTGGTCGAAACCAATGGCCGTTACACGATGGATCTAGGCGCTCTGAAAGCGTTGCTCACGCCGCGAACGAAAGTGGTTTTCTTTTGCAGCCCGCACAATCCCGGTGGCACCGTTTGGCCGGCGGATGAAATTCGCGATTTGGCAAAATTCTGCATCGAAAATGGGCTGCTCCTAGTTTCCGACGAGATCCATTGTGATTTGCTATTCGACGGTGTGAAGCACACGCCCACCTTGACCGCCGCGCCAGAGATCGCCGACCGGCTGATCACATGCGTCGCTGCCACCAAAACGTTCAATTTGGCCGGTGCCCACGTCGGCGCGTGCATCACATCCGATGCCACACTGAAGCGCCGGTTGGACGCGCGGATTGCGGCGAGTGGGCTCGCCTCCTACAACAGCTTTGGCATGATCGCGACCGAAGCTGGATGGCGGACCGGCGATGCCTGGCTCGACGCTTTGTTGCCGTATCTCGCCCGGAACCGGGACGTATTCGACGCGGCCATCGAAGCCGCAGCCCCCGGCGCCCGTTCAATGCGCCTCGCTTCGACCTATCTCGCCTGGATTGATTTTTCAAAAACCGGACTGCCGCCCAAGGACGTCGCTGAACGGGTGAAGGAAGTCGCGCGCATTTTCGCCAGCCCCGGCGAGCAGTTTGGGCCTGGTGGCGAAACCTGGTTGCGTTTCAACATCGCCACTCCCCGCCCCATTCTCGATGAGGCAATTAAGCGGTTGGAAAAGGCATTCGCCGATTTGCGAGCATGAGTATTTGCCCTATGGGACGCACAGTGCGGTCGGATAACGATGGGTGCTGAGCGATGACGAAACCAGTGGTTGGCGTGATCGGCAATGCGCTGACGGTGGAAAACCGCTTTGCCGTGCAAATGACCGGTGAGCGAAATCTCCGCGCCGTCGCCGAAGTTTCCGGCGCACTGCCGTTGATTTTCGCTGGTGCACCGGAGATCACCGATATCGACGACCTGCTACAGGTGGTCGACGGCATTCTACTCACCGGCGCGCGCGCCAATGTTCATCCAACGCACTTTCGCGCCGAAGCGCATCCGTCATACGAGCCATACGACGAGCGCCGCGATGCAATGGCGCTCGCGCTTATCCAGATCTGCGTCGCACGCGGCATTCCGCTGTTCGGAATTTGCCGGGGGTTCCAGGAAATGAACGTCGCTTTTGGCGGCACTCTGCATCCCGAAATCCGCGAGTTGCCCGGCCGGATGAACCATCGCATGCCGCGGCTCGCGACCGGCGAGGTGCATCCAGATCCAACCGTCGTTTTTGCCGAGCGCCACGACGTTACGCTAATTCCTGATGGTGCCTTCGCGCGGCTCCTCGGCACTGAAAAGATCCGTGTCAATTCCCTGCACGGGCAAGGGGTGCTGGAGCCCGGCGAACGGATCGTCATCGAGGGCGTTGCTGAAGATGGAACGGTGGAGGCGATCAGTATTGCTGACGCACAAGGTTTCGCGCTCGGCGTGCAATGGCATGCGGAATACGATTCACAACGCAATGTGGTGAACCGTGCGTTGTTTGAAGAATTCGGCGCATCACTGGCAGCCTACAAACGCGTGCGACATTCCTAAACCCTATGAACGGCGCTAACACGAAGAGATGTCCGATGTTGTTCAGTCGAATTGCCGGCGCTGCGTTGCTATTTTTGTGCTCTGCAATAGGTGCGCGCGCCGATGACGCGGCCGCATTGAAGGAATTGGCACCGACTGGCAAACTGCGGGTCGCCATTGCAGTTGGGCCGGCCCCTTCCGGGATCTACGCGCTTAAGGACGCCAGTTCCGGCAGCTATCGCGGCGTCACCATCGACCTGTCGAGGAAACTAGCCGAGAAGCTCGGTGTTCAAATTGAGTACGTCCCCTATCTCGGCTCCGGTGAAATCCAGGGTGCGGCGGCGTCGGGCGTGTGGGACGTAACCTTCATGCCGGTTGACGATGAGCGGCGCAAATTCGTCGACTTCGGCAGTTCGTACCACCTGCTGCAAAGCACCTATCTCGTGGCTCCAGGATCGACCATCAAGACGATTGCCGAAGCCAACGTTGCCGGCGTGCGGATCGCTGGTGTGAAGGATACGGCGACGTTACGGGCTTCCTTACGGGCGTCGCCCAATGCATCGCACATCATCCTTGGCGGCGTCGACGAGGCGATCGAGACCATGCGTGCCGGCAAAGCCGATGCGATCGCGCTCGGCCGTGCGTCGCTCGGCGGGCTCGTGGCCAAGATTCCCGGATCCCGCACGCTGGATGGCGGTATCCTAAACTCGACGACTGCCATTGCCGTGACCAAAGGCCGGCCAGCCGCATTGGCCTACGTCAGCACCTTCATCGAGGAAGCGAAAGCGTCCGGCTTGGTCCGCCGCGCCTTCGACGAAATCGGTTTGCCCGCAGAACAAGTCGCACCGTTGGCCGCAAAACCCTAGTGTGCCGTCGCTGATCCAACCGCGTGCTATAAAAATGAATTGATGCCTTGCCCAGCGGACACGGGGATCACTGATGACACGCACGATCGGCTTCATTGGCACCGGCGTCATGGGCGAGCCGATGTGCCGCAATCTTGCCCGGAAAAGCGGTCTTTCAGTGATCGCCTACGATCGTAGTGCGGCTCCACTAACACGGCTGGCAACGGCCGGGGTGCGCAGTGCGGCATCGCTTCAAGACCTGTCTGCGGATTGCGACATCATCTTCATGGTGTTGCCGAGTGGGCGGCACGTCGAGGAGGTCTGCGAAGGCGAAAACGGGCTGGTCGCGATCGCCCGCCCGGGACAGGTGATCGTTGATCTCGGCACCTCGCCGGTGTCGCTCGCCAAGCGCCTCGCAAAAGCTTTGGGTGAGCGCGGCGCGACCTTCGCCGATGCTCCGATTGCGCGAACCCGGCGAGCAGCCGAGGATGGCACGCTCAGCATCATGGTCGGCGCGTCGTCCGAAACGTTCGCGGCACTGCAGCCGTTGCTCGCGTGTATCGGCTCGCAAATTAGCCATTGCGGGCCGGTTGGATCAGGGCAGCTGATCAAGATCCTAAACAACATGGTGCTGATCGAAACCGTCGTCGCCCTGGCTGAAGCGCTGGCGATCGCGCGCCGCAATGGGTTGGACGGTGCGGTGCTGTTCGATACGCTCACCAAAGGGTCCGCCGACAGCTTCGCGCTGCGCAACCACGGTATCAAGGCGATGTTGACCGGCAGCTTTCCCGAGCAGGCGTTCTCGGTCGAATATGCGCTGAAGGATCTGGACTATGCGTTCGATCTGGCGCGGGATGCGGGCCTCACCTTGAGCGGCGCGACCGCCGCCCGCGCCAAGCTAGCTGCTGCAATCGAGGCCGGATTCGGGAAACAGTACTGGCCCGTTATCGCCAAGTTGATCGATGGTCAGTTCTAACCCTTCTTCTCGTTGAAGAAGTTGTGGATCGACTGCGCCATCTGGGCGGAAATGCCGGGGACCGCTTTCAGGTCTTCGATGCCGGCGCGCGACACGGCCTTGGCCGAGCCGAAGTGGCTTAGCAATGCGCGCTTGCGGGTCGGGCCAATGCCTTCGATTTCGTCGAGCGGATTGACGCCGAGGGCTTTCGCGCGTTTCGCCCGGTGCGTGCCGATGGCGAAGCGGTGGGCCTCGTCACGCAGCCGCTGCACAAAATAGAGTACTGGATCGCGCGGCTCCAACATGAAGGACGACCGGCCGGGAACATGAAAATGCTCGCGCCCGGCATCGCGATCCGGCCCCTTGGCGACCCCGACGAGTGGGATCACGCCGGTCAGACCAAGTTCGGCCAGCACTTGCTGAGCGATCGACAGTTGGCCCGCTCCTCCGTCCACCAAAACGAGATCGGGGATCGAGGGAAATTCTTCGGCATCGACGATAACTTCGTCGTCCACATCGTCGAGGTAGTCCGCCTCGATACCCGGGGGCACAAGCTCCGATCCAGGCGATGTGGCATGATCCGCCCGCAGCACGCCGAAGGCAATTGCATCCGCACCGCGCTGACCACGCGGTGGTGTCCCCGCCGGAACGAGCCGTGATTTCTCCCGCGCATCCCCGGTTTGAGTCATTGCACCCTCATCCCCGCCACTTCCCTCCCTCCCCCCTTGAGGGGGAGGGCCGGGGTGGGGGGTAAGCGAGATCACCTCTTCGACCGGCGCTTCCTCGACAATTTCACCGTTCAACTCGGCCGCCACCCGCTTGAACCGCCGCGTCAATACTTCGCGCATCATCGCGTAGTCGTCGCCAGGCGTCAGCCCTTCCGACTTGATATTGAACTTGCGATATTGGTTCTTCACCATGCCCTGGATGCCGGCGACGATCATCGCGCCGACCGCGTTGGTCCCCATGATATGACTGTTATCGTAGACCTCGATGCGGCGCGGCGCGCGTGCCAACCCGAAGCGATCCTTCAATCCTTCCATCAAGATTTTCTGCGACGAGGTTTCCGCCATGCGGCGTCCCAACGCCTCGCGTGCGTTCTGGGTCGCGTGTTCGATCAGGCCAATTTTGGTACCCCGTTGCGGCACGGCAATCTCAACCTTGCGCTCCGCCTTGATCGACAGCGCCTCTGCCAGCAATGCGCGCGACGGCACTTCATGTGACAGCAGGATCAGACGCGGCACGGGTTTATCGTCGTAGAATTGAGCGACGAAACTGTCCAAGACTTCACCGGCGTCCAGCGCGCGGTCAGCCTTCGGGAAGTACGCGCGATTGCCCCAGTTTTGGCCGGTGCGGAAGAAGAATACCTGGATGCAGATGTGCCCCCCTTCCTGGTGGGCCGCAAACACGTCAGCCTCCTCGATACCTTCGGGGTTGATCGATTGATCGGCTGTCACGTGCGCCAATGCCCACAGTCGATTGCGGAATTTTGCCGCCTGTTCGAACTCGAGCTTTTCGGCGGCGTCCTCCATCATGCGCTGGTACATCGTGCGTACGTTCTGGCTTTCGCCACGCAGGAAGCGGACGCTTTCATCGACGAGCCGGCCATAATCTTCGAGCGATATTTCGCCCGTGCAGGGCGCCGAACAGCGCTTGATCTGATGCAACAGGCAGGGCCTTGTGCGGCTCTCGTAAACGCTATCGGTACACGAGCGCAGCAGGAACGCGCGCTGCAGCATGTTTATCGCGCGGCCGACGGCGCCGGCGGATGCAAACGGTCCGAAGTAGTCGCCGCGCCGATTACGTGCGCCGCGATGCTTCATGATTTGCGGAGCCGCGTGATCGCGTGAGATTAGAATGTAGGGGAACGACTTGTCGTCCCGCATCAGCACGTTGTAACGCGGCCTGAACCGTTTGATTAGGTTGGCTTCAAGTAGCAGCGCCTCGGCTTCAGTGCCGACGGTGACAAACTCCATCGACACGGTCGAAGAAATCATGCGCGCTATGCGATTGGCATGGCCGTTGAGGCGCGCGTAATTCGAGACCCGCGCCTTCAATGATCGCGCCTTGCCGACGTAGATCACGTCACCCGCCGCATCGATCATCCGATAGACACCCGGCGACGATGGCAACTGCTTCAGGTAATGCTGGATGACCTCGGTGCCGGCCGGACGCGGATTGGTATCCGGCGGCACCACGTCAGCGTTATGTTCCGGCTCGGTCGTCATGCGCCCGGTTGTAAACGTCGAGGTCGCTTCGGTCCACTGGGGGCCAATGCGACACTCCGCTCAATCCTCTGCCGTCTTGTTCAAATTGCGCGGTGCGTGGGTATTCGGCACGAAGCCGTCGCGACGCGCTTCGCCGGCCACTTTGTCGGCGGTATCGCCATTTAGGTATTCCACGACGAATACCGCCTTGCCCTGCGACTTCGCCGACTTCAAATACGACTTACTGGAGTTGACGTTGCTCTGGCTGTTGCGCTCGCCCCGGTGATTGATGCCGTGGTAAAGGTCTTCCTTGGCAATGCCATCAATGGCCGCGACATAGCTCTTGTCGGTCAATAGCTCCTCGGCGTTCTGCACGACGACGGCGGCGTTGCTTTTCTTTGAGCGTGCTTCGGCGGCCACTTCCTTCACGAACTTGACCATTTGCTCGCGTGAGCCGCCCGGTGCTTTCGTATTTTCGTAGGTGTCGACGCGATCGAGATAAACGCCGTCGTAGCCCTTAGCGAGTGCATCGCGCACGCGGGATTTGACGATCCGCTTCCAGTCTTCATCCCAGTATTTTGCGGCGTAATTGCCAGACCAGCCTTGTGTGCGGCCGGTATTCCAGGACTGCTTGGAGCCCTTCATGTAGCTGCGGCCTTCCTCGGCCTCGCCGACGGAAATGTAGGCCAACACGGCACGTTTTCCGCCCTTTGCCTTCGACTTGTATTTCTCGGCGCTGCCGGCGTGATCGGGATCAACGACTGCGACATCGGCATTCGACCGTTTGGTCGAGGCCATGTCGCCAGTGAGCTGGTAGGACCAGCTTTTCGCATTCTTGACATTCTCGCGGTCAGCCCAGGCAGGTCCTGCAAATGCGATCGCAACCGTTAGACCTAAAGCGGATAGCGCACCATGACGGCGCGTTTGTGAAATACTCATTACTGTTCCTCGTTCTCTGCGCAACGCGAGCCAATCGGCAACGCGGCCGACGGCTTGCAGCCAGCAAGAAATGCGGGCGTGTCGCTCGATAAGTCTGCTTGCTCACGGATTGAGCATTGGACGACAGGACGCTTGCGCAAAATTGGTTAATGACGCTAGGCGTTAAAGCGAAAAATGGTTAACGCGTTCGGCGCGGTTGCCGCCGGTTTTCGGTGGCCGGTCATCGGCGAACGGCGTTGTTTGCTTGCCCGGACCAGATCGCTCCCGCATAGTGCGCATCGAATACTCACGTCGCGCACAAGCGGCGGAGCCGGGAAACGCATGCCTTTAGGAGTGCATTGATGACCATCGACCGCCGCAAATTGCTTTCCACCACGGCCGCTATCGCAGTCGCTGCGCCGGCGCTCCTGCGCGTGACCCTTGCGAACGCCGCCGAATTCACCTTCAAGTTTGCCAACAACTCGCCGGTAACGCACCCGTTGGTGATCCGCGCGGGCGAAGCGCTTGAGAAGATCAAGAAGGAGACCGACGGCAAGGTCGATATCCAGATGTTCCCAAACAATCAGCTGGGCTCGGACACCGATATGCTGAGCCAGCTACGCTCCGGCGCAATCGAGTTCTTCACGCTGTCTGGCTTGATTTTGGCGACTCTGGTGCCAGCCGCCTCGATCAATGGAGTAGGCTTTGCGTGGTCCGGTTATGACAAGGTTTGGCCGGCGATGGACGGCGAGCTCGGCGCTTACGTGCGTGGGCAAATCGCGAAATCCGGCCTCGTCGCCATGGACCAGATGTGGGACAACGGTTACCGGCAGATGACGTCGAGCATCAAGCCGATCACTAGCCCTGATGACCTGAAGGGCTTCAAGATCCGTGTCCCACCGTCACCACTGTGGACGTCGATGTTCAAGGCGTTCGATGCCTCACCCGCGAGCATCAATTTCTCCGAAGTCTATTCGGCCCTGCAAACGAAAGTGGTCGAAGGTCAGGAAAATCCGCTCGCCATCATCAACGCGGCGAAGCTTTACGAGGTGCAGAAGTTCCTATCGAAGACCAACCACATGTGGGATGGCTTCTGGTTCCTGGCTAACGCCAAGGCGTGGAACGGCATCCCGGAAAACCTGCGTGCAATTATCTCCAAGAACCTCAATGAGGCTGGCAAAAAGCAACGCGAGGATATTTTCGCGTTGAACACGACGCTGGAGAAGGAGTTGTCGGGCAAGAGCCTCGCCTTCAACGAAGTCAATCAGGCGCCGTTCCGCGACAAGCTTTCCTCGGCCGGGTTCTACAAGGAGTGGAAGGGCAAGTACGGCGACGAAGCCTGGGCACTCCTCGAAAAATACGCTGGCAAGATCAGCTGATTTATCCCCTCTCCCCGGCCCGTTGCCGGAACGGGGAGAGGGTGAGGGGCAGAAACTTGTTCCGAACCATCAGCTTCCAATTTAGAATCATGACCGGAATCGGTATCGAGCAAGCGACCGCCCCTCACCCTCGGCCGGGCCAAATGGGCCCGGCCTCTACCCTCTCCCCCGAAGGGGCGGGGGAGAGGGTAAGTGCAGTGGCGCGCACTTCATAAACGACCGCGCCCCGAGGGGACTTCAATGCACGTCGATACTGCCAGCACGGCTGAAGTTGCGTCGAACTCCACTGCCGCGCGCGTGGAAAACGCCATCGGGCGGTTTGCCGAAGTCGCAGCCGGCATCCTGGTGCTGTTCGAAACGCTGATCCTGTTTGCCGGCGTGGTATCGCGCTACGTGTTTCGCCGGCCGTTCACCTGGTCCGACGAACTGGCGTCGATCCTGTTCCTGTGGCTGGCGATGTTTGGCGCGGTGGTCGCTTACCGGCGCATCGAGCACATGCGCATGTCGGCGCTGGTCGACGGTGCCGGGCCGCGCATGAAGGCGGTGCTGAATGCGTTGGCGCTCGTCGCGGGGTTGGCGTTCCTCGGCCTCATCATGTATCCGGCGCTCGAATACGCGATTGACGAGATCATGATCGTCACGCCCGCACTTGAAATCCCCAACGTGTGGCGGGCAGCAGCACTCCCCGTCGGCATTGGTCTGATGATCATATTGGGCGCACTACGCATCGGCCGAACGGCACCGTTGCGCGACTGCCTGTTGGCAGCGGCCTTGGTAATCGGCCTTGGCGTCGCGCTGTACCTCGCCAAGCCGATGTTAATGGCGATGGGCAACTACCGGTTGATTGTATTCTTCGTATTCCTAACTGGTGGCGCGGTGCTGGCTGGCGTGCCAATCGCCTTCGCCTTTGGGCTCGGTACCTTCGCGCATCTGGCGCTGACCACGCGCTCGCCGCTGACCATCGTCGTCAGTCGTATGGATGAAGGCATGAGCCACATTATCCTGTTGTCGGTTCCACTGTTCGTGTTCCTCGGACTGCTGATCGAAATCACCGGCCTAGCCCGCGGCATGGTCGATTTTCTGGCGAGTTTGATCGGCCACTTACGTGGTGGACTTCGCTACGTCTTGCTCGGCGCGATGTATCTGGTGTCGGGCATTTCCGGATCAAAAGCCGCCGACATGGCAGCCGTCGCGCCAGTGCTGTTTCCGGAGATGAAGAAGCGCGGCGCCAAGGGTGGCGACCTCGTCGCATTGTTGTCTGCATCAGGTGCGATGTCGGAGACGATCCCGCCTTCGCTGGTTTTGATCACCATTGGCTCGGTGTGCAACGTGTCGATCGCGGCGCTGTTCACCGGCGGGTTGCTACCGGCGTTGGTGCTAGCGCTCGCCTTGTGCGTTGTCGTGTGGTGGCAGTCGCGCAACGAAGATATGACCGGCGTGGTGCGAGCAAGCCCACGCGTGATTGCGCTGTGCGCGCTGATCGCCGCGCCCGGCATCGCGCTGCCATTTCTCATTCGTGCAGCCGTTGTCGAGGGTGTCGCAACCGCAACCGAAGTCTCGACGATCGGCATCGCGTATACGTTGTTCGTCGGGTTTGTTTATTGGGTGTTCCGCAAGTCGTCACCCACCGCCCATGCGCGTCTCGATCCGGTGCGCTGGTACCGGATGTGGTCGGTGCTGGTCGACACCGCCGCATTGTCCGGCGCAATTTTGCTGATCATCGGCGCTGCCACCGCGATGGCCTGGGCACTGACGCAATCAGGCTTCAGCCGCGAGCTCGCTGGCGCGATGAGCCGTTTGCCGGGTGGCGCTGCTGGCTTCATGGCGGTGTCATTGATTGCGTTTGTGATCCTCGGCAGCGTGCTCGAAGGCATCCCGGCGATCGTACTGTTCGGACCGCTGTTGTTTCCGATCGCCAAGCAATTGGGCATCCACGAGGTGCACTATTCGATGGTCGTCATCCTGGCGATGGGCATCGGGCTTTTCGCGCCACCGTTCGGCGTCGGCTATTACGCCGCGTGTGCAATCGGCCGTGTCGATCCCTCCGAAGGCATCCGCCCGATCTGGCCCTACCTGATCGCGTTGATCATTGGCACGATTATCGTGGCCGCCGTCCCGTGGATATCGATCGGATTTTTGTGAGGGGAGGAAAGATATCCACCCTCACAAGCGTCGAACCAAGCCCACTATGACTGCCCTTACGCCCCTACCTCGCCCCGCCGATATCCACCAAGCTACTGGTGACATACGACGCGGCGGGCGAGAGCAACCACAGAACGGTTTCACCGACTTCCTCGGGTGAGCCGACCCGTCCTTGCGGAACCAAGCCAACGAGCTTCTTCAACCGCTCCTTGTCACCGGTCGCATCATGGATCTCGGTTTCGATCAATCCGGGGCGCACGGCGTTGACGCGGATGCCTTGCGGTGCGACTTCGATCGACAACCCATGTGTGAAGGTATCTATCGCGCCTTTCGAGGCTGCGTATGCCAACATGCCGTTGGGGCCGCCGATGACAGCCGCCCGGCTGCTCATGTTGACGATTGCGCCGCCCTTGCCGCCGTTTCTGGTCGACATGCGCTTGACGGCTTCGCCTGCACAAAGGAATTGGCTGGTGATGTTAATGCGCCAATGGTCGTCGAGCATGGTAGCGGTCATGCCGGTGATGGGCGCGTAGGTGTGCACGATGCCGGCATTGTTGAACAAGCCCGTGACGGGGCCGAGCTTCTTGTCGGTCTCGGCGAACAGATGAGCAGCACCTTTCGTCGTCGACACATCAGCCTTGATGGCGACCGCCTTACCGCCGCTCTTCTCGATTGCCGCGACAACTTCGGCGGCCCGATCCGGACTGGAATTATAGTTCACCGCAACGGCCCAGCCGCGTGCGCCGGCGAGTTTCGCAGTTGCCGCTCCAATGCCACGGCTTGCACCTGTGATGATCAATACGCCGCCCATTTTCGTGTCCTCCGGTGTGATTTTGTTGCCCCAAGCTTAGTACGGACGGTGCGACAACTAGAACCCCTCTTTGCGCAACGGTCACCTGCCTTGGATTTGCCGTGAGAATTCGGCTACCAGAGGTCTCAAGATTGTGAAGAGGCGGGACGAACATGTCAGTTGAACTCGATCGTCGCGCGCTTATCGCGGCATCGCTGGCGCAAACGATGGCACTGGCGCTGGGTGGGGATGCCGCGCGTGCCCAGACAACGCGCGGCGCCAATGGCTTGGTGCTGGGGGCCGCGCAACCATTTTCGTTCGATGGCCTCAAACTGCGTGCCAAGGAACTCGGCGCCCAACCCTACGTTGGCCCACCCCGCCCCAGTTCAGAAATCGTGGCGAAGATCGACTATGCGATCCACGGTACGTTGAAATACCGAACCGATGCAGCGTTGTTCGCACAAGGTTCTGGGCAGTTCCCGGCAACGTTCTTTCATCTCGGGCAATACTTCCAGAAGTCCGTGCGCATGCACGTGGTCGATGGCGGCCAGGCGCGCGAGGTCATCTATGAACCGGCCTACTTCGACATGCCGGCTGACTCCATTGCCCGCAAGTTGCCGGAGAATGTCGGCTTCGCAGGCTTCCGGTTCCAGGAGAGCACCAAGGGACATCCAAGCCGTGGCGGGCGTGACGGCGGCAAACTCGACTGGCGGCTCAATGATTGGGTAGCGTTCCTCGGAGCATCCTACTTCCGCGCAATCGGTGAGGATTATCAGTATGGCTTGTCGGCGCGCGGGCTCGCCATTGATCCGGCAATCACTGGCGTCACCGAGGAGTTTCCGGATTTCACGAACTTCTATATCGAAACGCCGTCCGATGGCGCCGCATCGGTCGTTGTTTGCACGTTGCTCGAATCTCCAAGCGTCACTGGCGCCTATCGGTTCGAAATGACGCGCGGCAGCGGCGTCGTGATGGACGTCGCCTGTCAATTGCACATTCGCCGCGAGACGCAGCGCTTTTGCATATCCCCGCTGACGTCGATGTACTGGTTCTCGGAGACTATCAAGAACGCGACCGGCGATTGGCGCCCGGAAGTGCACGATTCAGACGGCCTCGCGCTCTGGACCGGAACCGGCGAGCGCATCTGGCGACCACTCAATAATCCGCCACGGCCGGTGGTATCATCCTTCGTCGACGACAACCCGAAGGGCTTCGGCCTCATGCAGCGCGACCGGAACTATGATCACTTTCAGGATGGTGTCGGCTATGAGCGCCGCCCCTCTTTGTGGGTCGAACCGATCGGTGCCTGGGGGCGGGGCGCCGTGCAGCTGATGGAGCTGCCGACCGACGATGAGATCCACGACAACATCGTCGCCGCATGGGTTCCAGCCGAGCCGGTGAAGGCTGGCCGTGTGATCGAACTCAATTACAAACTCCACTGGCTCAATGACGAGCCGAAATCGGTGGGCGAGCAAGCCCAACTCGCGCGAACGGTGGCAACGCGCATCGGCACTGGCGGCGAACCGGGCACGGTGCGCCCGCAAGGCGTCAAGAAGTTCGTGGTTGAATTTCTGGGCCCGTCGCTTGCCACATTGCCGTCCGGCATAAAACCAGAGGCGGTTGTCACCACCTCGCGCGGCGAGATCATCAACCCTTTCACGGAAGCGTTGTCGAATGATGTGGCGGGCCACTGGCGCGCCGTGTTCGATTTGAAAGCCGGGTCCGGTGACCCCGTTGAATTGCGCATGTTCATGCGGCTCAAGGGTCAAGTTCTAACCGAAACGTGGGCCTATCAATATCACATTGGTTGAGCGGCGGGGGTTGCCGAGCCGCCTGGCGCGCGCCATTTTGAGCGAATGGTATTGCAATCGTGAGGAGGTGCGAAATGAGCTGGCTTCCCGACCAAGATCCAATTCCCGGAGACCGAAAAAGCTGCGACGCGATCGAGCATGTGATCGTGCCCCGATCGCGTGATCTCGGCGGCTTCGAGGTGCGCCGCGCGTTACCCTCGGCCAAGACGCAAATGGTCGGGCCGTTCATTTTCTTTGATCAGATGGGGCCGGCCGAGTTCATCCTCGGCACCGGTATCGACGTGCGACCGCATCCGCACATCGGGCTGGCGACCGTCACATATCTGTTCGAAGGCGAGATCTGGCACCGGGATTCGCTTGGCACGTCGATGCCGATCCGGCCGGGCGATGTCAACCTGATGTCGGCGGGGCGCGGCATCGTTCATTCGGAACGCGAGGCGCCGGAGATCAAGACGCGGGCGCGGCGCATGTTCGGCATCCAGGCGTGGTGCGCGCTGCCGAAGTCGCACGAGGAAGGCGCGCCGGCGATTTCGCATCATGGAGCGGATGCGTTGCCGCGTATCACCGGCGAGGGCAAGCGCGTGCGGCTGATCATGGGATCGGCATTCGAACAAACGGCGCCGACCAAGTTTCCGCATCCGACGCTTTACGCGGAAGCCGTGTTGGCGCCCGGTGCGATCCTGCCGTTCGATGCCGACTACGATGAGCGCGGGATTTATATCGCATCTGGCACGATCGACATTGCCGGCCAGACGTTCGAGGCCGGCCGGTTGCTGACGTTCAAGCCGGGCGATCGGATCTCGATCTTGGCGACGTCGCAAGCGCGTCTCATGATGCTGGGCGGCGAACCGATGGACGGCCCGCGTCACATCTGGTGGAACTTCGTGTCATCGTCGAAAGATCGCATCGATGCTGCCAAGGAAGACTGGCGGCAAAAGCGCTTCGCCTTAGTGCCGGGTGACGAAGTGGAACGGATCGAATTGCCGGGGTGAGAGGCGCAAAATAAAATAGCTTAAGGCTTTGGGGTTACTTGATCACGCTTAAACCTATGCTACGCGGGTCTTCCTACGAGTTCTTACCGAGGAAATTCTATGCGAGCGATCGTTGTCATTGCCTTAATTATCATGTCTAGCAACACGGTTTTTGGACAACTTGCTACGGCTGAGCGCATGCTTGAGTTGTCCAACTGGAAAGTGCTCCGGACAAAAAATAGCATGACGGATAAGTTGTCGTGCGTTGCCATCCATCGTGACAATTACTCGATCCAGCTTAAACAGGATGCACTTTACCTTAGCCGAGAGGGAAAAGGCGGCGTGGCAATCTATCAAATTCGCATTGACGAAGCGGCAGCCACAAAATCGCGTCGTCCCGGTAAGATCGAGCAACAGTTGAGCACCATCATTCTGACAAAAGCTGAAGTGCAGCAACTGGTAGGAGCAAAGAGATTGCGGGTGTCAGGCCTTTCTGTTTTGAACAGCATGATCAATGAGGACTTAGACATTGATGGAATAGCCACTGCGCACGCTGTTTTGGCGAGTCCGAAGTGTAAGTGAAAAACCGTATAACGGACCTCACACCGTCATCAGCTTCCTGACATCCGCTTCGACCATGCTGGCCTTGGTGCCGGACAGCACGACTTCGCCGCGTTCGAGCACGGCGAAGGTGTCGGTGAGTTCCTTGGCGAAGTCAAAGTATTGCTCGACGAGCACGATCGCCATCGTGCCCTTGTCGCGCAAATAGGTGATGGCGCGCCCGATGTCCTTAATGATCGATGGCTGAATGCCCTCGGTCGGCTCGTCTAGTACCAGGAGCTTCGGTCGAGTGACGAGCGCGCGGGCGATTGCCAACTGCTGCTGCTGTCCGCCGGAGAGATCGCCGCCGCGCCGTCCCAACATCGATTTAAGGATCGGGAACAGCTCGAACAGTTCGGGTGGAATCGTGCGGTCGGCGCGCTTGAGCGGTGCGAATCCGGTTTCGAGATTTTCCCTCACGGTGAGCAGTGGGAAGATCTCGCGGCCCTGCGGCACGTAGGCGATGCCACGTCGTGCCCGCTCGTAAGGGAGTAGCTTCGAGATGTCCTCGCCGTCGAACTTGATCGCGCCGCCGCTGATCGATTGCTGGCCGACGATGGCGCGCAGCAGTGAGCTCTTACCGACGCCGTTACGGCCGAGCACACAGGTGATCCGGCCGATGTCGGCGTTGATTGATACCCGCCGCAAGGCCTGCGCCGCGCCATAGTGCAGGTCGATCGAGTCTACGGTGAGCATGTTTCGCCTGTCGAACTAGAAGTTTTGCTCCGCCCTCTCCTCATGCGTTCCCGGCCAAGTGCGGCCCCGAAGCCTAAGCCGAGGCACTGGTGCTGATTCCGCACGCGAGCCGGGATCTTTACCTGTTCGGATAGGCGCAGACCGCACCATACCTCTAAAGGTAAAGACCTTGGATAATCGCCGCGCGAAGACGCATCGATTTCCGGGGACGCGGAGGTGGGAAAGAGGATCGCTGACCCAGCTGAGGAGGCGCGACAGGGTGTAGATTTTCTGGATATGCCCATCATCGCCCCAGATAGACTTCGATGACGCGTTCATTGGCGGAGACTTGGTCGAGGGAGCCTTCGGCCAGCACGCTGCCTTCATGCAGTACAGTGACGCGCACGCCGAGGCGGCGAACGAAATCCATGTCGTGCTCGACGACAATAACGGAATGATCGCGGGCGATATCGCGCAGCAAGTCGGCGGTCGTTTCGGTCTCGCTGTCGGTCATGCCGGCGACCGGCTCGTCGACCAGCAGCAACTTCGGGTCCTGCGCGATCAACATGCCGATCTCGAGCCACTGCTTTTGCCCGTGGCTCAGCGCCCCCGCCGCGCGCGACCGATGTGCATCAAGCCGGATGGTCTTTAAAATTTGATCGATCCGTTCGGCATCGTGGGCGTTCCGCTTCCAGAACAAATTGGCGCCGACGCGACGGTTGTTCTTCAACGCCAGCAGCACATTGTCCTCGACCGTGTGCATCTCGAATACGGTGGGCTTTTGAAACTTGCGGCCAATGCCGAGGTTGGCGATCGCCGCTTCGTCGAGTTTGGTCAGATCAACGGTGCGATCGTACAACACCTCGCCGTCGTCGGGCCGTGTCTTGCCGGTAATGACGTCCATCATCGTCGTCTTGCCGGCGCCGTTCGGACCGATGATCGCACGCATTTCACCGTGCCGGATGTCGAGCGACAAGCCGTTCAGCGCCTTGAAGCCGTCGAACGACACTTCGACACCGGAGAGATACAGCAGCGAGTGGGTAACGTCGGTCACGGATATTCCCATGAAGCTGAGTTGCTAAGCAACACATTGATCGAATGCTTCATTGCGCCGGCCTCGCAGCTGACGTTGGCTCTGGTGCGTCGTTCGATCGATCGTTGCGGCTGGTCCAGTCGGCCAGGGTTCCCATGATCCCTTTTGGCAAGAAGATGGTCACCAACACGAACAGCAAGCCGAGGGCGAACAGCCAGTAGGGCGCGAGGAGGCCGCTGGTGAATGTCGTCTTGGCGTAGTTGACGAGAATTGCGCCGAGCGCCGCCCCCACCAGGGTGCCGCGTCCGCCAACGGCCACCCAGATCACAACCTCGATCGAGTTCGCCGGTTGGAATTCACTCGGGTTGATGATGCCGACTTGCGGCACGTAAAGAGCGCCGGCGACACCCGCCATGCAAGCCGATAGCGTAAACAAGAAGGTCTTATAGGCGTCGACCCGGTAGCCGATAAAGCGCGTGCGGCTTTCCGCGTCGCGGATCGCGACCAGCACCTTGCCGAGCTTGGACGTGACGACGTAGCGGGCGACCACATAGGCGATCATCAACGCTATCGCGCTCAACGAAAACAGTGTCGCCCGCGTGCCCGGCGCCTGCACATTGTAGCCAAGGATGTCCTTGAAATCGGTCAGCCCGTTGTTGCCGCCGAACCCCATGTCATTGCGGAAGAACGCAAGCCACAGCGCGTAAGTCAGCATCTGCGTGATGATCGACAAGTAGACGCCGGTGACGCGCGAGCGGAACGCGAACCAGCCGAACACGAACGCTAAGATGCCTGGCGCCAGAAATACCATAAGCATCGCGAATGGAAATATGTCGAAGCCCCACCAATACCAGGGCAACTCCTTCCAGTTCAGGAACACCATGAAGTCAGGTAGCAGTGGGTTCGCATAGACGCCACGCGCGCCGATCTGGCGCATCAGATACATGCCCATAGCATAGCCGCCGAGCGCGAAAAACGCGCCGTGACCGAGGCTCAAGATCCCGGCATAGCCCCAGATCAGATCGAGCGACAGGGCGAGGATTGCGAAGCACAGGTACTTGCCCCACAGCGCCACGCTCGAGGTCGAGATATGAAAGAACGACGATGGCGGAAACACCAGATGGCAGAACGGCACGACGACAGCTGCAATCGCCAGCAATCCGAGAAAGATCGCGCCGCGCCGGTCGCCATCGATGAGGGAGCGAATGATCATGCTTCCACCGCCCGGCCCTTGAGGGCGAACATACCGCGCGGGCGTTTTTGGATGAACATGATGACCGCGACCAGCAGGATAATCTTGCCGAGAACGGCACCGGCGAAAGGCTCGAGCAATTTGTTGGCGATGCCGAGCGACATTGCTCCAACGAGCGTGCCCCATAAATTACCGACACCGCCGAACACGACGACGAGAAAGCTGTCGACGATGTAACTCTGTCCCAAGTTCGGCGAAACGTTATCGATCTGGCTGAGCGCCACGCCGGCAAGTCCCGCGATGCCCGAGCCCAAACCGAAGGTCAGTGCGTCGACCTTGGCAGTCGGAATGCCCATCGAGCTGCCCATCCGCCGGTTCTGCGTCACGGCCCGCATGTGCAGGCCGAAGGGCGTATATTTGAGAGCCAACAGGAGGCCGAAGAATATCAATGCCGCAAACACGATTATCCAGAGCCGGTTCCAGGTGATCACGAGCTCGCCGATTTTGAAGGCGCCGGACATGAAATTGGGAGCGCCGACTTCGCGATTGGTCGGACCGAACCAGGTGCGCACCGCCTGCTGCAGGATCAAGCTGATCCCCCATGTCGCGAGGAGCGTTTCAAGGGGGCGCCCATACAGAAAGCGGATTACGCTGCGCTCGATCGCGATGCCGATGCCGCCTGCCACCAGGAATGCGAGCGGAATAGCAAAGATCAGCGAATAATCGAACAAGTATGGGAAGCTCGTACGGATGATCTCTTGCACGACGAATGTCGTGTAGGCCCCGATCATCACCATCTCGCCGTGCGCCATGTTGATCACCCCCATGACGCCGAAGGTGATGGCGAGGCCGATCGCGGCGAGCAACAGCACCGAGCCGAGCGATAGCCCGTACCACAAGTTCTGCGCGACGCGCCAAACGGCGAGGCGGCTCTCGATGTCGGCAACGGCGCGGGTCGCTGCTTCCTTCAAGGCCGGAGGTGCATCGGCAGCGATACTTTGCAAGGCCGCAACTGCGGTCTGGTCGCCACGCGACTTGAGAATAGCAATGGCCGCGATGCGTGAAATCTCCGGCGCGTCCTTGTTGCCGATCAAGATCACGGAGCGTGTCGCCTCGAGTTCGAGCCGCACCTTCGGGTCACTTTCCTTGGCGAGTGCGCCTTCGACCTGCTCAAATTTACTGGCGTCCTGCGACTTGAAGATGGATTGCGCGGCTTCCAGGCGCTTGTTCGGGTCCGGCGACAGCAATGTCATGGCGCCAAGTGCGGCCTGCACAGCTGTTCGCACGCGATTATTGAGACGCACGGGAGTTAGATCGGCGGGCGCAGTTGTCACCGCCACGCTGGTTGCGGCGTTGGTGAGTTTGCTGCCATCGACCTTGATGACCACGATCTTTTCTGCGGGCGAAAACAGCAGGCGGCCATCGGCTAGCGCTTCAAGGATTGTGGGCGCGAGCGCCTCGCCCGAGGCCGCGATCTCGCCAATTGCCGTGATGGTGTCGCCGTAGCTGTCAGCCAGAAGCCGGGCTAGCGGCTCATCGAGTTTTGCGGAGGTAGCGATACCGGAGCATGTGACGAGCCCCATCAAAAACAGTAGTGAAATAAGGATTCGCCGCATGGTTAGTCCGAAACATTGCGTCATTTAAGAACCTATTCATGGATCAGGCGGCGCACCACAACAGCACGCCGCCCGATTATGATGTATCCGTGTCTTAGTTGACGCGGTTCAGGCGCGATATCAACCGCACTTGTTGGTCTTGGTGTTGAAGTTGCCGCACTTCTTCTCGACCCAGTCACCGACCAGATCCTTCGATCCGTCGAGGCTCTTTGACCAAGCATCGCCGGCTACCAGATCCTTGGTTTTCCAAACAGTCTCCATCTGACCATCGGCTTTGATCTCACCAATCAAAACGGGCTTGGTGATGTGATGGTTCGGCAGCATCTTCGACATGCCGCCGGTCAGGTTGGCAGCTTCGATGCCGGGAAGTGCGTCGATGACCTTATCTGGATCGGTCGACTTCACCTTCTCGACGGCCTTGACCCACATGTTGAAGCCGATCACGTGCGCTTCCATCGGATCGTTGGTGACACGCTTCGGGTTCTTCGTGAATGCCTTCCACTTGGCAATGAACTCGTCATTTGCTGGTGCCTTGACCGACTGGAAATAGTTCCAGGCGGTCAAGTGACCGACGAGGTTCTTGGTATCGATGCCGGCAAGTTCCTCTTCGCCGACCGAGAATGCGACAACCGGAATGTCGGTCGCTTTGACGCCGGCGTTGGCGAGTTCCTTGTAGAACGGCACGTTGGCGTCGCCGTTGATGGTCGAGACGACGGCGGTTTTCTTGCCTGCGGTGCCAAACTTCTTGATGTCGGACACGATCGTCTGCCAATCGGAATGACCGAACGGCGTGTAGTTGATCATGATGTCTTCTTTCTTCACGCCCTTGGCCAGCAGGTACGCTTCCAGGATTTTATTGGTGGTGCGCGGATACACGTAATCGGTACCGGCCAACACCCAGCGCGTGACTTTTAAATCATTCATCAAGTAATCAACTGCGGGGATCGCTTGCTGATTCGGAGCTGCACCCGTGTAGAACACATTGCGCGATGACTCTTCGCCTTCGTACTGAACCGGATAAAACAACAGCCCGTTCAATTCTTCAATGACCGGCAGCACCGACTTGCGTGAGACCGAAGTCCAGCAGCCGAAGATCGCGGCAACTTTATCTTTCTGGATCAATTCGCGGCCTTTCTCTGCGAATAGCGGCCAGTTCGAAGCCGGGTCGACCACCACCGCTTCAAGCTTCTTGCCCAACAATCCGCCTTTTCTATTTTGCTCGTCGATCAGCATCAGCATGGTGTCTTTCAATGTGGTTTCACTGATCGCCATGGTGCCCGACAACGAATGCAACACGCCGATCTTGATGGTGTCTTCGGCGGCCTGCGCGCCGAACGCGCTGAACAGCAGCGCGCTGGCAACGAGTCCTAATTTTGCTGATTTCATGTGCTTTCCTCTCCTCGAAAAAAATGATGTCGATACCCGCGTGGTCTACTGTTTAGACAATCCTGTCGCTACCGCTCGTCCCCTTACCGATTCAGATGAGCAAGCATGCTCATCGAACTGCCGAGACATCAGCACGCGCTGTGCCACGGGGCATCGCTTGGCATTAAACAGCGAGTTAGCCATGAATCTTGAGATCAAGTTGTAGTACGCGCGAGGTCGAGGCACCGCGATGGTGCGTGTGGCGATAGCAGTGCGTTGCAAGAGTGCGTCGGGGAGTCAAAGTTTTTTCAACATCCCGCGCTCAACAATAAATCCGACGATGTCCTCCAACCCCTGTTTGTTTTTCAGTTTGTAAAAAATGAACGGCCGTGTGCCGCGCATTTTGTTCGCGTCACGCTCCATGATGGCGAGCGATGCGCCCACGTGGGGTGCGAGGTCGACTTTATTGATCACCAGCAAGTCGGACTTGGTAATGCCCGGTCCACCTTTGCGCGGAATCTTGTCGCCCGCCGCAACGTCGATGACATAAATTGTGAGGTCGGACAGCTCGGGGCTGAAGGTGGCGGCCAGATTATCACCGCCGCTTTCGATAAAGATGACATCGAGCCCCGGAAATTTTGCGTTGAGGTCATCGACCGCCGCGAGATTCATCGACGCATCTTCGCGAATCGCGGTGTGCGGGCAACCGCCGGTCTCGACCCCGACGATGCGGTCTTCCGCCAGCGCTTGTGCGCGGATCAAAATCTGCTGGTCTTCTTTGGTGTAAATATCGTTGGTGACGACGGCGA
>JANLPY010000532.1:0-4962 GCA_031367505.1 Hyphomicrobiaceae bacterium | reverse complement strand
GCATGGAGCCAGTGCGGCGGCGCGTGAAGGCGGGTTGGCGCGAGGTCTGTCCGTAGCTGCCCCGGCGCATTGATGGGGAACCACATTCCGCAAATCGTCGGCTTATGCTGGAGGCAGCATTTCGACGAACTGCGCGACTTGTTTGATTGGCATCATGAGTTGCAGCGGAAGGTCTGGCAGCGAAGTGAAACCGTAGTGTTTGTAGAAGGCGGCGGCCCGGTCATCTTTGGCATCTACAAACAGCGCAACTCCACCTGCCCGGTTCGCGGCAGACACGGCGTCCCGCATGGCCTCGGCGAGAAGCGCGGCGCCAACGCCTTTCCCCTGCTCGGACACTGCAACGGCCAGGCGGACCAGTTTGATGGCGGGCACCCGATGGGCCGGCAGGGGCTTCGCGACTTGGGAAGGCAGTTGAGCCGGCTCAACTTCGACGAACACGAGAGTGTAATACCCGAGGATGCGGTCTGGCTGGGGGTCACTCACCGATACGCTGGTGACGGAAAGGCCCTTCTCGATGTGCTGCCGGGCGGTGCGGCGCAGGAAGTCGTTCAATGCCCCGACGCCGCAATCAAAGCCATCGCGATCGTGCTTCTTCGAGAGCCGGACGATTCTATCCACGCGGCAGGGCGCGGTGCTTTTTGGCGAGGCGGGTCAGCGCCGCATTGGGCTTTGGGGGCGATTTCAGCAGTTGAAAAAAGCGCTTCGTGCCCGACTCGGTGAGCCGGATTACGTGCTCGTCCCGGATAATCTGATCGGCCATTTCGGCGACGGCATAAACGATGAGCGCGTTGAGCGATAATCCGCGCAGCTCCGCCGCCTGCTCCGCGCGGGTGCGGATGTGTGGAGGAACTCGGACGGGAAGCCTGGATGTCGCGGTGGCACTCATGGCATCATTATGATGTCACCCGGTTGCTGGTGCAAGCGCGTCGTTCCCGGCGTGCAGCGTCCGGTTGCATGGCAGTTGCAGGCAGTGCTTCCGGGAAAACAAAACCCCGGAGCCCTGCGCGGACTCCGGGGTTTGTGATGTTGATTCGTGCGCGGTGTGCCGGTCAGTTCGCTCCGGCAGGCGCGTGCGCGGCGGGCGCTCCGTTGCCGGCGGCTTCGTCGCGCTCTTTCATCGCGGCTTTGCGCGAGAGCTTGATTTTGCCGCGCTCGTTCACGCCGAGGACTTTCACCCAGATCATGTCGCCCATCTTCACGATGTCCTCGACGCGCTTCACGCGGAAGTCGGCGAGTTCGCTGATGTGGCACATGAGCGACAGCACACACCAGAAGCGTGCTGAAATCTATTTTCGCAGCGCTGTACTATTCCTATTGTAACTGACCACGGGGGACAAAAGCGCTTGGGCGAGCGGTGGTGGGACGGCGTTGCCTACCACGCGATGCTTCGCCACGAGGCCGCCGGGCACCTGAATGTGCGGAGGCAGTTCCTGAATGGCTGCACACTGGCGCCATGTCAGTCGGTGGTTCACGGTGCCACGCAATTCGTATTGGTCTTTGCCTACACGCACCATGCGTTCGCCGTCAGGATGCAAAGGCACGTGGCTTGCGTGAGCGACAATCGTATAGCTCAACTCGTCCATCCCGCGCTTACGGTTACGAGTTAGGTAGTGACCGTGAAACTCTTTGCGATAGTAATCATCATCAGGATGTTCTGCCAATGACCCCAATACGTCGCGCAGTTTGCGCCAAGGATGGAATCGGCCTGGCCCATGGCTGGGTTTCGGAAACTCGTATTCAAAGTCCGTGACGGATTCGTGGACACCCACTAGGAAAATTCGACGGCGTTCCTGAGCTACCCCATAGTTGTTGGCCATCAGCATTTCCATTTTCATTCGGAAGCCATGACGCCGGTAGTTAGCCAATTGCCGCTTCAAGAACCAGCCATCGGCTGCGGTTTTCATCCCGCGCACATTTTCGACAAAGAGGAACTTGGGTTGCACATCCCGAAGTGCGCGCAGGAATTGACGATAGAGATAATTCCCGTCGTTGGCCTTTAGGTCGCGCTGCTCCTTCATGCCTTCCGCGCGGCGCTTGGCTGCTTCGCTGAAACCGGTGCAAGGATAACAACCAATAAGAATGTCGGCTTTGGGGAACTCATCCACATCGCAAATATCCCCTTTGTGGAACTTAACTCCGGGAAATAAGGACTTATATGCGGCAGCCGCGTAAGGGTCTTTGTCGTTAGCCCAAATGATTTTCACACCGGCTTGCTTGGCTCCCCAATCGAAACCGCCACAGCCGGAAAAAAGCGAGACTGCCGTGAGTTGCGCCATGGCTTAAGCGGCTTCCTCCTTGTCGGCGAGGCATGAGGTAGCTTCCTGCAATGCGGGGAGGTTCAAAAATTGATCTGCTGTCGCTGAGAGGAGGTGGAGCAGACGGAATCGATCCATAAAGATGCAGGTGTCGTCCATATCGTCGTGCTGGTGCCAACTCTGCTCTGGACCGCGTTGGCAGAACGGAATAAACACGACGCTCATTGGATTGCTCTTCAAGCTGATTCGATTGCGCCACCGACCCGCGCTTATGCTGTGTTGCTTGGACGTCCAGTCTTCGGTGCAAGCGCACTGTCCGAAAAGGATTAGACGCCCCGGAGCCTTGTCGGGTAGCGGCAGCCATCCAATTAGATCAAGCCCTTTGTCACCGGTATTGGTGGCTGAGACTTCGGCTTCCGCGAGCTTGACCTGTTCACCGAGAACATGCGCCAGCTTTTGCAGGCGCGGCCACAGTTTCCCAGTAAACTCGCTCGGATATCGCTGGCTTCCCCGGAATAGATGCGTCTGCGCATTCGCCGGGAGCAACTGCCGGAAAACGTGCAGGCTGAGCCATTCGAATCCGGCTGTGAGATTCGGCTGGACCTTCTTTTTTGGGAAATTGCCGAGATTCGACATCATCAGCAGAGCGACATAGAGCAGTTGGGTGGCTGTGTGTTCCGCGCGCACAGCCAACGCGTCATCCGCTACGATGAACGGGTAGGCGTCGCCAAACAGCTCCGCGCGCATTTTCAAATGGCCGAACCACCCGCGTACCTCGGCATCAAGCTTGTCGTCCTCCACAACATCTAGGTCATCTTCCGCCACCGCCTCCGCCTCTAATTCTTCCGCCAAGGCATCTGCAGCCTCCACATCGCCGTCACGCTCCTCGATACAACGTTTGCGCACTATCGCCTCGGTGGTGACGCCATCGGAATTAGAGATGCAGAGCAACTCGACCCAATCCGCCCAGAGATGAATATTTAGCTTGGCGGTGCGCGGTGCGCGATACTTGGCCATACGCAATCTTCAGTGCTCCCCTCCGCTGGCATCTATGGTCGCGGCAGCGACCTGCCGAGCGAGACGCGCCACCAAGTCGGCCTGCGCAGTGTCCTCACTTGTGAAGGTCTCCACGCTGGACATCACGTCCCGAGCCAACTCGAGACGCGACTTCGCCTCGCCCAAGGCCTCACGAAATGCTTCGACTGGCCCCTCTGTAAGAAGATGAGCCTCTTGCAAGGTCGAACCCCCGCGAAAGCGTTTCAGCGCCGCAGGGCTTTCCACGATCTTGTTGAGCAACCTCAGTCCGCGCGATTCGGGAACTCGGGCTTTGCCAGTGGAGGTTTTCTCGAACAGCCATCTGGCGAGTTCCTCAAACTCCTTATTCTTGAGGCGAGAAGCATCCTCGTCAGTGCCACTCCCCAAACCGATGAATTTGGCAATTCCTTTATAGGAGGAAATGGCCGTGTTGAGCACCGAATACCAGCGCTTCTCATCTTCGAGTCCTTCCATGCCAAAAAAATCCTTGGCGGCCATGGCCTCATACACCGCCAAACCTGCCAGCAGCCGTGCCACATACACTCGTGTGGTCCCAATCTCCCGCGCAAGGTGCCTTCGCAGCTCGTCACGACTCATTTTGCGGAAACGCGGGGTGACTGCTAGTTGCTTCAGGTAACGCGCTTTTTGCAGCGGCTCCCAAGCTTGGATGCCCGTGACATGTCGGTAAGCGAGGAAATGCAGAACATCCTCGCGCCGCTCGATCACCAAACAGGGAAGAACATTCGGCTTGTGCTTTGCTGCCGCCGCTGCGGCCTCAACAGCGGTCTCGCGGACTGGAGCTAAACTCGGTTGTGCCAAGAGCTTGGTGGCGGCGAGGCGCCTATTGCCCTCCACGACAAAATATTTCTCCGTTCCCTTCCCCGAGTTCGTGCCGCGTTTCGCTTGAGCGCTTGCGACAGCAGCCAGCGAGACGGGAAGAATGACAAGTGGTTCTCCTTCGAAATAACCTTGCTCGCCGATCGAGTTCATCAGTTCGACGACATTCCCATGATTCAGCATCCACTTGAGGACTGCGGGCTCTCCTCCGCTGGCGATCTCCTTTGCCAACCGCGGATTCTCCGGATCGAATTCGAGTTGCGCCACCCGAATGGGCACCAGTTGTCGTGGTTCGCGCTGCCCATCCTTAGCGCCAGCGGGTGCGGCGGACGATTTTTCCTTGGGCATATTTGAAAAATGATGAGTCTGCTCGGAGTGGGAAGTTCAGTGTGGGATTCTCTGCGGCTGCGTATGGGCGTGAGAACATCACGTCTGCCTGCGTTGCTCAAGCCGCGAATTTGAGATTGCTTTCGACTCGATCACGAACATTGCCGGACTGGCTTGGGGTGTTCACGACTGCAGGGTGACGCCAGCCTTCTGACGTTTTCCCCCATGCCGTGCAAGCCGATTTCGGGCACGAAAAAGGGCGGCTCGAAGGCCGCCCCTTTTGTGAGTTTGTGAGCCGGGGGAATCGAAATCCCCGCAGCCGGATTAGTTCGCGCCTGCGGGCTGCGGTGCGGGGGCGGCTGCGGCACCGGCGGCTTCGTCGCGCTCTTTCATCGCGGCTTTGCGCGAGAGCTTGATTTTGCCGCGCTCGTCCACGCCGAGGACTTTCACCCAGATCATGTCGCCCATCTTCACGACGTCCTCGACGCGGTTCACGCGGCGGTCGGCG
>JANLPY010000523.1:0-1928 GCA_031367505.1 Hyphomicrobiaceae bacterium | reverse complement strand
CTCGGGCATGGGGCCCGCGACGGCTCCTGCCAGCGCGTCCGAAGTGGCGGCTCGTGGCTCGCTGCGCTGACTGCTCGCCACACTGGCGAGTGGTCGTGAGATCACACTGTCCGGCAGTGAGCGCA
This sequence comes from Hyphomicrobiaceae bacterium, assembly GCA_031367505.1. Lineage (GTDB taxonomy): Bacteria > Pseudomonadota > Alphaproteobacteria > Rhizobiales > Hyphomicrobiaceae > JAKFWF01. The sequence goes on along the minus strand of JANLPY010000523.1, from coordinate 1,803 downwards.
GGACGTCGTACTCACTCTTCGGTCTGGCAAATGCGTCGCGCTTCTTGAACAGGATCCACAGGTCCTGCTTGTCGCCGGGCTTGGCGATTCGCACCAGTTCCCAACTGCCTGCGAGCTTCTGTCCGTGGAGCTTGAACAGAACCTTGCCAGCAGCAAGCGACTGGACCGGATCACCCTGCGGCTCCCAGGTCCCGTGGTCCCACACGATGACCGAGCCGGCACCGTACTGCTTTGGAGGGATGACACCCTCGAACGAGCCGTAGCTGAGGGGGTGGTCCTCGACATGAACGGCGATGCGCTTGTCGGTCGGGTCAAAGCTAGGCCCCTTGGGCAAGGCCCAGGAGACCAGCACGCCGTTCATCTCGAGTCGGAAGTCGTAATGCAGGCGACTGGCCGCGTGCTTCTGCACGACAAAAGCGTGGCTGCTGGCGGTTGCGGCGTCTTCTCCGTGGGGCTCCGTTGTTCGGCTGAAGTCGCGTTTGTGCCGGTACTTGGCGAGGGGATGTTCAACGACAGACGCCATGGTCAGTGCTCCGCTCAGCCGTGCGACCTGGCGCGAAGGGGCTCGACTTGCCACCGAAATCCGTGCAATCTTCGTGTCTCGACAGGAGCAATGACCATGTCTCAGTGTGAGCAATGCGGCGCAGCCTTCTATTCGGCGTCTGCATCATGGGGCGATCGAACCTGTGGCGATTGCCTGGCGAACCAGATCGAGTTGTCGCTGATGCTGCATGCGTTCGGCGACCCAAGAAAGCCGATGCAGCGGGCCGCGTCCGTGCAAGCGCAGGACGAAATCCCGGCATCGCAAGTCGAGGCCCCGAGGCGTTCGGCGTGACATCGCTCATGTGAGTTTCTCCGCCCATCTGACGAAGCTGTCGAGCATGGCGGACATGACCTGCGCATCCGTCCGACAGCTGCGGGCACGAACATGGAACGAGTGGTCGGCGTCATCGAAGAGTGCCAGCGTAGCGAGTGACCCCAGTGCCGTCACCACAGGCTGCAGCTGCTCAAGGTCTGCCAACCCATCTCGCGTGCCCTGAAGAAACAGCATCGGGATGGCCACCTGCTTTAGAAGTTATCCGTAAATAGTAAACTCTCGTCCCGAACCGCATCTCACGCGGTGTTTGGACGAAGACATGGCGACACGAAAGCGAGTTGACTCGTGGGTGGTGACCGATGACTTTTGGCAGCGCGTCGAGCCGCTGATTCCGGTACGTGCGCGCCTTGCCGACAAAGCGTACGTTCGCAAGCCGGGAGCGGGACGACCGCCCAAGCCGGCTCGCCAGGTGTTCGAGGCGATCGTGTTCGTGCTGCGCACGGGCTGCCAATGGAAGGCGCTTCCCAAGGAGCGCTTCGGCAGTGCCAGCGCAGTCCACAAGAGATTTCTCGAATGGGAGAGTGCGGGCGTATTCGCAGCCATGTGGGAGGCAGGACTGGCCGAGTACGACCAGATGGAGGGTATTGCCTGGCGATGGCAAAGCATCGACGGTGCCATGTTCAAAGCGCCGCTTGCGCAAGAGTCCGTCGGTCCCAACCCGACGGATCGGGGAAAAAAAGGGGAGCAAGCGCCATCTGTTGGTGGACGGCCGTGGAGTCCCGTTGTCGCTCGTCGTGACCGGAGCGAATCAGCATGACGTCACGCAACTCGACGCGGTGCTGCAGGCTGTCATGGTCAAGCGCAAGACGCCGAGCATGCGTCGCAGCAAGCACCTGTGCGCCGACGCTGGCTACAAAGGCCGCAGGGCATTGGAGACCATCAAGTCGCATGGCTACATCCCTCATGTCGTCGGTCGTCGCAAGGAA
>JANLPY010000502.1:0-3667 GCA_031367505.1 Hyphomicrobiaceae bacterium | reverse complement strand
GCGGCGTCGCCACGAAATATTTGCCGAGCTATCTCGGATGGCGCAGGTTGATCGAACGCGAAGGCGAAAACTTTTCAGCCGAACGATGCCTCATGCAAGCCCTGCTTCACGCCGCAACTTGAAAGTCGAACAGAGCCGTCCAGAGTTTAACATCGAATTGCAGAACTGATTTATTCCCAACGGAATCGTTAAGTACCGCTGACCCATCGCTGCAGTAAAAGGGTTGCAACAAAGCATGCGATGGCAGCGTATGCGGCAGCGATATGACCCATGCCTGCGAGAAAGATCGCATCGACTAAAGCAATACCCGCGATTAGGCTTATGACCGCTCGTGGTACATCGCCCTTATCGCGTCGATTCAAATAGAACAACGCCAATCCAATCCAGGCCGCGAGCGCCAGGAATAGTATAGTCAGAGCGCTCCCGCCGCGTGCGAGAAAGACGACGATCGCGTAGACCAATGGAGCTGCAAGAAAAGCGAGCGGCCAAAGCTGGTCGATACGATCGAGGGCTTCCTGCTTCGCCGCGAACGTCAACCCTATGAGATAGCTCAGGCTGACCAAGGCGGCGGCCAGAAGTGCCGTCGTTATGTTGGCTGCCACGATGTAGCCCGCGGTGACGTAGGCCAGGACGCGGCACAATCCCATGAAGAATGGGCTCAATACATTGCCCTTGTGATGCCAATCATAGAAGACGATGGCAGCACTCAGGGCAACGGCGGAGAGCGGAGCTGCGGCGTTGGCAGCGGGGGCCAGTGCGCCACTGGCAATTGTTATCGTCGCGATACCGCCAAGGAGCATAAAAATCCCAGCCGCGAACACCGTGTCGGCCGCGATTTTACCGGACGGAATTGGCCGGCTGGGCCGTTCCTGCGCATCGATCTCGCGGTCGAACGCGTCGTTCAGATACATCCCAGCAACGTAAAGTAACGACAGTCCGATCGCTGCGAACAGCGTGACAATCGAAAATGGTTCGCCGCCAGCCAATGCCACACCGGCAAGCGTGTTACTCCATACTGTCGGCAGGTTCGATACGCGGCCCAATTGGATTGCGACCGGAAGCGTCATTGTGCGAGTTGCCCTCGTACCCAGTTCAACTCGCGAGCGATTGCTGTTGCAACATCGACCTGCCGCAGCTCAGGCGGTAAGACATCGAAGGTGTAGGTTTCAACTTCGAGATGCCGGCTGATCGGCGTTGCCGAGTGCAATGCCAGGATCTCTTTAAGCACATCCTGGGTCGTGCCGAGCTTCGGCAGCCTTTCCATGAAGACCGGAACGTGGCAATGCACGCGCCACTCGGTGCCGCGGGCGCGCTCGATCTCGTGGAACGCTGGCGCGAGATCCAGATAGCGGCGGAGCTGCCCACTTTCATTGCGCTCGACGACCTGGTGCAGATAAACGCCGTCGTCGAATTGCTGCAGCTGAGCAATAGTCTGGTCCCCGACCACCGGTACCTTAAGCGCCGCCGACAACTGAAGTTTCGGAATGGTCAGGCCCGCGGCACGCACCAGCGCCAGGCTTGCCTTGACGTCCTCGAACTCGACTGCGGCGTGGCAAACGTCGAAGCAAAGTCCCAGATGCTTGCGCAATGCCGATTCAGCCGCGGCGACCGATAGTCCCGTCAAATTGGCGAATTTAGCAACCGGTGCGCGACTGAAGACGTGTTGCTCGAAGAAACGGACGGCTTCCTCGGTCGTCTCGAGGAAGCACATGGGTTCCGGTTCTAGCGCGAGCGCGATCAACCGGCCGGTGCGGTCTTGCAGGCGTAACAAGTGGGCTGCGTGGTGAAGCAAATGATCGACCATTCCATCGACGGCGCCAACCTCGGCACCAATCGGCCGGAACGTTCCTGGCACGGTGCTGATGCTGCCATCGAGGTTCTCGTCGCCCGGCATCAGCGACGCTAAAATGTCCGCCAACTCGTTGCTGTAGGCCAGGCGCTCTGGCGTGCGCCAATCGGGCTGATAGACTTGTTCCTTGACGCGGACGCCGTGGAAGGGGCCGTACGGAAAACCATTGATCGTGAAGACATAGAGCTGATTGTCGTCGAGGAAACCGCGAAACGCTTCGGTGTTGCCTCGCTCCAGTAGGGTGTGGGCCGCGATAGCCGAGAGACGAAGGCCGACACCCATGGGGCGCTGTGGCGAGACGTGAGCCTTCACTTCAGGCAGGTGCCGTTTGAGGGCCGAAAACGTGTCGGCCCAAGTCTCGCCGCGATGGATGTTCGTGCAATAGGTGAGGTGGACGCCGGGTGATCCGTCATCAAGCATCATGTTTGCTGGCTCCGTGCCTTCAACCACGCAATCGATTCAAGCACCATCGCTTCATCCATGGCATGCACTTCCACGCCCCGTCCGATATCTTCCAGCAAAGTTATGGTCAGTTCACCGCCAAGGTGCTCTTGAAACTCCCGCAGGCCGGCGAGTAACGCGTTGGTGCCGTCGGCGACACGCGTTTCGAGAGCTTTATGCCAAAGGCGAAAGCCGAGTAGCTCCAACATCGCGGCCACGCGATCCTCGGTGCCGGCCGCCAGCAGGCCAGCGGTCACGGAATAGCGCGTGTCGAGCGCAATGCCGATCGCGACCGCTTCGCCGTGGCGAACATGATTGCGCGTGAGGGATTCGAGCTTGTGTGCCGACCAATGGCCGAAATCCAATGGCCGCGCGCTGCCCGTCTCGAAAGGGTCGCCGCCGTGTCCAATCTGGTGCATGTGAAGCTCGGCGCAGCGTTTGATCATGTAGGCCATAGCGGCGCGATCGAAGATCGACAGCGCGCTCAGGTTTCTTTCGAGCCAATTGAAGAAGTTGGCGTCGCGGATCAATGCGACCTTCACAGCCTCGGCCATGCCTGAGATTTTCTCGCGAGCCGGAAGGTGTTCGAGCAATGCAAGGTCGTTCAGAACCGCGAACGGGGGCGCGAACGTGCCGACAAAGTTCTTAGCGCCTTTCAAATTGACGCCATTCTTGACGCCGACGCCGGAGTCGTTCTGCGAAAGCACGGTGGTTGGCACGCGGATCAGCCGGATGCCGCGGTGACTGGTGGCGGCGACCAGTCCGGCCGCGTCCAGAACAGCGCCACCTCCGATAACGATGATAAACGAGTGGCGATCGACGCGATGCTCCTGCACGAGGCCTTGCATCCATTCGATGTGGTAGAGGTCGTTCTTAACAGCCTCACCACCGACGACCACGAACGGGGCAGCGACCAGCTCCATGATCTTGGCGTGCCGGTTCGCGTAATTCGCAATATCGCCCAGCAACGTTGGATGAGCGAGCGTCAAACCTTCGTCGACGAAAAACATGCAGCGATGCCGCAGGCCGGGCTCGCGTCGCGAAAGTGCTTGGTGAAGGATAGGATTTTCGGGCGCGAAGAGGTTCTGAGTAAAATAAACTGGAAACTCATAGGTAACTGAAAAACGTTGGACATAAACCGCTTGATCTTGTGCCGGTTCAGCGATTGCCGAACTAACGTTCGCGGCTTTTGCTGTCGCATCGAAATTGCTCATGGGGCCGCCATGCCTCGTCGATGGTAATGGCTCTGTTCGCGTTGGCTGTGGAGGGTCATGCCACGGCGGCAGTTAGATAAACCTCGGCGGTGAGCTCATCGGCTTGGGCCGCAATCATCCGGCGCCAGCCGAGGTAGGTTGGCAGGTTCTTGGTGGCGATGCC
>JANLPY010000501.1:0-14208 GCA_031367505.1 Hyphomicrobiaceae bacterium | reverse complement strand
GCGGCGTCGCCACGAAATATTTGCCGAGCTATCTCGGATGGCGCAGGTTGATCGAACGCGAAGGCGAAAACTTTTCAGCCGAACGATGCCTCATGCAAGCCCTGCTTCACGCCGCAACTTGAAAGTCGAACAGAGCCGTCCGCGACGAGGACGAAAATCTTATCAACCGCAAACTGTTGTTCCGCAAATGTCATTTAATGCCCGGTTGCACGGCTTATTGATGGATTGATAGGATATTGCCGCAAGCCCATGGAGGGGGTGTTTATAAATTCAATAAAATTGAAACTAACGGTACGTTTACTCTTAATGTTTAGTACGTAAGCCTTGCAGGACCGGGGCGTCAGCGCGTGCGTACCATCAAGGCCAGACTGGCGATCACGGTGATTGCTGCCGTCGTAAGCGCGGTTACTATCGCCTCGCTTGCCTCTGCATGGCGAGATTCCTCGCGCCGACTGTCCACCAAAACACGCGAATTGGCCGCCATTGCAGCGACCCTAGCGACTGCTGTCTCGCCAGCGGTCGTCAAGGCAGACCGGCAGGAAGTTGCTCGTTTGCTTGCAGCCATTGGCCGTATTCCTGGTTTGACCTATTCGCGGATTACTGACGCGCAAGGAACCATTATTCATGAATTCGGTTTTGGCATCGTCGTTGCGCGGAAATTAGGTGCCGTTGAACCGAACCAAGAACTCGGACTGCTGGATACATTTTATCTAGGTACATATCCGATAGCCGCGCCGGTCATTGCCGGCGGAATCACGGTCGGACGTCTAGTTCTGATTGCCGATGTGTCGGAGCTACACAACGCGGCGCTCGAAAGTCTCGCCACTTCACTCCTGTTTGGCATGCTGGCGGTTGCCGTTGGTTTGATGCTGTCGCGCCGCCTGCAGCGCAGCATCTCGGGTCCGATCGAGCAATTGACGGCTGCCATGCACGATGTGGCCCGGACACGCGACTACTCGACCAATATGACCCCGGTGAATACACACGAGCTCGCCAAGCTGGTCGAAAGTTTCAACACCATGCTCGGTGAGATCCGCACTCGCGACAGTGCCTTGGCGGGCCACCGCGATCAGTTGGAGGTCGAGGTCTTGGACCGGACGCGCGAACTTGTCCAAGCCAAGGCCGTGGCGGACGCGGCAAACGCCGCGAAGTCGGATTTTCTGGCAACGATGAGCCACGAGATTCGAACACCAATGAACGGCATGCTGGTGATGGCAGAGTTGATGGCCGCCGGCGATCTGCCGCCGCGACTGCAGCGCTATGCGGACGTCTTGGTGAATTCAGGCCAAAGTCTGCTCGCCATTATCAATGACATTCTTGATTTGTCGAAAATCGAGGCCGGTCGATTGGAGGTCGAGACCGTTCCGCTAGATCCGGCCGCAATTGTTGATAACGTCCTCAACCTGTTCCACGAGCGCGCACTTTCCAAGAGCGTCGACTTGGTATCCCATGTCGCGCCAGACGTTCCGGCACTGGTGTCTGGCGATCCGGTTAGGCTCAATCAGGTTTTGACCAACCTGATCAATAATGCACTGAAGTTTACCGAGACCGGAAGCGTCATCGTACGCTTGTCTTGCCGGTTTATCGCACAGACCGGCAAGACTGAGCTGAAGATCAGTGTAACCGACACTGGTATCGGTCTTTCACCAGCGCAGATTGCCCGGATCTTCGAGCCGTTCGAACAGGCTGACAAGTCCACCACGAGACGTTTCGGGGGCACCGGCATTGGCTTGACCATTTGCCGCCGGATCGTTGCGGCAATGAATGGTGACATTGAGGTTACATCGGAGCCGGGCCGCGGATCGACGTTTACGCTACGCGTGTCTCTCGATGTCGTCGAGCCTGCAGCGCCCCGGCTCCGGGCTTCGATGACGGAGCCCCGTCGTGTGTTCGTGGCGCTTCCGGCCTCTGCCACACGCAACCTGCTGTGCGAATATCTCGCCGAGTTTGGCCTTGAAGCCGACATTGCTGAACCGGCAAACCTTGGCACGCTCGATCTGAAGGGCGTTTGCGGTGTCATCGCCAAAGCCAGTGACCTTCAGGTCGTGCAGCCGATGCCGGCAGCGATTTTGGATAACGGGCGACAGGCGGTTGTGCTGGCGTTGACGACACTTGGCGAATCCGGCGCGCACTCTTTGCTGCGGACCGGTGCTGCTGATCTTCTGCTGTCACTGCCATGGGCCACAGATGAATTGCGTAATAGCCTGGGTGCGATCTGTCGAGGACGCCCCTCTATCGCATTGGATGCCCTGCAGCCAACGCCGCGTCGTACCATTGAACGGAGCGACCCCCGTCGGTTTGCCGGGATCCATGTGCTCGCCGCCGACGATAGTCCAACCAACCGGGAGATTTTGAACGAAGCTCTCACGCGCTTGCACGTGCGGGTGACGTCGGTATGCAACGGGCAGGAAGCATTGGCGGCGGTCAAGGCTGGCGCATTCGATCTTGTTTTCATGGATGGCAGTATGCCGGTGATGGATGGGTTCACGGCAGCCCGGGCCATTCGAGACTGGGAAAGCGAAACGAACCGTCCGGCTATACCGGTGGTCGCGTTGACGGCGCACGTCGTTGGCCGTCAGGCCGAGCAATGGCGCGCATCGGGCATGTCCGATTGCGTGACCAAGCCGTTCTCACTTAAATCCCTGGAGGCCTGCCTTAAGCATTGGGTGAAGCCGGTCGCAACCGGGGAGCGTGTTGCGTTGACTCAAGAAACGGTCGTTGCCCCGATGATGGAGCAACTGTCCGTGTCCACAGCTGTAGCCCTCGTCGATCCTGCCGTTCTCGACAATATACGTATGATGCAACGGCCGGGCGACGATCTGGTCAGCCGCGTGGTTCGACTATACGGGTTGCATGCGCCGCAAGCCATGCTGACACTACGCGGTCTGGCCAATAGCCGGTCATTGCTGGACCTGGCCGATGCCGCTCACGCTCTCAAATCTCTGAGCCGCAACGTCGGTGCGCGTCGCGTGGGTGATCTGTGCGACCAGCTGGAAACCGCGGCCCGCAATAATACAGTGATTGAGCCGGAGCGGGATTGCGCGGCCATCGAACAGGCGCTCGCTGATACCCTCGTGGCATTCGAAAATATGCGCGCAATAACCAAAGCGGCTTGAATTCAGGTTGTTGACAGCAACGGCATCAGCAGCCGATCAAGTTCCACGAAGTTGATCGGCTTCCTAAGATAACCCAGATAGCTGATCTTGTAGGCTTTGGCTAATTGATCGGCGGCGTTGACGGTCGTCGTCAAGGCCCCGGTAACAAATAGCAGCACGCCGGCAAAATTCTCATCCCTAAGGTGCATCAGGAATTCGATCCCGTCAAAACCGGGCATGTTCAGATCGCAGAGAATGAGATCGAACTTACCCATAGCATTCAGGTAAAGCGCTTTGGCCTCAATTCCATCGGCGGCTTTTTTGAGGCTACGCACGCCTCGCTGCAGGAGGAATTCCTCAAGAAGGGCTTGCACGATCGGATCGTCGTCAATGATCGTCACGGCTCGGGATGAACGCGTTGACACGTGGAGTTGCCTTTCCTCTGCTGGCATAAATAAGTGCGTACCATAATGACCAGTTGCTGTGCCAGCATTAGATCAACCTTTTCCGGCATCGTCCGTTCTCTGAACTTCATGCGCTAGTGGCGCTCATACATTTCCCCATAGTTGCCGGACGTCGTTAAGGAGCAAGGATGCAGAGCGGTTCCTTGGCGAGCCTCTTCTTCGCAATGTGTTTTAGTCGCACGCACTTACAACACAGGCATCGAGTGACCGCTCTTGCGTAGTCGCCGCAAGGTTCGCCATGAATGCGGCCCCAAGCCAGGTGGACATGGCAATCGCAACTAGCCAGATCAAAATTTTTCCACTAAGAGATTTCATTTCAATTTCCTTGTTGTAGTTCCAGACGATCGACGCATTGGGCAGGCTTTGGTGTCTGTGGGTAATCCGGCACCCCAATAGGAAGTCCTCGAGCCGCAATCACACGTGACACACTGCGTCCGTTGTATTGTTCAGGTCACTTGGCGTGTTCTAGGTTCGGCTTTTGCTTCGAGAGCACCGTTGCGGGCTCTTCTGACCTATTGGTCGCGACATGAAGAAGAATGGTTCAACGCGTTGTTCGCCATCATCGAACACGGCGGCGTGACAAGCGCACCAAGCGCCTTTGCGTGCACTGGGAATATGGCTCGCGTATTTCATCTCGCCTTGTTCCGGCTATCGACGCCGACGAGAGATGTATCCATCGGATACCTACAGCAACCGATGGCATGCCGCGTGCGAGCGGCGATTGATCCGAGCTGATCTGCGAGCCCGCAGCCCCCGTCAATCACATTGTCATCGGGCAATTCCCTAGCGGCGCGGTTCCGCCGATGCTGTGGCGCCGAGCAACTGAGTAGCGACTACCAATTCCGCGATTTGGCGGCCCATGTCTTCCGCGATCTTGGTGGAGAAACGGTAGTGAAAGCCTGCATAAATCCGCGCCGCAGAGACTTCATCCATGTAGTCCTGGATTCGCGTCCACCTTCGCGTAACGCCGGGAGCGGACGGGCTTGTCATGGTAATTTCGGCGACTTCATTACCCACCACTTTCTGGATAACCGTGCCCACCGCGCTAGATGAGATGCAATGCGCACATGGATATTCTGGATGCATCGGTGTATCGCCCAAGGGCAACCAGGACGCGTCGCGCGGCGTGGATTTATTGGCGCTCAGATCCGCATTGCGGATGGCGGTGATAGGGCGCCACAGATTGAAGGCATATTTGGCGTCGAATACGGCGATGAAGGCATCACTGCTGGCAATAGCAGCAAGAGCAAACAGACGAGCACTATCGACCAGATCCATGTCCTTGGCTGCCACGACCTGTCGAAGAATAGGGTTCCAAGTCTGCGGTCCATTGGTGAACCAGAACCGGCCGATGTCGGTCTGTTCAGCAGAGCGGTTGGCGCTCGCGCGGTGCCCCAACTCCTGTATCTCATTCACATCCTTCGTCCATACCAGCGAGTTGAGGGCCGGCGGCGGCGGCGGGCGGAACTGTGATCCGGATTTCATCGCCCATGGCGTCACCGCGCCAACGGTCACGGAAGCCGGCACGACTGTTGGTACATAAACTCCAGCCGTTGTGTAGGGACGATAGCTTTCCGGCGCATTGCTGCCGTCATTAGTGCGAAGCGCGATGATACCGGCTGCAACCTTCTTGCCGAACTCAAGTCCCTTCGTTTTTGCCGAGCCGTCGGCGACAGACAATAGGGACACCACCAGATCTGCATCGAGCTTCGCCAGCTGATCAGGGTAGAGAGCGGTCAATACGGCATGCGCCGCCGAAGCCGCGGCCGCTTCCTTTGAAACGTCCTTCTCGGCAGTGAGCGTGAGTTTATACGATCCGTATCGCCGTTCGATGGCGTTCACGGCTTCGAACATCGAAACATGGAGAATAGCCATTTCGCGAGCGGCGCCCGCCGGGCTCAGACGTGCCTTAGCGATGTGGATGGCCTCTGCCTTGGCGTTCCAATCGGTTACGATCTCAGCGCGAGCACCCTGAACCGCAGACAGCCCGACGAGTGCGCCGAGGTAACCCGCTGTCGCTCGATATGCCGTCGATCTCATCATTTGGCTTCTCCATTGAGACCGAATGTTGTGGGTGACGCATGAGCCTTTTCCTTAGCGCCAACCGCTTGGCCGTCGCGGCATACACGCCAGCAACGTCGCGGCGGATTGAACCAAGTTCGACATCCGGTGCTTGGCTCATCCGGCGTCCGGTGCCGCAAAACCACAGCATCAGATGAGACCAATCGGCGTCACGAAAGAAGACAAAGAATTGACCGAAAGATCAACGAAAACTGAGGCGTCGATCCGGTTGTTTAGCTATGGTCATGCCCGCCGCCCTGCACGATACTGGCCGATACGGCTTGCCGCCGGTCAGGTCGTCGACGCGCTGGCGATGCGCGCAGAGCGTAGGAGGAAGGAGCGATGCAAGGTCCATCACGACGTGTCGCCATTGGCTTGATTCTGCTAGCCGCCACGATCTCGGTCTACGCATCGTTGAAGTCGGCAGCTGCGGAACCAGTGCCGCTGGCAATTAAGGGCTATGATCCAGTTGCCTATTTTACGGTCGGCACTGCGGTGCGCGGGCTGCCGGAATTTGATTATGAGTGGGATGAGCACCGCTATCTGTTTTCGCGCGCCGAATATCGCGAACTATTCAAAGCCGATCCCGTACGCTACGCGCCGCAGTTTGCGAATTTCTGTGCGGTGGCGCTCGCTCGTGGCGACCTCGACGAGGGCAACCCAGAGTACTGGCTCGTCAGCGAGGGAAAACTTTATCTCTTTGGCAAGGCGATCGGGCCGGCGATGTGGAAGCAGCATCTTGCCGAGAATATCAGCAAGGCCAACGAAAACCGGTGGCTCATCCAGAAGCGATAGCAATCATTTGATTGCCACTGGGGGTGGTTGGTCCGCTGCCCCGACGAAAAGACCTGCCTTGCGCATGCCGTCGCGCAGGTGTTCTAAGTCGGCCTGATCCCGGAACTTGGTTCCGAACGTCTTCGGATCAAACGTCGGGTCCATGCGATGAATCATGGTCACGACACGAGCCGCGTCTGCGGAGCGGTTTTGCTGTGCAAACGCTGCTGCCAGCACGACGAGGCTGAAGTGCGAATTCTGCGAGTTGCGTAGATTGAGCTCGGACTGTTCGATTGCCGCATCGTATCGCCGTTTTACATAGTAGGCTACGCTGAGTGCAAAGCGATCTATCGCGTTGATCTCTGGATCGATACGTTGCGCAAGTTCCAAGGACTCGATCGCCGCATCTGTTTCCCCCAACCACATCTGGACGTTGCCACGGCCCGCATGAGCGTTGGCATCGCTCGGATTGATCGCGATTGCCCGTTCCATCTCCGCTTTTGCCTGCTCGAACCGATTTTGGAAAAGATGATTGCGGCCAAGCACGACGTACGCGCGGACCTCGCTGTCGGAAAGACGAAGTGCCTCTCGCGCCATGTCATCCGCCTGGCTAAGCACCGCCCCGGGTGATTGCGCCCAACCCCACGCGATGTCGATGTGATAGGTCTCGGCGAGAGCAGCAAATGCGGCCGCATAATTCGGATCGAGCTGGATGGCGCGCCTGAGGAGCACCCGCGCCTCGACTATACTTGCACGCGCCGGGCGTTGTAGCGCCGGCCGGGCACGCAAAACCGCGTCGTACGCCGCTAGACTTGCTGTCGGTTTGGACAAACTGCGACGATGCTCGTTTTGCGTCACGCGAATGGCCATAATCCCGGCAATCTGGGTTGTCAGCTTGTCTTGCAAGATGAAGTGGTCAGCAAGTGCCTCGTCGAACCGGCCCGACCACAGCACACGGCCGCCTGCGTCGACGAGCCGCGCTGTCGCCCGCACCCGGTCGCCTGCCTGTTGGACGCTCCCCTCGACCTGATAACGGACACCAAGGTTGCGGGCAATCTCTCCAGGGCTCACAGGCCTGTTCTTGTATGCGGTGACGGCGTTCCACGACATCACCGTCAATTCGGAAAATCGGCCGAGTGCATTGATGATGTCCTGTGTCAGCCCATCCGCGAAATACTCACGTGCTGCATTTTCGCTCTGATTGACGAAGGGCAGAATGGCGATTGATGGCCTCGTGCCAACGTCAACGGACTTCGGCGCCAGAATACTGGCGCGCTGGCCGCCAGATGTTGCCTTTTCGGAACCCGTCCCAGACCAGAATGCACCAGCAATCAGCGCGATACCGAGTGCCACGGCAGCAAGCAGCCCTCCGGTTTTGTAATCGAAGCCGCCACGGCATCTGGCGAGCGCATTCGAGATCAGCGGCCACGTATGTGTGCTGATGTCGAAAATCGATAGGCGAGCCCTGCCGCTGGACTGCGCCACCGATCCGATCGTATCTTCGATCCTGGGAGGAGCAGCGGGCCCAATGCTAGTCACCGCCGGTTCGAACCGATAGCCGCGGCGCGGTATCGTTTTGATCAGATGCGGTCCATCGTTGCCAAGCGCCCGGCGAAGTTCGCCGATACTTTGCACAAGCGTGTCATCGGTGACGGCCAGGTTCGGCCAGACGGTGGCAAACAACTCGTCCTTCGAGACAAGGCGGCCGGAACTTTCGACAAGGCACTGCAGGACCGCGAATGTTTTTGGCCGCAGCACGATCTCGTTCGCGTCCAGTAGGAGACAGCCGCGGTCCAAATCGAGGACGTAGCGATCAAAGTAGAGACGCCTCGAGCCCGATGTCGCTAGATGATCAGCATCGCGAGTGTCCACCGCCCTGCTATCCTTGCATCGACTAATTCACGCCGTTCTGAGCTCGAAGTATGCTCGCATAAGGACGCGAAACGAAAGGGGAAATTGAGCTACACTGACGCGATAAGCGAGCGCGCGGGCGTAGTTGATCCACGCATCACGGCGATGAAGTTAGGCCAGTGGGGGGCCGGTAATGAATATTACAGCGCGCGCCCCTGAACCTGAGCACCGGCTCCCGTCGAGTTAGCGCGCATCGGCGAAGGACTGAACAAACCACTGACTAGGGTGAAGACGACAACCAGCGCCGATGCATAAGTCCCATCGTAAAGTTGGCCGGCCGGCCCCAAGGTGAAGGCGCTGCCCTGGATGGCGTAGGCCCACACAAAAAATGCGAGTGTCGCCACTGCAGCATGAGTCCGCCAAGGAATACCGCCGCCTGCATTTATTGCCATCTGGCGAATATAAAGCGGCGTGAAGACCAACCCCATGGCAAGGACTGCAATCGGCAGGTTCCTGTGCACGAAAAGGTGCCACTCCGGTGCCATCATCGGCGGGCCCGCACCGATCGCCTCGCTCATTATTTTCGTGCCTTGAGCGGCGCGCTCCATCAACAGCCGCTTCTTGTCGTTGAATGTCTCTGCACTCGGCACAAGGCTGCGATCGAGCGCCATGTATCCAGCGATAACCTCGCCCGGAATGTATTTTGCGATGCGGTCGGCGAAACCGTCACCACCGATCGCGACATCCATTGTACCACCGGCAGCTTCCAGGCCATTTGTTCGCGGTACTTGCACCGCCTCGATCCGTTGGGGTTGAACCAACCTGCCCATAAATAGATCCTCCAATATTGCTGCCGGCCCGGAATTGCAGGTGTATCAGGTGGTCAGCGCAGCCGAGTGATCAGGCAGCGTTGTTGCGCACAAACTGCCGAGATCGCGACGGCCAAAATGCGGTATGAAGCCGCTGGCCCGCATGCGAGCCAACGCTGTTGTGATCTTCGGCTGGTCATCTGGCCAGTCGCGCAAATATTCGACCGATAGAACTGGAATTCGGTCGGCGAGTGCCAACCGCAAGTGGCCCATGACGTCCTCGACGCCTTCGCCGTGGTCCCCGCCTTGCTCGGGTCGCGGCCTGACGCGCGGCTTCGCGTTCGCCTTGCCAAATTGATCGAAGAATATGTCTTCCTTGCCGATCGCGGAGATCGCTGCACGGTACTGCGGGAATACCAGCAAGCCTTCGCCGTTCTGCGGGATTATTGCGAAATCGGTCTTTCCGTGCGTTCGCCGGGCGTGCTCACCAATGCGGGCGACGAAGGCCACCATTTCCTCCGCAGCTGTTGGCCGGCGGGCGGCGTCACGGTCTGATTGAAGCCAGTAGTCGTAGGCGTCGATAATATCGAGATAAACGCCGTCGAAACCCTGTTCGATAATCCGGTCGACGAAACATCCGGCTTCGCCAATGATCTTGCTCTGCCATTCAGGCTCCCAGAATCGGACCTTCCAATTACCGGTCCAGCCCTGGTCATTGAGTGCATGGAGCCACTTCGGCGTGCGCTCGGTCTTGCGTCCGCCGCGCACCCAGTCGCCTTGCCAATAGAAGCGTTGTTCCTCGGCCTCGCCGATGCTCATGTAGGCGATGAGCTTCTTGTTGGGAGCCCCGTTCTGCCGCGTTTTCATGCGGGCCACTTGATCGGCAGTAAACGCGTTTCGCCAGTCGCCGTCCGGCGAGGTATCGATCACCACGACGTCGGCCGGACAACCGGCGATGGTGGCGGCATCGATGTGCTGAAGTTGATAGGCCCAGCTCGATGCTGGCATCAGGCGCGGACCGGCGGCAAGCGGCAAAGCCGCGCTCTCACGCTGTGGTAACGGAATTCTGAACGGGCGACACGGCAAAGCCCGCGGCAAGCGTTGGCGAAGCCCGCGAGTAGTGGCCTCTGACAAGGCCGGGGCTTTTCGAATCCAATTCCAACGAGTGGTTTGCGTTGACATGCAAAGAAGCCCGCGACCGATAATGACGCTATGCATTCAATCGATTAAGCTCGTGCAATAATCCTCATCTTACTGCAAGTGAGGCGCATTGTTGTGGCGACGCGGCCCCATCGATGGAAAAATTATACATCGCACAAGGACGCCGCAAGACAAATGCTGTAGACTGTCACTTCACGATGCCGGACGGAGTTGCGTGCTGGCGCCCGATTTACCCGAGCGATATTTTTGCTGTCTATATTGTTCACGTCTCTTCTGTCCGGGAGTGGGAGATGAGCGCCAACGGTTTTCTGGAAGGCCTGCGGCCGACACTCGATGAGGTCGAGCAAAATTACGACTACCGGGAGCGTTACGAAAATCTCGACGATCGACTGGAGAGTGTTGCGCCATCGTCGTCGACGCCCAAACTCTCGCCGGAAAACTGCAACAAGCTCGTCTCGTTCGAAGCGCACGATCTCGTTTGGTCGTTCGAGGTGGCAGGTCGCCAGGGCTACGATGCGAAATACTGTCATCCGTGCAGGCCGCCTGATCCTTCAGGTGTGACGATCGGGATCGGTTACGATTTGGGTTACTGCACCGCGACCGAATTCGCGGCCGATTGGCAAGCGTTGATCAGCGCGGAAGACTTCACGGCCCTACGCGACGCCGTCGGTCTCAAGTCGGGTGCGGCGCAAAATCGGCTCGCCGCCGTGCACGGCATCGTCGTGCCGTGGAGTGCGGCCGAGACCGTTTACCGCCAGCAAACCGTGAGTAAATACGTCAATCAGATGGTGCGAATTTTCCCGGGCGCGAAAAAATTCATCCACACTGTTCGGGCGCTCTGTTCTCCCTGGTCTACAATCGCGGCCCGAAGATGAGTGGCGACGGCCGCGTCGAGATGCGCAATATCGCCGACGCGATCCGTACCGGCCGGGTTGATTTGGTGCCGCAAGAATTCCGGCGAATGAAGCGCCTGTGGCCAGAAATCGCCGGGCTGCGCCGCCGCCGCGATGCAGAGGCCAATCTGTTCGAGCGCGGCGTCGTCGAGATGGAACGCGCAACCCACGAGGTGCCGATTGTTGTGGCCATGGCCGGCGCAGCCGCGAACGCCGCCGCAGCCGGCAGCAGCGCCAGCCTCCAGGAGAGTTTCGGTGGCAGCGACCTGGTCCCGCCCGTGCACGATGGCGATGGTCAAAACCGCAACAACGAAGATTACGATCGGTCCATGCCGGCGGCAGCGCCTGACAAGCTCGAGACATTGCCGGCTTGGTCGGCGGTTCGTTGGATCGAGGACGACGATCTCAGCACCGAGTATCGGCACATTCTGACGTCCGACCGGTGGCTCCGGGATGCTAGTTTTCTGTTTACCGCAACCGATCTTGAACTGCTGATGCGCGCCAATCATTTCCGGCCGCTGCGTAACGAGAAGCGCATCATCTTCGGTCTGCGCGGGGCACTGCTCGATCACGACACCGCCAGCCCGGTGGATGGCACAGCGCAGGTCAACCGTCAGAGCCTGCGTCTGAAGGTGTGCCGGCCCGATCATCAAAATTTCCGATGTGTTGTGGGGGTCTACAATACCGAGACGCAGCTCATTTCAGGGTTCATCGCGACAACGGTGCCAAACCGAGTGGCGGTATGGAGCCAACACGTTGGCGGCACGCCCAGCAACATGCTGGCGTGTGGCAGTTATCGCTACCGGGTTGGCCCGCACAAAGGGTATGACGGTTGCTTGCGCCAGGACGAGCCGCTGGCCGTGCTGCGTTCGAAGGATAATGCTGTCTATGACGTGAAGGACGTCTGGGACGCGAAAGTGGCCAGCGACGGCTGGCCGATGGACAACATTCATCCTGCCTGCGCGGACAAGCAGAACTCGGCGCAATTTTCCTCATGGGGCTGCCAGACGCCGCGCGGTTGGTTCGGCGATGGCTTGTTCACGGATGAATTCGCCAAGTTCCGTTCGGCACTTGGGTTGCGCGCGGCGGGCAGCGACAATAACCGGCTGTTCTCATACGTTCTGCTCACCGGACACGAAGCGGCAATCGCCAGCCTTCTGCGGTCAACGGGTAAGGATACGGATCACGCCACCGTGCGGGCGAGCCTTGTGCGGCTACGCCAGGGGTCCGAGGGTGAGCCAGTCCGAAGTTTGCAAGCGTTCTTGGGCCTACCGGTGGACGGCCGCCTGGGCGCCACGGCCAAGAAGGTGCTAGCCGACATTCAGCGCAGTCGCTCCGGAGATCTGGCCGGTGACGGGGTATTCAGCCCGGCACTGGATGCGGCCTGGAAAAGCAATGTGTTCGGCGACGCGGTGGCACCAGCGATCGCACCGGCAGCACCGATGACGGTGGCGAGCATTCAAACGAACCGACAGCAGGAGAGTACGAACAAGTCTGGGCAGACGGGTCTGACTTTCGAGGCGATATATTTCGAAATCGGCCGCCGGTCCAGTCTCGCCAAGCGCGCGCCCAACCTGCTGACTGTCGAGGTCGTGCCGCAGTACGAGGCGATTACCAAGACGAGTTGGCAGGAGACGGTTGAGCACGGCCGCCGGGTTTTCGACCGCATCGACCGCGCCGCGCACGAGCTGGTCTGTGGCGATGGGACGGTGGACAGCGCCGATCGGGATTCTATTCAGATGGCACTCAGCAGTGCCCTTGGGCAAGACACGCGAATGGCGATCCCAGTCTTGAGCGGAATTTTGACTTCACACTTATTGATCCCATCGATCCTTGCTGGACCGGTTGCTGAAATTCTCGTCGGCCGTACCGTCGATGCGCGAGCGAGCAGCAATGGCGGCGCACCGCTGACGTCGCTGCCGGGCTTTGCTTCCGCTTGGGGTAAGCGCCTCTTTGATGCCGCGTTACGACCTCCCGCTACGGCGGCGGCCAACGCACAAGGTGTCCGCCCGGCCGTTCAATAGTGCGGACCGTTACCGGCTCTGAATGCGATGCTTGCGAGGAGGCGATATTATGACCACGGACGAACTGACCAAGCGCATCGCAGAAGCCGCCCGCGCCGGACAATGGCCCCAGGTGCAGCCGCTCTTTGTCGAGTTGAAGCGGCTTATGGTTGAACAGGGACGACCGCTCGGCAGCAACGCTGCCATGCAGATCGTCGACGCGCTTGCCGAGGGAAATAAGCTTGGCGCTAATCTGCTCGGCAGCGCCGGGGTATCACCACTGATATTGCGTGTGCGGGCACTGGCCGGACACAAGATCGTCGACCGCAAGGCTCTACAAACGGCATGGGAGTCGCTCTACCGGCTGCTGGCCGATCCAACCGCCCGGGTTGAACAGCAGGAATTGCACGACCTGATGCTCGGGCTGCGCGCGGCGCGCGTCTTCGACCTGCTCGCTCGCACCGCCGACCGCGCCGTCACCCGCAATCCGACGGATGCGGTGGCGCGCAGGCTTTATGGTCAGGCGCTGATCGACGAGGGGCAGATCC
Organism: Hyphomicrobiaceae bacterium; assembly: GCA_031367505.1. Taxonomy (GTDB): domain Bacteria; phylum Pseudomonadota; class Alphaproteobacteria; order Rhizobiales; family Hyphomicrobiaceae; genus JAKFWF01. The sequence goes on along the minus strand of JANLPY010000501.1, from coordinate 549 downwards.
ATGCTGGAATTGAGATGCTGGAGTCGGCACGGCGTCTGCCACTCGTCGCCGAAGCCGAGCGCGACGAGATCAACGGACTGGTCGGGCGGGCATACAAGCAGCTCTATCTCGACCATGTGCCCGCTGGCTCGCCACCAAGTGTGCGGGCGCAGTTCCGCGTCGATCTCGAGCGGGCGATCGAAGCCTACGCCTTGAGCTACGACCCGGACCGGCCTGATCGGAATTCCTCGCATGGCGTCAATCTAGTCGCGCTGCTGCAGATCGCGCGGCAGGATGGTCACGCCGGCATCAAGAACCCAACGGCTCTTGAACCCCAAGAATTGGCCGGCCGTATTATCGACCGGTTGGAGTTGCGCGCTGCCGGCACTGCCGACCCCTGGCTGCTGGCAACTCTTGGCGAATGCTACTTAGGGAACCTCTGAATAGCACGATCGACCAATGCAGGCCGCGACGGTTTTCGTCGTTTTCAGCGGGTTGAGTGGCCAAAAGCCGTCAATAACGGGCGGCTCGCCCGGCATTCTCCCTCAAGCAGACGCAAGTCGGCCGCGC
>JANLPY010000491.1:0-2764 GCA_031367505.1 Hyphomicrobiaceae bacterium | reverse complement strand
CGCTTGATGGAGTGGCCTGCCCGGTCAGCGAGACCGCTTCCTTCGGGGAGCGGTCTTTTATCATGGGCGGGCATAGTCCAGCACGTGTCCAGCACGTGCGCGGATGGGCGATCTCTGCCGGAAGCACGTTGCACCTTTTCGGCAACATGTTTCTCCGCCCACATCCCATGATTTTTGGTGGGCTATATCTGCCATGATTTTTGGAGCCGCCACGCAATCGCGTGAGCGCGTCCCGTCCGACGGGGTCAAGCTCGAGTACGTGGTGAGCAATCGGTGAGAGGGCCGCTTAGCCCGAACGCTTGACGTCGGCGGCGCAACGCGAGGGCGCGGTATGATAGAGAATTCTGGCCTGCGTGATCCGTCGTCAAGTCTCAGACGAGAGCATGTGTCAGCCCGCGTGCATCGCGCCAGGGATATGAAATGATGTCGGCTGTTGTTAGGGATTGGCGATCGGCGATCAAGAACAGCCCACGGCCGTTCTCGTGCACGCACCCGCGGATCGTGGCGAGTACATTATCAGCCCGTTGCTTGTTGGTGGTGATCAGGAGCACGCGAAACGCCTTCCAACCGAACTGGCGCTGATGCAGATCGGCGCGCTTAGCGGCAGCGTAGGCCAGGAATTTCCGCTTGAGACTGGTCTGGTGGAGATTGGAGCGATCGACCGGCATCGTGCCACGATCACATTCGACGAGGAACGCGCGGAATCGGCCGTCGGGATATTGAATGGCAAATGGGTAATCCGGCGCAACACCAAGATCGATGGTGGTGTCGTTGTAATGCACCTTCGCGCGCCACGTCCACGGCCGCTCGCGTCGCTGCGTTTCGGCTGGCGCCGTCTCCAGAAGTTGTTTTGGTTCCAGGAGGTGGAAGCCGGGCCGCTGGCGAATGGCGCTTTGCAATGCAACCCGCACGTCCGCGATCGCCAGCGTGTGCTGGATGAACTGCCGGCCGGCGAGATCGTTCTTGCGGGCCCAGTCGACCTCTGCAATCTCAGGGCCGTCATGCCTAATCAAGAGTTGGGCGCCATGCTTGCCGAGCGCGTAGACGATCGGGGATGACCCGCCACCCTCGCGGTAGTGGTCGAACTGGGCCCGTGGTCGATCCAGGTAACCGGCGTGAAATAGGCAAGTCAGGCGGTCACAGACTTTCTTGTGCGGCGCCTGTGCCAGATCCGAAAGTTGCGTGGAGCGCAAGAAGCGGTGCTGTGCGACGAGCCGGATGAGTGCAATGTCGCGGGCGGTCAACTGGAACGGCTTTGGGGTTTCGCGCACGAAACGGCGCTTGCGTCGCGGGGCCGATAGTGGAGAAGGAGCAATTGTCGCCATACGTAAAGTATAACAACTGAAAATGCGTCAAGCTACTGAAGTAAATTAAAATATGTGCTTTGAACATGTCCGCGTATCGCTGCCATATCTGAACATAGCGACGCGCTCGCTTACGACGGCCGCTGGCCGGAACTCCAATCGTCGTCATGGTCGTCAACAGCTTTCGAGACTGTAGGCGTAGTGCCGCTTCTTGCATGGGCGGCCGTCGTCGGTGAACTTGCATAGCGCCGACGATTGCGGTCCCGCAGCGCCGCGTGCGACGCCGGCGCGAGCTGCGGCAGACGATCGAGCGTGCCGAACGGAACCGTGAGCGACAGGGCAGTTGGCGTGAGATTGCGGACGAAGGCAGCGAAGGTCGTGTGATCATCGCGCTTGTGTTGCCCGGTGATGAACTCGGATTTGCAGCGCATGTCGGGCGCCAGTGCACGAGCATCCTTGTCGGAGACGCCGCCGGCGAACTTGATCGCCGTGTTGGCCGCGAACGAAGATCGCAGCCCGCCGTCCAGCTGATCTAAATATTGATGCGCAAAGACCAGACCTAATTTGAACTTGCGCACCTGCGTCAGCAAGGCGTCCACATTGGCATCGAAGTAGTCGGCTGCCTCATCGATGATCAGGAACGCCGGCCGCCGCTGTTCCGGCGGAATGGCCACGCGCTCGAACGCCGCCCGCAGCGTCAGCGCAATCATATACCGGCCGAACAGCGCCGAAGCCGCGGACTTCAGGAGCGCCTTCGAGGTGTTTACCAGCACGATCGCCCCTGAGTTCATCGCCTCGAACATGTCGAGTTTGTTGACTGGCGAGGAAAACATGCGTTCGAATGTCTTGTTGCGAATGAAGTCATAGATGCGTCGCGCGATCTGGCGCTTGGTGTCGGCGAAGGCCTTGCTGAAGAAGTGCACCTCAAAGAAGGCGCGTGCCGTGTCATCGAGTTTCGCGATCGCGTCGTGGAACGGGCTTTTATCGACCGAGAGACTTTGATCCTCCATCAGTTGCCGCAAGGTATGAATGGTGGCACCGTCGATGGTCAGCAGCAGCCGTGCGACGAAGGCGAAGGCCACACCTTGTTTGCTCGTCAGATCGGCCGCGAGGGCGCGGAAGATGTAGTCATAGAGTTCGATGGTGGCAGCCTCCACCTGCTCGCGTTGCGCCGGGGTGTAGGTGGACAGACGTTGCGACCCCATGTCGAACATGTTGAGGGCCGGCGGATATTCGACATCTTCGGGATCGATGATGATGAGGCGATCGGTGAGCCGGCCACCGGCTGGATCGAAGAGAGCGAGCCGTTCGATCCCGGCGAGCATGTCGCCGTGGCTGTCGATGATGATGAGCGACGGCGGATCGGGCTGGCCAAGATCGGTGGCAATCAAATGCTGCAGGGTCTGGGTTTTGCCGTGGCCGGCGCCACCGACGATATGCATGTGCTCGAAGCGCGTGGC
>JANLPY010000419.1:0-9763 GCA_031367505.1 Hyphomicrobiaceae bacterium | reverse complement strand
TCACCTGGCGCATTGATCCCACAGCAGCCGCCAATGCCGGCCGGACCGCTGCCGACGTTCTCCATGACGGTCCAGAAAACGCCACGCATGGGCCGGGCACGGGTCGAGTGTTTCCCGCCTGAGAATTTCCGGGTCTCGCGCAGGGCCAAGACGGTTCGCGATGCGGACTATCATGGTGGCGTGTTTGACCGGTACCTCGAAGACATCATTCGCGAGTATCCCGACAAGGCGCGTGATCTCGATCCGTTCGGCGACTGGGCGTCGAAGGACACCGAGATCGATCTGGTTTCGGATGCGCGGTTGCAATCGCGGTTTCCCGACGAGCCCGACAGCGGCCGCCGGCAATCCTCGCGTGAGCAGGCGCGGCGGAAGGTCAAGCTGTCAGTCGAGTACGTCAACATCGACTTCGACGGCGATGGCATTGTCGAGCTGCGCCGGATCGTGCGAGTCGGAAACACGATCCTGGAGAACGCGGCGGTCGAAGAGAGCGAGTTCGTTTGCTGGTCGCCGATCCGGGTGAGCCATCGGCTGATCGGCCGGTCGCTGTCGGATACGCTGCTGGACATTCAGAAAATCCGCACGGTTCTGACCCGCAAGGCTATGGACGGCCTGACGCAGTCTCTGGCGCCGCGCACCTACGTTGACGCGCGCGCGGTGGCGAAGGATTCGACGCTGCTCGACCGCATGCTCGACCACGACATCGGTGATGTGATCCCGGTTGATGGCGACCCGCAAGCAGTGGTGTTCACGCCTGTCACCCCGGACGTATCCGCCGCGGCATTCCAGGCGATCGAATATTGGGATCGCCGGAGCGAGGAAGCATCCGGTGTCAACCGGCATGCGATGGGCATCCAGCCGAAAGCGATTACGGACACCGCACAAGGGATCGACGCGCTGCAATCGGCGGCGAATTCCCGCATCGAGCAGGTCGCACGCTGGCTCGGGCTCGGGCTGCAGGAGGCATTCGAGAAGCTTCTGCGTCTGATCGTGGCGCATCAGGACCGCGCCCGCGTCGTCAAGATCAAGGGCAAGTCTCTTGAGATCGATCCGCGCCGCTGGTCGGATGAGATGACGATCTCGGTGCACGTCGGCATGGCAGCCGAGAGCCGGGAGAAGAAGCTCGCGTATCTGGGCGTCATCCTGGCGGCCCAGGAGAAGATTTTGCAACAGCTTGGCCCTGATAACCCGATCAGCGGACTGAGGGAGTTACGCACGACGCTGGCGCATCAGGTCGACGTGATGGGCTACAAGGACGCGTCGATGTTTTACCGGGAGGTACCGGCGAACTGGCAGCCGCCGCCGCCGGGTCCTGATCCGAAGGTGGCCGAGGCGCAGGGAAAACAGCAGCTCGCGCAAGCCGACATGCAGGGCCGCCAGCAGTTGGCGCAAGCCCAGCACCAGCTCGAGCAGCAAAAGACGCAGGCCAAGCTGCAGGCCGACACGCAGGCCATGCAGTACGAATCGCAGCTCAAATCGCAGCGCGGCGAACGCGACGCCGAGATTGCCCGCGAGTTGGCTCTGGTGAAGGCCCAATCGGAACAGCAGATCGCAGCGATCAAGATCGAGGGCGAGCAGAAGCTGGCGACGATGCGGCTTGAGCAAGAGCGTGAGATGGCGTTGCGCCGGCTGGAACAGGAGCGGGAGATGGCCATGCTGAAGATGGCTCAAGAGAAGGAGCTGGCGATGTCATTGGGCAGCACAACCAAGCCGGATGGCGAGGGTGGTGGCGGGTTTAGGCCGGGTGGGAGGCTCGACGCATAAATGGCGAAGCAGACGACGCGGTATAAATTGACTGACGCGTGGACGCAGGTCGCGAGCGCGGGTCAGGTTGCCTATCTGCAAAACCCTCGAGACTGGCAAGTGTACTACGCCTATGGCGCGACGGCACCGGCGGCTGGCAGTGCCGGGCACGTGCTCGACCGGTATGAGGAGCTGAGCGAGTCATCATTGCCGGCGCATCTGTGGGTGCGGGCTGTCGGTGGCGATGCTGTGATTATAGCCTCAACGGGTGGCACGGCTGGCGCCAGCGCGGCGTTCACGACAACGGCTGTTGATATGACGGGTACGTGGACGCAGATCGCTGCGTCCGGCCAGAACGTGCATCTCGACGGCATCGGCGGCCCTCAGATCAGGTGGGCGTATTCAGCAGCGGCGCCAGCTACCGATCTCGACGGGCACATCATGGCTTTAGCCAACGAGTACCGGGACACAGCGATCGATCAGAACATCTGGGCGCGGTCGGACAATGCCGGCCAGAACGGGGCAACGTCCCGCATTATCGTGACAAAGGGCTGATAGAGATGCTGTCATTATGGCCTGTGAGCGGTGGCGTCACGTACACGGCTGGTACTGGCCTGTCCCTTGCCGGCTCAGCGTTCTCGATTGATGCCACCGTTGCGACGCTGAGCGGCACGCAGACGTTCACCAACAAAACGTTCACAACGCCGGCTCTTGGAACGCCCGTCAGCGGCAATCTCGTGAGTTGCACGGGTTTGCCGGTCGCGAGCGGCGTCAGCGGGTTTGGCGCAGGTGTTATTACAGCGCTTGGCTTGGCGGCCAGCGGCGCATCTGGCGCGATTGTTCTGACCACGAGTCCAGCGCTGGTCACACCTCTGCTGGGCACACCGACATCGGGCACGCTGACGAACTGCACGGGCCTTCCCGTTGCAACGGGTATCAGTGGTCTCGGCACCGGCATCGCGACGGCGCTTGGCTCGGCCGTCAGCGGGTCCGGCGCCATTGCACTGGTGACCAGCCCGACGTTTGTCACGCCAGCGCTCGGCGCGGCATCGGCAACCAGCCTCACGGCATTCCAGGCAATCCTGTCCTCGGGCGCAACGGCTGGTGTCGGGTACAGCACGGGCTCTGGCGGAACGGTTACGCAAACCGTATCCAAAGTGACCGGCGCGACGCTGAACAAGATCAACGGCGCCATTACGCTGGCCAGCACCGCGATTGCTGCTTTCAGCGGAGTGACGGGATACACGACGGTATCGTTTACGCTGACCAATTCAGCGATTGCGGCAGCCGACAACATCATCGTTGCGCATAGTTCCGGTGGAACGGCGGGATCGTATGACATCAGCGTCAACGCTATTGCCGCTGGCTCCTGTCAGATATCGGTCCGCAACGTGACCGCCGGCATCTTGTCTGAGGCCATTGTGGTGACGTTCACCGTGCTTAAGGGCGCGACGAGCTGATGGCCAAGCTCACGACCAGCTACATGCTCACGCCGACATGGACTCAGGTCGCATCGGCGGGGCAGACGGTTTATCTGCAGAACCAGCGTGGCAGCCAGATTTACTATGCGTTCGGCGCCACGGCACCGGCGGCTGGCGGCTACGGCCATGTGCTGAACCGTGAAGAGCGCATCGGCGAGCCTGCCATGGCGGCGCATCTGTGGGCGCGCACCGTTGGTGGCAACGCGGAGATGTCGGCGTCGGTTGGCGGCACGGCTGTGGCCAGTATTGCGCTGGTGACATCAAGCGTCGATCTCTCGGCGACCTGGACACGGATCGCGACTGCGGGGCAGAGCATCCGCATCGACTGCATCAGCGGACGCAACATCCGCTGGGCTTATGCAGCGGCGGCACCAACGGCTGGAGCGCTGACCGGGCACATCCTGGAGCCGGGCGATGAATATGTCGACCCGACTGCGGATCAAGATATCTGGGCGCGCTCGGAGGGGCCGGACGCCAACACGGCATCGGCGACGATTGTCATAACGAAGGGGCCGTAAGGGATGGCGCGCAGCGATTGGCCGTCTGAAGCAGCGACGACGGCATACGTTGATAGTGTAGCGTCTGGCCTGGACATCAAACCGTCCGTGCTGTGCGCGACGACGGCCAACATCACGCTTTCGGGCGAACAGACGTTGGACGGCATCATAACCAGCGCCTCACGCGTGCTGGTCAAGAACCAGACGACGCCATCTGGGAATGGTATTTATGTTTCTGGCGCCGGTACTTGGTCGCGCGCGGCCGATATGGATGCGTGGACGGAGGTGCCGGACGCGTTTGTGTTTGTTGAGCGTGGCACTTTAAACGCAGACACGGGCTGGGTTTGCACGTCTGATGCCGGCGGCACGATTGGCTCGACAGCCATAACGTGGTCGCAGTTCTCGGGCGCCGGTTCTTACACGGCCGGCACCGGCCTGGCACTGACCGGCACGCAGTTCGCGATTGACTCGACGGTCGCGACGCTGTCCGGCGTACAGACGCTGACCAACAAGACGTTGACGGCGCCGACGCTCACGAATCCCGCGCTTGGCACTCCAGCATCCGGGGTTCTTACAAACGCAAGCGGTCTGCCTCTCACCACGGGCGTCACCGGCATACTGCCAATCAACACTGGTGGAACGGGGCAAGTAACCGCTCCGGCTGCATTTGACGCTCTTGCGCCTGCGACGACGCGCGGAGACCTGATTTTCCGCAGCGCAACGACCAACACACGTCTCGCTGCGGCCGCAGCGGGCTATCTTCTGCAAACGAACGGGATTGGAACTGATCCAACGTGGTCCGGTTTTTTGCAATCCGGCACGGGCGCAACGGCCCGAACATGGAATTCAAAGTCATCAGACTTCATTAATGCAAAGGACTTCGGGGCCACCGGTAATGGAACGACAGACGATGCGTCGGCAATTAATGCTGCTCTTGCAGCAGCTTTGGCTGGAAACATCGGAACAGTATATTTGACCGCAGGGACTTATCGCGTAGGGTCCTTCATCGTTATGAAAGCTGGCGTGCGCCTGCTTGGCGATGGACTTGCAACGGTAACTCAGGCCAATGGCGCAAACCTGTCAGTTCTCGTGTCGGGGACAAGCGCAAACGGTGCAACGCTTGAAAACGTTATCGTCGATGGAAACCGCAGCGGCAACACGGATAACGGAAGCGTCGTTCTGGTCCATGCCTACACAGGCAACGATCTCACCGTAAAATACTGCACAATTCAAAACTCGCCTGGCTACTTAGTCGCGACCTCCGCCCTTAGAACCAAGTTCGTCGGGAATATAATGTCTAACTGCTATGGAACGGCAATCGGTTGCTTTTCCTCTTCCGCATCCGCAACAGATTCCTTCCCGGTCATCCATAACAACCAAATTAGCGGCATTGGCCGAGGCATGCTTATTCAGCAGAGCAATTATGGGCAGATCACTGGGAACACGATAACCGGAACGATCGTAGGAGGTCGCGGAAACCGTCTCACGGTAAACACATCAGGCAGCACAGTAACGCGCGTTAGCGGGCCCACGTTTTCCGGTATACAGCCTGGAATGTTCTTTGTCGTCAGCAACGGCCTAGAATTTACGATCACCGCCGTGACATCAACCACGCTTACCGTCAGTGGGACGCTGCCGACCTTGAGCGGTGCGGCGGCCTCCGCCGGATCGGGCGACCTAATCGGCCTTATCGGCAGTTCATTTACCGAAGTTTCCGGCAATATCTTATACGGCTGCATTTCTTTCGGCGCTGGTTTGTCTCAGGGCGGTCTATCCGACCAGACAAGTTCCAACGTCTTTCAGGACAATGAGTTTTCGTACAACGGCAAAAACGCTATCAGCGTCGCCTACGACGGCGGCACTGGGTATTTGCAAAATACTTCTATTATTGGCAACAAAATCTTAAACCCTGGAAACTCAGGAGGAATATCATCATCTGAGAAAATCGGGATCATCATAACAAGCGGTACAGCCGGAAAGGTTATTGACACTCTAATCGATGGCAACACCGTACAGTCAGCTACCGGTGATGGTCAGACTATCTACTGGCTCGGAACAGACGGGAACTGTACGGCGGCTAGCATCCGTGTAGGCGTTAATTATGATATCGACATGGTAAATCAAGGAATTGTGTTTAATGACTGCACAACAGGTTTCATTTTTCCAAGCAATACAGAACTTAGGTTGAATTCTAGCGGCGTAGAAAAATTCCGCATTAGTTCTTCGTTTGCTTCATCGTCTGTTAATATTGTTCCGGCGGCTTCAGGTGGTGCGGCGCTGGGCACTACGGCCTTGCAATGGTCTAACCTTTTTCTGGCCAGTGGTTCCGTCATCAACTTCGCAAATGGTGATGTGACAATTACTCATTCGAGCAATGTTCTTGCGTTCGGTGGCGCCGCGTTGGGTTATACGTTTGACTCGTTGGCAGCCGTAACGTCAACATCCGCGAGCGCGCTGGCCGTCGGCGCAAACGGTGCAACCAATCCCGTACTTAAAATCAATGCATCAACCGCGTCTGTTGCCACTGGACTATCTATAGCCGGGGCCGCCGCTGCAGGCCGCGTTGCGGTTGCGGCTATTTCGTCAGGCACCGATGAGGGCCTATCTATTGACGCAAAAGGCGCGGGGACTGTCCGGCTTGGGGCCGCGTCAACGGGCGCTATCGAATTTTCTAGAAACGCCGTCCCTACGTCGTCGGGTGGCTCAGCTTTAGGCACAACATCTTTAATGTGGTCTAATGCGTTTTTAGCATCCGGCGCCGTCATCAATTTTAACAATGGCGATGTGACGATCACGCACAGCGCAGACGCGCTGGCGTTCGCCGGAGCAGCCAGCGGCTATTCGTTCGACAGCTTCCTGATGCTGAAGAACGGCGCCACGACGACGTCGCTAGGCAACGATGCCGGGCCGGCGCTCCTCATAAGCTGCAGCGGCGCAACATCGACGTTCCGTCTGCTGCCGAACGGAAACGATATCTACTTCCAGAACACGGTGAACAGCGGAAACATCTACTTCACAGGCAACTCGGCGGCGACGTTGACGGGCAACGTCATCATGAAATCGTCCGGCACGATCACGCTAGGCGCCGGGTCGGTCGCGACAAGTGCAACAGCGGGTGGCATCGAGATACAGAGTTGCGCTGGCACGCCGACTGGAGCGATTACACCAACAAGCGGAATGGCGTATCTTGTCTATGACTCGACGAATAATAAGTTGTACTCAAGAAGCGGTGGATCATGGAGGTCGGTTACATTCGTATGATAACATCACGCAACGTTGCAACCGCAATCCAGCACCTAGCATCCTATGCCAGCCCAGATCGCGTATTGTTGACATCTGAAACAGGACCGGCGCACTGCAAAGTGACAGGAGTGTCTCGTCATGGGGAAGCAATAAATTTGTCATTTGCGGTTGGTGTCACCACAGAGAAAGCCTATGAAGATATACACGCCGCGTGGTTTGAATTGGCAGGAGCAATTAGGGAGGAAAAATGAAGATCGATTTTTCCAGAGTGATCGAAGGCTTGGATGGTGAAGTAATGAAGGACGGCGCTAAGCCTCTAACGCTTCGAGCTATCGCCGTAAACGCTCTGTTGTCCGAGCTTAAAGATGATGGCGGTCTGAGAGGTGAGGACAAGTGTATGCTATGGAATTTGGCGCAAAGAATAAACGGATCGAAAGAACCGCTAATCTTACCTATAGAGGACATCGCAACGATCAAGGAGAGAGTTGGGAAAGCTTACCGACAAATCATAGTGGGCCCTGCGTTCCATCTTATTGAGAACGACGGGTGAGAACTCCCGCCGACAAAATCGATACGCTGGTTTCAGCCGCCCACGAGGCGGCTTTTTTGCGCCCGCTGCTCGGCGATGCACCGCAATCCTGGTTCGACCACGTCGAGCGCGCTCTCATTGACCGGATGGTGGCGGCCAAACCCACCGATGACGAAGCGCGGCGTGATGCAGCGCTGGAGCTGCATGCCATCCGCAAGGTCCGACAGATGATCGCGGCCACGGTTGCGGCGGGAGACTACGCAAACAAAAAGTTGGAGTTGACCTAAATGTCTGACGACCTAAACGACGGCAGCCTCGACGCTGCTGTGCGCAGCATGCCCGATGTTGATTCGTTGCCGCCGCCGATCTCGTTCGAAGACGCCCAGCGCGGGGTAACGCCGCCGAGGCAAGTGCCTCAGCCGCGCGATCAGAACGGCCAATGGGCTGAGCGTGAGCGGGCACTGGCCGCACGGGAGGCTGAGGTCCGCTCGAAGTCAAACAGCAACCCAGGTCCGCTGCAGAAAGCGGCCATCGATGAAGCCGCGCCCGTCGAGGCCGGGGCCGATGAAGAGAACTGGATCGAGATTCCCGCTGAGAAGGAAGGCGGCGAGCCGCGTCGTCTGAAGGTCGATGACGTCTGGCAGGGCTATCAGGAGCGGGAAGCGCTCAAGGAAGAGATCGAGAAGGTGCGCCGGGGATCGCCGCCGCCGATCGAATACGACCGTGAGATTTACCAGACCGTGCAAATGCGCGGCAACCTGGTGCGCATGGCCCAGCAATACGAGGCGATGCTGCAGCCGCCACAGCCCAACATGGATCTCATCAATCCAGGCAGCCCCAATTACAATCCAGAGGCCTATCACCGGCAAATGCAATTGGCACAGGAGATGGGCAACCAGCTCCACGCCATCAGGCAGAACCGGGCGGCGCTGGAAGCTGAGCAGGCCCGTGACCAAGAGGCTCTCCACCGTGCAAAACACACGCGTGAGCGGGGCAAGGTCATGGAGATATGGCCGGAGCTGTCGAAGGAGGCCACCGCACGTGACGTGCGCAATGATCTCCACCGCTTCTACGGCGTCGACGACGAAACACTCAATTCAATCGTGGATGCGCGCTTCTACGCTTTGGCGAAAGACGCGCTCGCCTATCGGCAGGGACTGAAGGCTCAGAGCGCGGCCATTCGCGTCGTGAAGAGCAAGCCGAAGCTGATCAAGGGAAGCGCCCGCGACACCGGAAACCAGAAACAGACCGGCTTTGATAGCTCGATGCGCCGTCTTCAGGAGAGCAACTCCATGGACGACGCCGCCGACGCCATCGGCCGCTTGATCTCATAAGGACACGACAATGGCTGTACCTACCAATACCGTGCAGACCTTCGCAATGGTCGGCATACGGGAAGATTTGTCGGACGTCATCACCAACATCGCACCGGACGAAACGCCGTTCTACTCCATGGCGAGGAAGGGCACGGCGAAGAACCGAACGCCGGAATGGCTGCGTGATACCCTACGCAGCCCAAATCCGTCGAACGTGACGATTGAAGGCGACGATGCGACGGGCAGCACCACAACGCAGCCCGATCGCCTCAAGAACTACGTGCAGCTGTTCAACGAGACGGTTATCGTCTCGGACACGGCGCGCGCGGTTGATGCAGCGGGTCGCGCCGACGAGCTGAAGTATCAGGTCGCCAAGGCCGGCCGGGCGCTGAAGCGTGACGTTGAGATGCGCATCTGCGGCAACTATGCCTCTGTGGCTGGCAACTCCACGACGGGCGGGCAAGCCGCTGGCGCTGAGTCGTGGATCACGACCAACTTCTCGCGCGGCGCGGCGGGCTCGAGCGGCGGTTATCAATCCGGCACCGGCCTCGTAAATATCGCTGTGGATGGCACGGCGCGAGCGTTTACGGAAACGCTGATGAAGGCCGTGATCAAATTGTGCTGGGATGCCGGCGGCGAGCCTTCGACGATTATGATGTCCGGCTCAAAGAAGCAGACGGCTTCGACGTTCGCCGGCATCGGCCAGAACTACAACGAACTCAACGGCCAGTCGAAGCAGATCGTTTACGGCGCCGTTGATATCTACCGCTCAGACTTCGGCCAGCACAAGTTCGTGCCCAACCGGTTCGTCGGTGCGGCTGCGGCGCGGACCGCAACGAACGGCCTCTATCCCGGCCAGACGGCGCTGGTGTTGACGCCGAACACGTGGGAAGTGAAATTCCTGCAGCCGTGGGCAACGGAGCGGCTGGCCCGCACCGGCAACAGCGAAAAGCGCCT
>JANLPY010000401.1:0-1813 GCA_031367505.1 Hyphomicrobiaceae bacterium | reverse complement strand
CCTGCGCCTCACGCTTGAATCGCGCCAGCATCTCCGCCATTTGCGAAGGCTCGAATTGTTCCGAACGGATGGTCTTGATCGCCACGACGCGTTCAATGACAGGATCGAAGCCTTCGTAGACAACACCCATCGCGCCGCGCCCGAGTTCGCGGCGAATCTCGTACTTGCCAAGCCTGGAAATCCCAGTCATCAACGACCCCTCGCGGAAGCCACGCGCAGCAAGCTGCACTCAGTTCAAATTGAGCGGCGCCACCGGCACCGCTCCAGCCTGAACAGTGATTCCGGCGGACGCCGGAATAAGCCTACGAAAACGCTGAATAAGTCCCTGGAATTCGGACTCTGAACCATGGGTGTCAATCAATTCAGGTCCTTGCAATAGCGACTTTCGTTACGTACGGACTTATTCAGTGTTTCCCTATTTGTACTTGTTGTCGATTTCCCAAACCGCCGTCTGTACCAGGCGCTGCACCATGGTGTCCAGGCCGACTCCGCCCTTCGCGCCCTGCGAGACACCCATCACCGACGTATTGGACTGCCCGACTTCCATTTTCAATTCCTGATAGCCCTGCGCCACCTGCTCGGTGGTGTTGGCATCCATGATCTTGTAGCGCATGCCTACCAGCCATACGCCGGTCGATTCGTTGGTCTGGACGTTGGAAACCACGGCGCCGGCTACCGACCCGCCAAGCCCGAAGAGCCCGCCGAGCGCGCCGAGCGCCCGTCCATCAAAGCCCTTCTTGTTCTCCGCTATCTGCTCGGCCTTGAGGATATCGAACTTGACGATCCACTTGGTGCTCTTGAGTTTGCCAACCTGCATGGTCTTGCGTGCCGCGTTCGGGTCGCCGAGGTTGTAGGCCAGCGCAACCTCGTTGAGCAAGGGACCGAGGTTGGCGCGCTCCAGAACCGGAAAATTGGCCTGCGAAAGCTCTATCTCGGCGAAGTCGGCGATGTTGTTGGGACCGAACTTTTGCGCAAAGGCGGCATTATTGCTTTTCACTTCGCCGGGAATCACGACGAGGGCGGGCCCCTTCTTGTCTTTGTTCGCGTATTCGACCGGCTTGTAGGCGGCCTGATCCGCGGCGTCGTTCGCTTGTTGCGATGTGCTGCTGCCGGCAGTGGGCGACGGATTGCCGAATTTGGGCTGCGCCGCGGCTTCGATGGCGCCAAGCGCGAGCAGGGCGGTGGTGAAAATGACGATGGGTTTCATGCTGCTTTACTCCTGAATCGGTCCTGCAAGAACTTACTTGCGGCCCGTGTCCTGTTGACAATAATCGCTATAGAGCCGTGCGACGGCTTCTTCGGCCTGCTCGTTGATGAGCGTCAGCGACATGGCGCCAACGTCGGCCCCCGCATAGCTCTGGTCGCGGGTCTGGGTTTCGGAAATCTTTCGGCCGTTGGCGCCGGTGAGCATGAAATGCATGCCGACCGCGACCTGGTTGATCTTGAGTACCGGGTTGACGGTCGCCGTAGAGGATATCAGGCCGCGGAGCGTGTAGCTTGCGGCCATGCGCTTGGCCGCCGAAAGCGCAGCGTCAGGATCGTTCTTGAAATATGCGTCAATTTCCGCCTGCGCCACCTGGCGGCGGATTTCTTCGGCGGTGTAGGTACGCAGACCGAGGCTCCGGAGACGCTGGTTCACCGCCTCGAAGTGCGGACTGAACGACGCCTGTCTGGCTTGTATCACGCCGTTCTTTTCCTCGCCGATCAGGACCAGGATCTTGTGATTCTTGATCTTGTCACGACAGGGTGTTGACAACATCGCACCGACACGGGCATCACGTTCCGCCTGCGCCCTGGCGGCAGCGCCGTCCTC
>JANLPY010000370.1:0-5095 GCA_031367505.1 Hyphomicrobiaceae bacterium | reverse complement strand
CGAACAGCAGCGGCACCAGGTCGTCGAGTGATTTGATTACATCAATGCCAGCGTCCTCGGCACGCTTGCGCAGCAGCGGAATCTGCTCGCGTCTCGTCAGGAACAGTTCCTGTGCTGCCTTGAGGCGCAGCGGCTGCAACTCGGCTTCGGGTAGGTTGAAGGCCTTGTCCGGATCAAAGACCATTTCAACCAGCTGCCGACGCAGCGGGGGCAATTCCGCTTCCGTGGTGCTTGCTTCCTGCTTCGATGCGCTGGTCTGCGTCGCCATTATTCTCTCTCCATCAATCTGTATTGTTTTTCTGGAATGCCGCCGCGAAAAAATTGCGAACCCGGAAGTTCTTCCGGGTTCGCCAAGGCGGGATCTTTGACGGACTAGACCTTCAGTTTGTAAAGCTCCGCCACGTTGTCGTGGAGAATCCATTTGAGATTTTCGAGGCTCATGTGTTTCGCGTTGTCTGCCAGAAGTTGCTGGCTGTTGGGCCAGGTTGAGTCGGAGTGGGGGAAGTCGTTGGCCCACATCAGCCGGCGCGGATTGAAGAAGCTGGTCATCTGGAACGCAACCCAGTCATCCTGGAACGTCATGTAGATGTTTTCGCGAAAATATTCGCTCGGCATCCTGGTCAGCGTGGTGCCGCCATCGAGCCAGTGGCGGTGGCGATTGAAGGCGTGGTCCATCCGGTACATGTAATGTGGTGCCCAGCCGGCATCAGCCTCCACGGTAATGACCCTCAATTCAGGATGGCGTTCAAAGACGCCGCTGTAGATGAACATGCCGATGATGTCCTGGCAGGCGCGGATGATCGACTGGAAGCTATTGACCTTGGGACCGCGGCTTTGCCCTGACATCAAACCTGACGTGGTGTCGCTGCGCGAGGTCAGCACGTGGAAGCTGATCGGCAGTTCCAGTTCGATGGCTGCGCGCCACACCGGATCGTAGATCAGGCTGTCATAGTCTTCTTCCTGCGGAAATCCCGGCAACATGACGCCGACGAATCCGGCTTCCTTGATGCGACGCATGTCCTCGATCAACTCCGCGGGTGAACGCGCTGCCGTCTGCCCAATGCCGAAGACACGATCCGGCGCGCCGGCGACAAACTCTTCTTCCAACCAGCCGTTGTAAGCGCGGAAGCAGGCATTCTTGTAGTCGAAGTTGGGATGATTGCAGAGCATCATGCCGACCGAGGGATAGATGATTTCAGCGACCACACCGTCCCGATCCTGATCGGCAATGCGGTCCTTGGCGTTCCAGCCGCCGCGATGCAGTTCTTCAAAGCGCGCGCCTTCAATGCGCATCTTGCGCGGATCCACGCCGGCGGCAGCGATCAGGCCCATCGGCACGGAACCCGTCATCTGGTCAATGACGTAGATGTCGCCTTTTTGCGGATCGCGGACGACATGGGGCGCCATGTCGCGAAATTTTGGATCAATACGGTCGATGTAACAGTTCGGCGGCTCGACAATGTGCGAATCCGCCGAAATCGGGCGCATCTGCGCGATGAGGCCGGTCGTCGAAATGCCAAAATTGGTCATGTCGTTCATGGTGTCCATCCTCCTTCTGGTTGTTGTAGCCGCAAATTACATCACGCCGCAAGCCGAACGTCACAACAGTACGTCTGAATCCGTTGATCGCTCCCATGGCTCGCATATCGGTTGTTTCATCGTCCTGAACGGCGGTACCAGCCTTTTTGCCGGAAGTACGGAAATCCGGATGGAAAAGGGCGATGTGGTTGTCTCTATCGGCTTTCCGCAGGTCAGGATCGGTACCGGTACCGGCGAGCAAAGCGCCATCGAGCGCAATGTCGGCCACTCCACAGCAAACGTATTGATGTGGGAACGCGTTGGTACCCGCGAGACCGAGGCGGTCTTCGTCGAGGGCGAGTTTGTGCTGGACAATGCGCGACTCGGTTTCATGCGCCAAGCCACGCCGGTGATGCTGCTCATCAAGTCCTTCGATCAATGCACGCCCAGTTGGGTCGGCCCGCTGGGCAGTTTGCGATCCTTGCAGGGTGTGTTGTCGGGGCCGGGTGCCGCAGTCATCGGCAGCCGTCTGGCAGAAATCTGCCTGATCCAGGCGCTTCGCGCCGATGCCATTCGCGTAGGTGAGATCCCGGTTCTCGAAGACCAGAGTGACGCCCGGATACGGAAAGCGGTCAGCCTGCTGAATGCCCAACCGGAACGAACCTGGACGATCGCTGTGCTGACTTCCCGTGTCGGCATGTCGCGTTCCGAGCTTGCCGAGGATTTCGCCAAGGCGGCGGGGGACTCGCCGATCCACTATTTGACGCGGGTGCGCTTGGCGCTGGTCTGCGATCTGCTCAAGCTGGCGCATCTGCCGATTGCCGAGGTGGCATCGCGGCCCGGGTATTCCTCCGATGTCGGCTTCAGCCGCATGCGCTACTTCGGCCTCACGCCCGGTGAGTTTCGAAACTGCCAAAGCCGCCATGAAGCGGACTCTCCACCGGTTTCGATTGGCAGCCATCCTGCGTTTGCTTTCGAGGTTTAGGCGGGGAGAAAACGTCTTACCGCTTCGTTGCGGGCTGCTGTCGTCAAATTGTCTTCCGGAGCAACCCTGGTGATCTTGGTGTCACCGATCTGGAAGACTTCTTCCGCCATGACTCTTGCCCGGTCATCGAAAGGCCAGCGTTCGGCGCAGAAGTATTCGAGCACATGATGCGACTCCTTGTCTTCGACTTCAATGCCGGCGGCGACCATCTGTTCCGGTGACATGATGGTCGCGACGGTGGCGAACATCGCCAGCCCCCAGTCGGCAACCGCCGTGGTTTCGTCGTAAACGAGCACCACCGCTTCGTTCAGGTTGTCATAGAAGCGCTTCTTGATCGCGGTCTTTCCCCGGTACTCGTTCAGCTTCGGCTCTCCCAAGCCGAGGATTCGGTAATAGGGCTCTTCCACCATCATGTCCGGCTGGAAAAGGCGTTCGCCTTCTCCGACCAGTTCGTAGCCGACATGATGGATATAGGTATTGAGTATCGCCTTGTGCCGCGGACTTTGCGTGCTGGCGATCAGCGCACGGGTCTTCTCAAACCATTCAACTTGCTTGTTCAGGTAATAATGCATGACAACTCCTTATCCGCTAATTTTGTTATTCTTTAAGGATATAGCAGGAATATCAAGCGGGTCAACGCCATCCCGATTTTGGGCTACAGAGCGGGCGGACCCGGACGATTCATGAAACCAGCCTGGCGAAAGTCCATTGAAGGAGGATTAATTGAAGATTTCCGATGCATTCATCTGCGATGCGATTCGTACGCCAATTGGCCGCTATGGCGGATCGCTGGCGGCGATTCGTGCGGATGATCTGGCGGCGATGCCGATACGCGCACTACTGGATCGAAACAAGGCGCTGCAGGCAGATGCGATTGAAGAAGTGCTCTACGGTTGTGCCAATCAAGCCGGCGAGGACAATCGCAATGTCGCGCGCATGGCGTTGCTGCTGGCCGGGCTGCCTCACTCGGTGCCGGGTGCCACCATCAATCGACTATGCGGTTCCGGCGCTGACGCGGTGGGTAGTGCCGCACGTGCGATATGCGTCGGTGAAATCGAACTGGCGATAGCCGGTGGCGTCGAGTCGATGACCCGTGCTCCTTACGTGATGGGCAAGTCGGATGGCGCATTCGGTCGCGCGCAATCCCTACAGGACACCACGATGGGATGGCGCTTCATCAATCCGAAACTTCAATCGATGGTCGGGGTCGATACCATGCCGCAAACAGCGGAAAACCTCGCCAGCCTTTATGGCATCAGTCGCGCCGATCAGGACGCATTCGCCTTGCGTAGCCATCAGCGTGCCGTGCTTGCCCAGGAGCATGGTTTCTTTGCCGAGGAAATCATTCCGGTTACTTTGCCTTCGAAGAAGGGTGGTGATGTCGTCGTGAGCCACGACGAGCATCCGCGCAAGGATACTTCGCTTGAAAGTCTTGCCAAGCTCAAGTGCATGTTTCCACCGGACGGAACGATTACCGCCGGTAACGCCTCCGGGATCAACGATGGCGCCGCCGCAATGATTATTGCCAGCGGCGCAGCGGTCAAGCGCCATGGCTTGCGGCCGCGGGCGCGTTTTCTCGGCATGGCGACCGCGGGTGTGGAGCCAAAGGTCATGGGAATCGGGCCGCTACCCGCGACGCGCAAACTGCTCGGGCAATTGAATCTTTCGCTGTCGGATTTCGATACCATCGAGATCAACGAGGCGTTTGCCGCACAAAGCCTGACGGTCATGCGTCAGCTTGGGTTATCCGATGCCGCCGAGCATGTGAATCCCAACGGAGGTGCGATCGCACTGGGCCATCCGCTCGGAATGAGCGGCGTCCGTCTGGTGCAGACCGCGGTTCATCAACTCGAGAAAGTTTCAGGACAACGTGGTTTGGTAACGATGTGCATCGGCGTCGGGCAGGGCATCGCGCTTGCCCTGGAACGCATTTGAACCGCCTCTTCTAAATCTGCTGAAATGTTCGTCCGCTGGCCGCCAATTGCTCCAGCAGGGGCGCCGGCTTGAAGTCCGAACCGAGTCGCTTTTCAAAGTCGCGAAGCTTGCCGACGATGTTCGAGAGACCAAGCGAATCGGCGTAGTACATCGGACCGCCCCGGCGCCGCGGAAAGCCGTAGCCGTTCACCCACACCACGTCAATATCCCGGGCCGTGGGGACGATTTTTTCGGCGAGGATTTTGGCCCCCTCGTTGATCATCGGGAAAATGCACCGTTGCAGGATTTCTTCGTCCGGGATCGACGTTCTCTGTATTCCGCGCTTGGCGGTGAAATCCAGAATGAGTTGCTCGACAATTGACGACTGATGCGGTTTTCGCTCGCTGTCGTAATCGTAGTAGCCGGCACCGGCTTTCTGGCCATGGCGGCCGAGCTCGTTAAGCATCTCGCGGACAGTTGAGGAGCTGGATTTTCCCTTTGACCAACCGAGGTCAAGGCCGGCAAGATCGGCCATCGCAAAGGGACCCATCGGCATCCCGAATTCCGTGAATGCGCGATCCACATCCCAGGGCATGACGCCTTCAAGAATCAGGCGATCGGCTTCGCGGCGACGCTGCGCCAGAATTCGATTGCCGACAAAGCCATAACAGACGCCGA
>JANLPY010000358.1:0-1635 GCA_031367505.1 Hyphomicrobiaceae bacterium | reverse complement strand
ACCGCGCCCGCTTGCGGGCCACCCGTGTTGACCAAATCAGCGATGGCAGGCTCGATCATCGCGTTGTAAGACTGCCAAAGCGGCATGCGCCATAGTGGGTCACGGGTTTTTTCACTGGCATCGATGAGCGCGGATATCCAGGCCTCATCGTTGCAAAACGTGGCGGGCAATTCCGGCCCGAGCGCGACGCGTGCGGCACCGGTAAGAGTGGCGAAGTCAATAATGATTGCGGGCTTGCTTTCGGCGGCTAGTGCCAACGCATCCGAGAGGACGACGCGTCCTTCCGCATCCGTGTTGCCGATCTCTACGCTCAGCCCTTTGCGGGTGGCAATGACATCGCCGGGACGATAAGCATTGCCGCTGATGGCGTTTTCCACGGCGGGTACCAGCATGTGCAAATAGACTGGCAATTTTTCCGCCATGATCAGTCTCGCCAGACCGAGCGCGTGCGCGCCGCCGCCCATGTCTTTTTTCATCCAGCGCATGCCGTCGGCACCTTTGATATCGAGGCCACCGGTATCGAAGCACACGCCTTTGCCGACGATGGCCACGCGGGGGTGTTTCTCGTCGCCCCAAGTGAGTTCAATCAAGCGCGGGGGTCTGTGGCTGGCGCGCCCGACCGCGTGGATTGCCGGGAAGTTGTGGGTGAGCAATTCTTCGCCGACCCATTCGCGAAACCTTGCGCCGAACTCTCGTGCCAACTCCTGCGCGACGTGGGATAAATGTTGCGGCCCCATATCTTCGGTGGGGGTATTGACCAGGTCGCGGATGAGCGCGGTGGAGGCCAGCATTTTTTCGGCGCGGGCAAGTGCGTCGCTCGCCGGCACGATCAAATTCGCGGGCGCACGTGACGCTTTCTTGTAGCGGGCGAATTGATAACTGCCGAGCCCCCAACTCAAGGCGGCGGCGTATGGCGCAAGCATGTCGTGATGGCTTGCGATTGTGTAGTCGCCGGCCGGGAGCGCAAACGGCAGATGCGACAAGGCGTACACATCATCGGCATCTTTTACGCCCACCAATACTTGCGCAATTGCACCCTCGGCTGAAGGCACCAACGCATGCGTGTGCGGCTTGGCGCGGAACGCAGTCGCGGAAAGCCACGCCCGCGTGCGTGCGTCGGCATGCGCCAGGTATGCATCGAAGCTTCCGTCGTGAATGACAACGATTGGCGTGGCCGTCGCAGCCAAGGATATGTCAGTGCGGATAGTCATAGGGGCCGGCTAGTAGATGATGCCAACCAGCGCGCCGCAAGAAAGCGTGGCCAGCGTCCCTGCGATCAGACTTTTGTAACCGAGATCGATAATATCGGCACGTCTCTCTGGACAAATCGTTCCCAGGCCGCCAATCATGATGCCAATCGAGGCGAAGTTGGCGAAGCCGCAGAGCGCGTAAATCATGATGACGCGGCTCCGCACCGACAGCGCCTCCGGCGACAACTTGGCGAGATCGAGGAAGGCGATGAATTCGTTGAGAACGGTCTTGGTGCCCATCAGCGATCCGGCCGTTTGCGCCTCGCTCCATGGGATTCCAATCAACCATACCACCGGGCGCATGATCCAGCCAAAAATGCCCTGCAGCGTAGGCGCTGACTCTTTTTCGAACGGGATGCCGATGATCATGTTGGTCAGTGCGATC